>NZ_MJXJ01000019.1:0-591 GCF_001762735.1 Campylobacter sp. BCW_6461 | reverse complement strand
AGGTCGCTTAGCTCAGTTGGTAGAGCGCCACCCTTACAAGGTGGATGTCATAAGTTCGAGTCTTATAGTGACCACCATTTTATAAAATCATAAATAGGTTTTATAATCTCTACTTCTTTACTTTGGATGCAGCGGTAGTTCAGCTGGTTAGAATGCCGCCCTGTCACGGCGGAGGTCGCGGGTTCGAGCCCCGTCCGCTGCGCCATATTGTCTCGTTAGCTCAGCCGGTAGAGCATCTCCCTTTTAAGGAGGGGGCCGTTGGTTCGAATCCAACACGGGACACCATTTTTATTGTTAGGGTTATGACCCTTTCGTCTAGTGGCCCAGGACAACACTCTCTCTGTGTGGAAACAGAGGTTCAAATCCTCTAGGGGTCGCCAATCATAGGTCGCTTAGCTCAGTTGGTAGAGCGCCACCCTTACAAGGTGGATGTCATAAGTTCGAGTCTTATAGTGACCACCATTTTATAAAATCATAAATAGGTTTTATAATCTCTACTTCTTTACTTTGGATGCAGCGGTAGTTCAGCTGGTTAGAATGCCGCCCTGTCACGGCGGAGGTCGCGGGTTCGAGCCCCGTCCGCTGCGCCAT
>NZ_MJXJ01000018.1:0-1023 GCF_001762735.1 Campylobacter sp. BCW_6461 | reverse complement strand
TTTTGCAAAATATCCCTTCTATGCTTGGAAGTATTCCTTTTCAAAGAATCTTAAGCGAAAGAAAAAACAAATTTGACAATGCTATAGTAGTTTCTGCAGGACCTTCTCTTACTAAACAACTTCCTTTACTTAAAGCTTATCAAGATAAAGCGGTGGTCTTTTGTGCTGATGGAGCTTTAAGTATGCTTGAAAAAGAAGGTGTAGTGCCTGATTATGTTTTAAATATTGACTTTGAAGACTTGCCTTTAAGATTCTTTAAAAATAAACAAAATAAACTTTCTTTAAATATACTTTCATGTGCCACGCATCCTAGTTTGGTTCATTTTTTAGATAATAAAAGTGTGATTTTAAGAGATGATCCTTTATACCAAAGCTTCAATCTTAATGACTTTGGTTATATTGATACGGGTACTCATGTAAGTCATTTTTCTTATACTTTAGCTTTAGCTTTAGGATTTAAAAATATTATTATGATAGGGCAAGATTTAGCTTTTGATGAAGAAGGAAATTCTCATTCAAAAGGATTTAGTTATGGCGAGCAATTTAGCGGAGAAAAAACTGTGCCTACCTTAAAAACCCAAGCTTATGGAGGCAAAGGTGAAGTTTTAACTCATATCACATGGAATGATTATCGTATAAAATTAGAATATCTTTTTGCTTGCAATGATCAAAAGGCTAAATTTTACAATGCCACTGAAGGTGGAGCAAGGATTAATTTCACTGAAGAACTTTCCTTTAAAGAATGTTGTGAAAAACTCCTTACAAAAGAAAAACCCAAATTTGAACTTCCAAAAAGTTTAACTAAAAATAGAAGTGATAAACTACTAGCTAAATTCAAAGAAAAAATACAAAAAGATCAAGAAAATGCCAAAAGATTTTTAGACGATGCCTTAGCTTTAAAACAAATTTTAGAAAATATACTCAGTAAAGATTTTCTTTTGCCTTTAGAATTTTTAGAAAAAGTCTATCAAAACATAGAAAATTTCAATCACTCTTTAGATGAAGATGAGTTTATACAGGATG
>NZ_MJXJ01000017.1:0-1032 GCF_001762735.1 Campylobacter sp. BCW_6461 | reverse complement strand
TTTTGCAAAATATCCCTTCTATGCTTGGAAGTATTCCTTTTCAAAGAATCTTAAGCGAAAGAAAAAACAAATTTGACAATGCTATAGTAGTTTCTGCAGGACCTTCTCTTACTAAACAACTTCCTTTACTTAAAGCTTATCAAGATAAAGCGGTGGTCTTTTGTGCTGATGGAGCTTTAAGTATGCTTGAAAAAGAAGGTGTAGTGCCTGATTATGTTACTAATTTAGATTGTAGGGATTTGGCAATGAAATTTTTTCAAAATAAAGGAAAATTAAAACAAAGCATTATTGCTCTTGAGTGTGCCACGCATCCTAATGTCGTGCGTAGTTTAAAGGCTGAAAATTGTATGATTGTTTTAAGAAATAAAGCCCTTTACCAACGCTTTAACCTTAATGACTTTGGTTATATTGATACGGGTACTCATGTAAGTCATTTTTCTTATACTTTAGCTTTAGCTTTAGGATTTAAAAATATTATTATGATAGGGCAAGATTTAGCTTTTGATGAAGAAGGAAATTCTCATTCAAAAGGATTTAGTTATGGCGAGCAATTTAGCGGAGAAAAAACTGTGCCTACCTTAAAAACCCAAGCTTATGGAGGCAAAGGTGAAGTTTTAACTCATATCACATGGAATGATTATCGTATAAAATTAGAATATCTTTTTGCTTGCAATGATCAAAAGGCTAAATTTTACAATGCCACTGAAGGTGGAGCAAGGATTAATTTCACTGAAGAACTTTCCTTTAAAGAATGTTGTGAAAAACTCCTTACAAAAGAAAAACCCAAATTTGAACTTCCAAAAAGTTTAACTAAAAATAGAAGTGATAAACTACTAGCTAAATTCAAAGAAAAAATACAAAAAGATCAAGAAAATGCCAAAAGATTTTTAGACGATGCCTTAGCTTTAAAACAAATTTTAGAAAATATACTCAGTAAAGATTTTCTTTTGCCTTTAGAATTTTTAGAAAAAGTCTATCAAAACATAGAAAATTTCAATCACTCTTTAGATGAAGATGAGTTTATACAGGATG
>NZ_MJXJ01000016.1:0-2387 GCF_001762735.1 Campylobacter sp. BCW_6461 | reverse complement strand
GTTTCAGCTATGTCCATCACTGCCATAGCACCCTTAAGTGTAGTAACACCTGCGGTTTCATCTTTTACTCCAAGAACTGAAGTTTTCATGGTTGCAAATTGTGATAAATTTGATCCAGTTGAAAAACCAGAACCAGAAGAAACATTATATACCCTAGAAGCTGCAGATGCAGTTGATATAAATGTTGCATTACCAGTAAGTGTAGCAGAATAATCCTTACCACTACCTATAGAATAACCTGAACCTGCTGAAAATCCACTTCCTTCGCTACTCATATAAGCGCTAACAGTAGAAAAACCACCTATCACAACACCTTTATTTACAGAACCAAATCCCATAGCATCAGCGATATTAGCATCGAGCTGCCCTTTTGATTCTCTTAAAGAAATAGAAGCTTGAGAAATAAAACTGTTTGCTCCAAAACCTGCAAAAGAAAGACCTGTACCACTTACTAAAATATCCTTACCATCGTTTTTAACTAAAGACAAGCGACCATAGTTTTCTTTCATATTGGCATTGATAAAAGCACCCCCGCCTATATTACCATCGATTTTAATCCCTCTACCTTCTCTTGAAGTAAGCAAAAGTTGTCCATTAGCATCGATTGAAGCTTCAACTCCGGTAGTATCTTTAACCGAATTGATTGCAGCGACCAAAGCACCGTTTCCATCACCATCTTCATAGGCTACTTGACCTATAGTTACTCCATTGATAGCAAAGTCATTTGAAGTAGTTCCGGCTCTAACTGCAGCCATACCTCTAGTTTCTACCGTAAAAGTAGCTCTAACACCTGTTTTATCAGCACTTTTATTGATCTCTTCTGCTAAGGCTCCAAGTCCTGTCCCAACTGAAGTTGAAATCACAACTTTTTGAAACTGAAAATCATCTATACCATTGTAATTTTTAAGAGTAAATTGTACTTCACCACCAGATGTAATTCTTCCTCCTGTTTCAAAGCGTGTTAAACCTATCTTAGAAGATTGGGTTGCTCCTATAGTAGCTTTTACAGTTTGATTTGAACTCGCACCGATTTGAAATTCTTGATTGATAAAATTTCCACTTAAAAGTTGTTTACCGTTAAATGAAGTAGTATTTGCGATATTGTCAAGTTCTTCCATTAAACGGTTGATATCTGCTTGAAGCATAGTTCTTGTTTTTAAACTTTGTCCATCTTGAGCCGCTTGAGTTGCCTTAGTTTTGATTGTATCTAAGATTTTAAGTTGCTCATCCATAGCCTTATCAGCAGTTTGTAAGATACCTAAAGCATCGTTACCATTAGATATAGCTTGACCTAAAGTATTAGCTTGAGATCTTAAACTATCTGCTATCGCCATCCCTGAAGCATCATCTGCTGCGGAGTTGATTCTAAGACCTGAACTAAGTCTGCTTAAAGAAGCATCCAAACTTTTACTATTTAAATCAGCGTTTGCTTTAGCATTTAAAGCTGCAACATTGGTGTTAATACGAAATCCCATTTTAAATCCTTTTAAAAAATTTCAAGCTCATCCATGAACTTGTTAAATGCTATATCGTGCAATCAAAAAAATATTTTATACTTTGGTGTCAAAATTTCATACTTTTGACAAAGACTTGTATTTTTGCTCTAGTTTTTCTATAAAATAAAACAACCATTCATGATAAGCTTTGATATAGGCTGTGATGAAATGCGTTTTATCTTGTATATGAAGTTTTAATACATCAGCAATCATTTTTCCACGATAAGCAAAAGCTCCTCTTAAAACTTCATCCTGTATAAACTCATCTTCATCTAAAGAGTGATTGAAATTTTCTATGTTTTGATAGACTTTTTCTAAAAATTCTAAAGGCAAAAGAAAATCTTTACTGAGTATATTTTCTAAAATTTGTTTTAAAGCTAAGGCATCGTCTAAAAATCTTTTGGCATTTTCTTGATCTTTTTGTATTTTTTCTTTGAATTTAGCTAGTAGTTTATCACTTCTATTTTTAGTTAAACTTTTTGGAAGTTCAAATTTGGGTTTTTCTTTTGTAAGGAGTTTTTCACAACATTCTTTAAAGGAAAGTTCTTCAGTGAAATTAATCCTTGCTCCACCTTCAGTGGCATTGTAAAATTTAGCCTTTTGATCATTGCAAGCAAAAAGATATTCTAATTTTATACGATAATCATTCCATGTGATATGAGTTAAAACTTCACCTTTGCCTCCATAAGCTTGGGTTTTTAAGGTAGGCACAGTTTTTTCTCCGCTAAATTGCTCGCCATAACTAAATCCTTTTGAATGAGAATTTCCTTCTTCATCAAAAGCTAAATCTTGCCCTATCATAATAATATTTTTAAATCCTAAAGCTAAAGCTAAAGTATAAGAAAAATGACTTACATGAGTACCCGTATCAATATAACCAAAGTCATTAAG
>NZ_MJXJ01000015.1:0-1187 GCF_001762735.1 Campylobacter sp. BCW_6461 | reverse complement strand
TTCCTCACTCAAATCTATCGTGCTTAAAGCTAGGATAAAAAGTTCGATTTCACTTTCAAATACAAAAAGATGTTTATAGTGTTTGGATAAATTTTTAATAAGCAAAGCATTGCCTATACCATAAATACATGCAAAAGGATATCTATGAGTTTTTTCTAAAATACTTTGATAGAAAAAATTTATTTCTTCTTCTAAATTTTCATACATAAAAACATTATGAGTTTTATCATAGATATTTAAATTTTCATCTATATTAAAACGAGAGCAAGTTTTATTTTGTATGAAATTTAAAAGTTTATTTCCTAAGGGTTCATTTACCCCACTTAATAAAGCTTGTATGTTTTTTTCTAGTATGGTCATTGGGTTTCCTTAAGAGAATTTATAATAATATTTATTTTTTGCTCTAGTTTTTCTATAAAATAAAGCAACCATTCATGATAAGCTTTGATATAGGCTGTGATGAAACTAGCATTATCTAAAATATTTTCTTTGTAAACCAAATTTATTTTAAAACCTCTCTCGTAAATCAATACTTTGGAAATACCATCCTGTATAAACTCATCTTCATCTAAAGAGTGATTGAAATTTTCTATGTTTTGATAGACTTTTTCTAAAAATTCTAAAGGCAAAAGAAAATCTTTACTGAGTATATTTTCTAAAATTTGTTTTAAAGCTAAGGCATCGTCTAAAAATCTTTTGGCATTTTCTTGATCTTTTTGTATTTTTTCTTTGAATTTAGCTAGTAGTTTATCACTTCTATTTTTAGTTAAACTTTTTGGAAGTTCAAATTTGGGTTTTTCTTTTGTAAGGAGTTTTTCACAACATTCTTTAAAGGAAAGTTCTTCAGTGAAATTAATCCTTGCTCCACCTTCAGTGGCATTGTAAAATTTAGCCTTTTGATCATTGCAAGCAAAAAGATATTCTAATTTTATACGATAATCATTCCATGTGATATGAGTTAAAACTTCACCTTTGCCTCCATAAGCTTGGGTTTTTAAGGTAGGCACAGTTTTTTCTCCGCTAAATTGCTCGCCATAACTAAATCCTTTTGAATGAGAATTTCCTTCTTCATCAAAAGCTAAATCTTGCCCTATCATAATAATATTTTTAAATCCTAAAGCTAAAGCTAAAGTATAAGAAAAATGACTTACATGAGTACCCGTATCAATATAACCAAAGTCATTAAG
>NZ_MJXJ01000014.1:0-551 GCF_001762735.1 Campylobacter sp. BCW_6461 | reverse complement strand
CTCAAGATGATAATGCAAACAAAACTTTAGAAACTCAAAATTTAGAACATGACAATTTAGAACAAGAAACAATTAAAGAACAGACTCAAGAAGACACTCAAACTGATTTAGATTTAACTTTAGAAGATAGTGAAAGCGAAAAAGAAGACTTAAGCCAAGAACATACAGCTTTGGATACTGAGCCTAGTTTAGATGAGCTAGATGATAAAAATGATGAAGATTTAGAAATCAAAGAAGATGATAAAAATGAAGAAATAGAAAAGCAAGAATTATTAGACGATTCTAAAACAAATACATTAGAAATGCAAGAAGAGCTTAGCGAATCTCAAGATGATAATGCAAACAAAACTTTAGAAACTCAAAATTTAGAACATGACAATTTAGAACAAGAAACAATTAAAGAACAGACTCAAGAAGACACTCAAACTGATTTAGATTTAACTTTAGAAGATAGTGAAAGCGAAAAAGAAGACTTAAGCCAAGAACATACAGCTTTGGATACTGAGCCTAGTTTAGATGAGCTAGATGATAAAAATGATGAAGATTTAGAA
>NZ_MJXJ01000013.1:0-27325 GCF_001762735.1 Campylobacter sp. BCW_6461 | reverse complement strand
ATCTTTTTTGGCATATTCTTTAGCTATATCTATACTTTTATCACTCCCACAATCATCCACTACAATTATTTCTATATCTTTAAAACTTTGATTGATACAACTTTCTAAAGCTTTGGCTATATATTTTTCTACATTAAAAGTTGGCAAGATGATTGAAATTTTAGGCATTGTTTTTCTTAAAAATCTTTTTTGGGTGGCGAAAATAAAATCTTATTTTATTTTTTATATTAATAAAAGGAAGGAATTTATCATAATGTTTATCGCAAAAACTAAGATTATAATTTAATTTAAGACATAAATCAAGGATATTGTGCTTTTGAAGTAAAAATCCATAAATGCATGATTTATAAAAATGATTTTTATTCATTTTATAAATTTTCCACATTTCAGAAAATAAATGCAAACAAAGTCTGTTTTTATCGAAAATTTTTTTATCTATAAAATCTCTAGTATTACCACAAGAAATTTGACAAGTATCTTTATAGTCTAGAGCATGTTTTTCTAAATCATATTCTTTAACCCATTTAGCTAAAAACCAAGGACCTATAATACCCCAAGGAATTATTTTGTTATCATCAACAATCTTTTTTGCTTCATCTATAATTAATTTTCCAAATTCACTTTGTTTTGGAAATTTAAGGAGTGAAGTTGTGATTCTAGCTTTGCTTAGATCATTATCAATTTCCTTAGAAAAAATATATTCTTTTTTATCATAATCATAATGGTTTAAACACACCATATCAAGATCCACCCATACCCCCCCCCTGAGATAAAGTAGATTAAACCTAAAAAAATCTGAAAAAGCAGCTACTCCAGCTCCCCTATCATCGCTAAAATATTCTTCAAAAGGTATGATTTCATTTGCATCTTTAAGTATAAAATTATCAAACAGCTCTTGGAATTTTAAAAAAATTTTATCTTCTAAATTATAAGTATATAGATGGAATTTATACCCATGATCAAGCCAAGATTTAATCGTAAGAATTTCCATTAAACCTATACCCTTATAGCCTTTAGGAGTATACCAAAAACTTGAAATTTCAGTCATTGTTAGCCTTTTAATATTAAAAATATAAAAACTTAATTATATAAAATCTAATCTTAAATTCTATTTTTTAAATCCATCTCTTCTTTCTTTAAAACCTCAAATAGCTTTTGATGAAAGGTATCTCATTTTCAAAGTCTAAAGAAAGCTTTCTTATAAGTTCATTACTTTTCTTTTTATCATAATAATTTTGATTTAAAATTTCTTTATTTTTATTCTCATATCTTCCATTTGGATTAAATTCATAATGATAAATGCAAGTTTTAAAAACAGCTATTTTCTCACAAAACATAAAATAAACATAACAAAAAAGCACATCTTCGCCATAACTTAAACGCTCATCTATTTTAATTTTCTCAAAACTTTTTAAGATGATATCTTTTCTAAAGCACTTCGCCCAAACCGACCAGCAAAAATGCCTTTGTTTACTTAAAAAATCTAAAAATTCCTTTTGATTAAAAACTTCATCTTGTTTAAAACGATAAAATTGTTTGGTTTTTACTCTATGCACAAAGGCATCAAAACAAAGCAAATCAAAACCTTTTTTCATCTCTTTAAATGTTATTTCACAAGCATCGAGTGTTAAAAAATCATCACTATCTAAAAACATTATAAAATCAGAACTAGAATGCAAAACCCCCAAATTTCTACTTGCAAAAGTGCCTAAATTTTCTTCATTTTGAAAGATTTTTATCCTTGGATCTTTTTTGGCAAATTCTAAAACCATATTTAAACTATTATCTTTACTTTTATCATCGATAATCAAAATTTCAATATCTTTTAAAGTCTGATTTATACAACTTTGTAAAGCTCTTGAGATAAAATCGCAAGAATTAAAAAGCGGGATTATGATAGAAAGTTGTGGCATATTTTTCCTAAATTTTGTTAAAATAATAAAAACAATTCTATCAAAGTTTAGGAAATTTATGAAAATTTTTATACACCTTCCCACTTGGCTAGGCGATGCGGTGATGGCTTCACCTGCTTTATACGTTATAAAAGAACATTTTAAAAATGCCCAATTTATCCTTTATGGATCTTTGGTTTCCACAGCACTTTTTAAAGAATTTCCTAATTCTAAAATCATCATAGAAAATAAACAATCCCGCTACAAACAAGCCCTATCTTTACGCAAAGAACTTGGTAAGATCGATTTTAGCTTTGCTTTTAGATCTGCGTTTTCTTCTAAGATTATCTTACATATTCTTAAAACAAAACAAAGATATTTTTTTGACAAAAACAAGCACAAAGAAGAACATCAAGTTTTAAAATACCTTTATTTTATAGAAAACTCACTTCACATAAAAGCTCACCTTAAAGACTTAAAACTTCCCTTTAAGCTAAAATTTCAAAGCCCTCTTGTCTTAAAAAATGGCAAAAAAATTCTAGGACTCAATCCTGGTGCAAGCTTTGGAAGTGCAAAAAGATGGGATGCGAGTTATTTTGCTAAAGTGGCTTTAAATTTCAGCCAAAGTCATGAGATTTTAATCTTTGGCGCAGGAAAAGCCGAACAAGAACTTTGTAATGAAATTTATCAAATTTTAAAAGAACAAAACATAAAAGTAAAAAATCTTTGCAATAAAACTACCATCAAAACCCTTTGTCAAAATATCGCTTTTTGCGATCTTTTCATCACAAATGACAGTGGCCCTATGCACATAAGTGCAGTTTATAAGGTAAAAACCGTGGCTATTTTTGGCCCTACAAAATTTACTCAAACCTCACCTTGGCAAAATGAAAACGCAACATTAGTGCATTTAAATCTAGCTTGTATGCCTTGTATGCAAAAAACCTGCCCTTTAAAACACCACAAATGCATGAAAGATTTAAAGCCTGAAGTGATTGTAAAAGCGATTCAAAATTTAACTAATATCTAATTTTTTCTTAATGTAAAAAGTATAAGATAGTTTTAAAATATTTCTATAAAGTCTAAAAATTTCTCTAATAATTTTTCTGTAAAATTTAGCTTTCAAAAATAAACGTCTAGCTTGAGAAATTGAACTTTCTATTCTACAATCATGTTTTAATAATAAAGGCTTTTTAACTATATTTAACACATTATGTTTATAAAACATATCCATATAATCATCTACGGCATAGATCCAATTTTTAGCATATTTAAGAAATTTCATTGCAGCACTTACTTGCAGTACATAACCTTGAGTTCCAGCAAGCTTTTCAAAACTTAAATAATATCCACCCTCGCTCAAAAAATACAATCTTTTATCGAACAAATAACAAAGTCTTATATATTCATATTTGCTCTTTAATAGCTCATCTATATATTCTTGCCCCATTATTAAAAATTCATCGCTAAATTCCACATCATCTTCTAGGATGATTATAGGCTCATCAAGCTTCACACATTCTTGCCAAAGTTTATAATGACTAGCAAAACAAGCTTTTTCTCCATCAGAAAGCTCTCTGCCCAGCACCCAAGAACCCCACCAAGGAAAATGATCTTTAAATTCCAAATGTTCTTTATTTTTAGCATCAATAGCTTTAAAGAAAATAAATTCTAATTTATTTTTTAAACTAGGATTTTTTTCAAAAAGCTTTTGAATTTGTTTTTTCATATGCTCTTTTCTATCTAAAGAACGCTCTAAATTTATGATAAAAACTTTCATTAAAAACCCTCATCGATGATCTGACAAAGCGTGTGTATGATTAAAATGTGCATTTCTTGAATTCTAGCCGTATCATCGCTTGGCACAACAAGATTATGATCACAAAGCTTATTCATCATTCCACCGCCCTTTCCACTAAGCCCTAAACAAAGCATATTAAGTTCTTTTGCTTTTTTAAAAGCTTCTAAAACATTGAGACTTTTTCCACTGGTTGAAATGCCGATTAAAACATCATTTTCATTTCCTAAAGCCTCCACTTGTCTTGAAAAAACAAACTCAAAACCATAGTCATTTCCTATAGCACTAAGCGCTGAAGTATCGGTTGTAAGCGCTATACCTGCTAAAGCCTTGCGTTCTTTTTTATAACGCCCACTAAGTTCAGCTGCAAAATGCTGTGCATCAGCTGCACTTCCACCATTTCCGCAAATTAAAATTTTACCACCTTTTTTAAGACATTCACATAAAAGCTCGCCTATTTTAGCGATTTGTCCTTTTAAAATTTCACTTTCTTGAACGATTTTTTGATGTTCTTGCCATTCTTTTTCTACTAAATTTATCATTTTTTATCCTTAATCTTTTCTATAATCTTACTCGTACTAAATCCTTCTTCAAAATCGATTAATTCAACTCTTGAAATCAAATTTGAACCTACAACAAGCTTATCTTTATAATCAGCTCCTTTAACCAAAATATCAGGCTTTAAAAAGCTTATAAGTTCTAAAGGTGTGTCTTCATCAAAAATCACTACAAAATCTACAAAATAAAAAGCTGCCAACATACAAGCTCTTTGAAACTCTGAATTTACAGGACGACTCTCACCTTTGAGTCTTTTCACACTCGCATCTGAGTTCAAACCTACAATCAAAACATCGCCCAATCTTTTAGCTTTCTCAAGATATTTTATATGTCCAAAATGCACGATATCAAAACAACCATTTGTAAAAACAATCTTTTTATCATTTTGTTTTAAAAGCGTTAAAAGCTCTTCTTTATTTTTGATCTTTTTCTCAAAACTCATACTTTTAAAACTTCTAATCTCATCAAAACTCACACTCACACTACCTATTTTACTTACTACAACGGCTGCAGCTTCATTGGCAAGTTCACAAGCTTTAAAAATTTCAATTTCATTTGCCAAACAAAAAGCCAAAACGGCAATCACACTATCGCCCGCTCCTGTTACATCATAAACTTCTAAGGCTTTAGCAGGTGCGATTTTTAAACCCTCATTAAAAAGCGCAATCCCCGCTTCTGAAAGAGTGATGATAGAATAACGCAAAGAAAAATCTTCTTTTAATTTTTTAATCCCTTTTTCTAAATTTTCACCCTCTAAATTTTCAAATTTCAAAGCTTCTAAAGCTTCTTTTTTATTAGGCGTGAGCAAGGTTGCACCGCTATATTTACTAAAATCACTCCCTTTAGGATCAACTAAAACAGGGATATTTAAAGCCTTAGCCTTTTTTATCACAGCCTTACAAACCTTAGGCGTTAAAATACCCTTAGCATAATCGCTTAAAACCACAGCTTTAAAATCTTTAATCTTTTCATCAAACAAAGCAATAAGCTCATTTTCAAGCAAAATCTCACTTATGTCTTCTTCATCTAGTCTTAAAACCTGCTGATTGTGTGCCATAATGCGATTTTTAAAAGGGGTTTTGCGTCCTTTTTGGATCAAAAATTCTCCTTTTAAATTTTCTTGTAAAAATTTCCCACTCTTATCATCACCCACAACACCAAGCGCAAAAACATCAGCCCCTAAACTTTTTAAATTTGCATAAACATTCGCAGCCCCGCCTAATCTTTTATCTTCCTTAAGAGTTTTAGCTACCAAAACAGGGGCTTCAGGACTGATACGCGAACAATCACACCAAGTGTAATTATCCACCATAAAATCCCCTATAATTAAAATTTTAGGTTTTTGCTGGCTTAAAAACTCAAGCATTTACTTCCTTTTCAAAAAGTCTTTTTATCTCATCTAAATAATCTTTAATCCCCTCTTCAAGACTAAATTTTGGCTGATAATCCCAAGTTTGATCTAGTTTTGCTTCAGTATGGAATTGATAAGATTTTACATAAGGATTTGGGATATATTCACAAGGCAAATCAGTCTTTAACTCTTTTTGCAAAATATCAACTATATCTTGAAAGGTTCTTGCTTTACCACTGCCTACATTATAAACCCCGCATTTTGAATCAAGGGCGATTAAATTGGCATTAATAACATCTTTAATATAAGTAAAATCTCTATAAATTTGATCACTTCCTTCAAACAATCGTGGATTTTTTCCTGCTAAAATTTGATGGCCAAATTGCAAAACCATAGAAGCGGTTTTGTTTTTATAAAATTCGCCTTTTCCATAAACATTAAAATATCTAAGTCCTACCAAATGAGCTTTATCGTAATATTTTTTCGCTAACTTATCCATCATCAATTTTGAAAAAGCATAAGGATTTTTTGGCTCTTCATCTTTACCTACAGTTTGTGGACTTTTTGCATCACCATAAACCGAAGCTGAACTTGCATAAATAAGCTTTGCATTAAGATCTATGCTAAGTTCTATAAAATCTTTAAAAGTATTTAAATTGGTTTGTAAAACCTTAGTTTGATCAAAAACTGTAGTGTCTGAAATTGCTGCTTGATGAAAAATAATCTCTGGCTTAAAATCTTCAATCTTTTTTAAAACTTTTTCATCGTTAATATCACCTGCAAAAAGTTCTCCATCAAATTCAAGTAAATTTTTAAAATGTCCAAAACTTTGTAAATTTCCATTTTCAAAAGTCGCACTGCTACGCATTTTATCAATGATTAAAATTTCATGTTTTTCTTGCAAATTTAAAGCCAGTTGCGAACCTATAAATCCTGCACCACCTGTGATTGCTACTCTCATTTAAATGTCCTTTTCTTTAAAAAAACTCAAAATTTCTTTTAAATTTTTAAATTGTCTAAAAAAATCGCCTTCTTTTTTTTCTTCATTTACTAAAACCAAAGTGCCAATATTAGCATTTAACCCTGCTTGCATATCGCTTAGATTATCTCCGATAAAAATAGAATTTTTCATATCTAAATTAAACTCATCTTTTGCTTTTAAAAGCATTCCTGCTTTAGGTTTGCGACATTCACAACCTTCTAAATGCGGACAATGATAAATTTTATCAATTTTTATACCTTGTTTAGTAAATTCTTTAAGCATATAATCACAAAGCTTAAAAAAATCACTTTCCTTATAATATCCTCTTGCAATGCCTGATTGATTTGTCGCTATAAAAAGCAAATATTTTTTAGCTAAAAAATATCTACAAAGTTCAAAAATTCCATCACAAAATTCAAAATCTTCTATTTTATAGACATATTTTTTATCTATATTAATCACACCGTCTCTATCTAAAAATAATGCTTTTGTTTTCATAAAAAACATTATAATATAGCTTTTTTGAAAAGAAAATAAACATTATCTTTATTTTCTTAAGATTTTTATAAAAATAAAGATATATAATATCTGGCAATCTAATTTTTACTGAGGAGAAATCAAATGAAAAAATTATTAGTAGTTTCTGCTTTGGCATGTCTTGGTGTTTCTGCTTTTGCTGCAGATGGTGCTACACTTTTTAAAAAATGTGCAGTATGCCATGGTGCAAATGCTGACAAAGTTTACTTAAACAAAGTTCCAGCTTTAAAAACTCTTTCTTCTGCTGAAAGACTTCAATACATGAAAGAATATTCAGAAGGTAAAAGAAATGCTTATGGTCAAGGTGCGATCATGAAACTTAACCTTAAAGGTTTAACTGAAGAAGATTTTAAAGCTATCGAAGCTCATATTGAAACTTTAAAATAATTTCTAAAAAAGGCTTTCCTTTTCAAGAAAGCCTTTTTTTATCCAAAGCTTCTTTTTTACGTCTTTCTAATTCTATAGCATCACGCAAAGAATCCTCATCATCATTTAAAGTAGTAAATTTATAATCATCATCAAATTGCTTATTTTTAATCCCCCAAAGCAAAGTTGCCAAAATGATAAAAAACGCTAAGATAGAAACTCCTATCATCATCATGATTATACTATTCATTCTTTAATCCTTAAAGCATTTAAAACGACTATTATACTACTAAAAGACATAGAAATAGCAGCAAATAAAGGATTTATCATACCCAAAAAAGCCAAAGGTATGGTGCAAGCATTATAAAACAAAGAAAAAGCAAGATTTTGCTTGATAATTTTAAAGGTGTTTTTAGATAATTTGATGGCTTTTTTTAAAGAAAGCAAGTCATTTTTCAAAAGCAAAACATCACTACTTTCTATAGCTAGATCACTTCCTTCTCTTAAAGTCATTGAAACACTTGCGTATTTTAAAGCTAGTGCATCATTTACCCCATCACCTACAAATAAAACTTTGTAATTTTTACTTAAATTTTCTATAGTTTTCATCTTATCTTCAGGCAAACAAGAAGCTTGATAATTTTGAATTTCTAACTTTTTAGCGATTTTTTCCACTGCTTTTTGATGATCGCCACTGAGTATCATTAATTCTTTCTTTTCTTTTTTAAGATAAGCGATAAGCTCTTTTGCACCTTCTCTTAAAACACTATCAAACTCAAAAAAAGCTAAAATTTTACCTTCCTTGGCAAAAATAAAATGCGTATTATCAAATTCTTTAGCCACAATACCCTTTTCTTGCAAAAATTTAGAACTTCCGCCTAAAAGCAACCCTTCATTTAACTCAGCACTTAAACCTTTAGCTTGAATACTCGAATGCTTTTTAAAATCCAAATTTAAATCCTTAGCTCCTTTTTGCTTTAAATATAACACAATATTTTGAGAGATAGGATGTTTAGAAAGTTTTACAAAATTATAAAGCTCGTTTAAATCAAGCGCTTTATCTAAAAAAACCTCTTTAAGTTCAAGCTCTATTTTGGTTAAAATACCCGTTTTATCAAATACCACACAATCACATTTGCTTAAATCTTCTATCACGCTAGAACTTTTAAATAAAATATGTTTTTTTAAAGCTCTACCTAAAGCTACAAGATTGCTCACGGGCGTTGCTAAAGCCAAAGCACAAGGACAAGCGATAATCAAAACTGCAATCGCATTGACTAAAGAAATTTCAAAACTCTCTTCTTTATAAAAAAACCAAAAAGCAAAACAAATAAAAGCGATCAATAAAACCGTTCTAGAAAAATAAGCCAAAAGACTATTGACCAAACTTTCAAGTTTTGCTTTTTTAGAACTTGCAAGTTCTAAAAGCTGGATAATTTGACTGAGTTTTGAATCCTTGTAAAGCTTTGTTGCTTCATACTCCACACTTCCATCAAGCACTATACAAGCTGAAAAAATTTCATCTTCTTTTTGTATGAGTTTTGGAATACTTTCTCCGTTTAAAGAAGAAGTATCCATACTCATTTCACCACTTTTACAAATCCCATCGATTAAAATTTTATCTCCAGTTTTAAGCAAAATTCTATCCCCTAAACAAACCTTTTGAACTTCTTTAGAGACAAATTCTTTACCATTGAAAACTAAAACTTCATTTTGTAAAAAATCATTAAGCCCATCTATGGTATCTAAAGCACACTTTTTGCTAAACATCTCAAGATATTTACCTATAAAAACAAAGCAAATTATCATCGCCACAGAGTCAAAATACACTTCCCCTACCCTAAAAAACATGGCCCATAAAGAATAAACATAAGCCAAACTCGCTCCGCTAATCACCAATACATCCATATTTAAACTATGCATTTTTAAAGTTTTAAAAGCACTTTTATAAAAATGAGATCCCGTATAAAAAAGCACAGGAGAACAAAGGATAAATTCAGCAAAATTTAAAATATCCTTAGTGTCCTTATCCATACCGCTAAAAAATCCTGCGTATTTTGCCACTGCTATCCACATGATATTCATCACACAAGCTATAGCCACAACAAGCTTAGAATAAAATTCCCTTTTTAGTAAATCCGCTTTTTTTGAAGCCTTGCTCGCATCATAAGCACTCGCTTTATAGCCTATGCTTTCAATAAGTCTTAAAATTTGCACCAAAGAAATGCTTTGCTCATCAAAAACAATGCGTGCTTTATGGTTTAAATGATTAATATCAAGTTCTAAAATTCCTTCTTGTTTGGTTAAAATTTTCTCATTAAGCCACACACAAGCTGCACATTCTATACCGTGTATCATGAGATAAATTTCACTAAATCCTTCTTTGGTTTTAGTGATAAACTCATCATAATTTTTCATTTCATTTTGAAAATTTACAGGGCTTAAAGTTTGATTTCCAAGCTTTTCATAAAACTCATCTAATCCACTTTCATGTAAAATTTCCCAAACGCTCTTACAACCTTTACAACAAAAAAATTTACCCTTATACTCTATCATTTGGGCTTGTTTATAATCAAGTTTGCAATGTTCACATTTCATAATCATTCTTTAAAAAAATATTTTTTATAATTATAAACAAATTTGACAAAAAGTGCATTTTTTTATTAAAATCACATTTTACAAAAATTATTCTGCTAAATCTTACGAGGACTTATGGAAAAAGAAAAAAAACAACATCAAAGAACCCACGTTCCAGTGGAAGGTTATAAAATCGAAGAATTAAAATTATTAGATTTAGAAAATCTAGTTAAAATCGCCAATGAATGTGAAATCGAAAACCCAAGAGAATTTCGCCGCCAAGAACTTATTTTTGAAATTTTAAAAGCACAAACAAAAAAAGGCGGTTTTATACTTTTTACAGGGATTTTAGAAATTTCTTCCGAAGGTTATGGCTTTTTAAGAGGTATGGACTCTAATCTTAGCGATAGTGTTAATGACGCTTATGTTTCAAATTCACAAATTAAAAAATTTGCTCTGCGTGTAGGCGATATCGTTACAGGACAAGTTAGAGAACCAAAAGATCAAGAAAAATACTACGCTCTTTTAAAAATCGAAGCGATCAATTATCTGCCTTTACAAGAAGCCAAAGAAAGACCTTTGTTTGATAACTTAACCCCTATTTTTCCAACAGAAAAAATCAAACTCGAATACGATGCAATGAAGCTTACAGGTCGTGTTTTGGATCTTTTTACTCCTATAGGAAAAGGACAACGCGGGCTTATCGTTGCTCCACCACGCACAGGTAAAACAGAGCTTATGAAAGAACTTGCTACTGCCATTGCAAAAAACCACCCAGAAATGCATTTAATCGTACTTTTAGTCGATGAAAGGCCTGAAGAAGTTACCGATATGCAAAGATGCGTAAAAGGGGAGGTTTTTAGTTCTACTTTTGATTTACCTGCTTATAATCATGTGCGTGTAGCCGAACTCGTGATAGAAAAAGCCAAAAGAATGGTAGAAACAGGCAAAGATGTTATTATCTTACTTGATAGTATCACAAGACTGGCACGTGCTTATAACACCGCAACTCCAAGCAGTGGAAAAGTCCTAAGCGGCGGGGTGGATGCTAATGCCCTACACAAACCAAAACGCTTCTTTGGTGCAGCTAGAAATATAGAAAATGGAGGCTCTTTAACCATAGTTGCTACAGCTTTAATTGATACAGGTTCAAGAATGGATGATGTGATTTTTGAAGAATTTAAAGGCACAGGAAATAGCGAAATAGTTCTTGATAGAAATATCGCCGATAGAAGAATTTATCCTGCGATTAATATCATCAAATCAGGAACAAGAAAAGAAGAATTGCTCCAAGGCGTAGCAAATCTTCAAAAAATTTGGGCAATCCGTTCAGCGATTTCTCAAATGGATGATGTTGAAGCGTTGAAATTTTTATATTCTAAAATGCTTAAAACCAAAGACAATGTAGAACTTTTATCTATAATGAACGAGTAGAAAATGCTTCAAGCTTTAGCGATTAAATACAGACCAAAAACCTTTGATGAACTCATAGGACAAAAGACAGTTAGCGTAAGTTTAAAATACGCCCTAAATCATAATCGCTTAGCTCATGCTTATCTTTTTTCAGGACTTAGAGGAAGTGGAAAAACTTCAAGTGCTAGAATTTTTTCTCGTGCTTTAGTTTGCGAACAAGGACCAAGTGATACTCCATGTGGCACTTGCAAACACTGTCTTGCAGCACTTGAAGGCAAACATATAGACATTATAGAAATGGATGCTGCAAGCAACCGTGGGCTTGAAGATATACAAGCCTTAATCGAACAAACCAAATACACCCCTTCTATGGCAAGATTTAAAATTTTCATCATTGATGAAGTACATATGCTTACCCCACAGGCTGCAAATGCACTTTTAAAAACCTTAGAAGAACCCCCAAGTTATGTTAAATTTATACTTGCAACCACAGATCCTTTAAAACTCCCAGCTACCGTGCTTTCAAGAACGCAACATTTTCGCTTTAAACAAATTCCCCAGAGTGAAATTTTAAATCATCTTAAAGAAATTTTACTTAAAGAAAATGTTAAATTTGAAGAAGAAGCTTTAAAATTTATAGCAAGAAGTGGCAACGGATCTTTAAGAGATACTTTAACCTTGCTTGATCAAGCCATTATTTTTTGTCAAAATGAAATCAGCATTAGTAAAACTACAGATATGCTAGGATTTTTAGATCCTGAAAAAATCAAAGCCTTTTATCAGGCTATTTTAACAAAAGACAAAGAAAAAGTTTTTGCATACTTAGAAGAACTACAAGACTATGAAGCCTCAAGCGTGATCGATGAAATGCTTTTTTATTTAAAAGAAAGTTTTTTTGCAAAAAGTACAGAATTTTCTACTTTAATTTATGAAAGATTTTTCCGTATTTTATCAAAAGCTAAAAATATGCTTTGCGATGATGATGGCTTTACGATTTGTGTTATGGCTTTTATGATGATGGAAGCAAGCCATTTAAAAGAAATTGATGCACAAATCCAAGAAATCAAACAAGAAAATACAACAAATATTACACCTAGGATCACACCTTCTCCTATCATACCTAATCTTGAGAAAAAAATAGAAAAAAATGCTTATGAAATCTTGCTTGATAGTATTTATGATAGGGATTTTGATCTTGCAGAATGCTTTAAACAAAGCACGAAATTTATTAGTTTTGAAAACAATACCTTAAATATAAGCTCAAATGCACAAGGACAAAATCGCGATACACTCAATAAAGGCTTTAAACTCATACAAGAACTTTTTAAGGCTAAATTTGGGGAAAATGCTAAAATTAATGTGCAAAAAGTACTAACAATTGATGAAAATAAGCTTCAATCCTTAACTCAAGAATTACCAAACAATGAAAATAAAAACATAGATATTCAAAGTTCTATTAATATGCTTAAAGAAGGGGCCAAAAAATTTGACCCACAAGAAGATCTTAAAGAGGCTCTTAAAGATTGTTTTGGAGAGCCTAGTATAGAAAATTAATCATTTTTAAGAGAGATGAAAATCAAAGCCAAAAACATATAAGTTACCAATCTTGTAGTATCAGGTAAACCTTTCCAAACCTTACTCATCCACATTCCAAACCATTCTGCAACAACTACTTGGAAGGCAAAAAACCATAAAATACACAAGTTAAAGAAATAATCCCAAAAAATCTTAGCATTATGAAAGCTTTGAGCATCTAAATTTCTAGCTTTAAACATATCATAAGCACCTTTTTTAGAGCTGTTAAGGCAATAAAAGTTTCAAAAAGAATAATTGCTATATAGCCTATATGATAAATCACGGGAGAAGTAATAGCCATATAAACTACAGCATTACCTAAATAAATCAGGCTTTATATCCATACTCATCACATGCGAAACAAATTGGAAATTAGAATTGTAATCTGTCACATTTCCAAAAACCACTATACCTGCTAACGATACAACGGTAAGCAAAATAATAATTTTTGAAAATCTAATCATTTTGCTTATGCAAAAACATTTTTGTTGCATTTATACTCTTTTAATAATATATTTTAGTAATATTAATTATATATAATATATTATTAATAAAAATCAAATTTTTAAATTCTTTTAAGTCTTAAAGAATTAAGCACTACAGTAATAGAACTAAAACACATTGCAAGTGCTGCTATATGAGGACTTAAAGAGATAAAAGGTATAAATCCTGCCGCGATAGGAATGCAAAGCACATTATAAATAAAAGCCCAAAAAAGATTTAGCTTAATAATACCGCGTGTTTTTTTAGCAAGTTTAAAACATTTAAAAATCGCTGATAAATCATCTTTTATCAAGATAAAATCTCCTGTTTTTTTAGCAAGTTCATTTGCCTTTGAAAAACTCATACTCACACTTGCAGCAGATAAAGCCGCCGCATCATTGATCCCATCTCCTACAAAAAGAGTTTTTTTAAATTTTTGAATGATTTGTAGTTTTTCTTCACTCTTAAGCTGAGCGTGAAATTCGTCTATTTGTAATTCTTTGGCTATTTTTTCTACATTTTTTACATGATCGCCGCTTAAAATAAAAGTTTTAAGATTTTGCTCTTTCAAATTTAACACAAGCTCTTTGGCTCCATCTTTTAAAGCATTGCTTAATAAAACACCGCCTAAACACTTTTTATTCTTAGCAAAATACACTCTAACATATTCTTTAAAAGAGTCAAAAAAGATATCACTTTCTTTTGTATCAATTTCATTTTCGTGCAAAAACTGCGCACTGCCTACGAGATAATTATCATTATCTTCTTTGTATTTTATGCCAGAACCCACAATCACTCTTCCCTCACCCTTTAAATCACAAATTTGATCTTTATGTAAAGCCTTGGCTATAGGATGAGAGCTTAAACTTTCAATTTGACATAATTTATCAAAATCATCTTTAGAAAGATTGTGTTTAAAAACACTCAATTTTTCCTTTGTTAATGTACCCGTTTTATCAAAAAAAGCATACTTAACTAAGGCTAATTTTTCTAAAGCAGCAGGATTTTTAATAAGAATGAAATTTTTTGCCGCATTTGCACTTGCCACAACCAAAGCTATAGGCGTTGCAAGACCTAAAGCACAAGGACAAGAGATCAAAAGCACAGCACAAGAGTGTAAAAAAGCTGTATTTAAATCTGCTTTTAGCACCCAAAAAACAAAAACTAAAAAAGCAAAAAATATTATACCCCCTACAAAGTATTTAGAAATTTGATCTGCTAAATTTGCCAAAGGACTTTTGATACTTCCTGCTTCAAAAACTAGATTTTTGATTTGTTCTAAAGTACTATCCATGGCCTTTTTGTTTGCTTTGATCCTTAAAGCACCATTTAAAACTACTGCTCCTGCTTGAACTTCATCGCCTTCTTTTTTTAAAACAGGCAAAAACTCCCCATTTAAAAAACTCATATCAAGCTCTGCACTCCCTAAAAGCACTATTCCATCTGCAACAATACTTTCTCCTTCTTTTACCAAAAGTACATCGCCACTTTTGACAAAAGAACTTGAAATTTCTTTGATACTTTCATCTTCAAGCAAAATTTTTGTCTTTTTTGTGTCTATATTTTCTAAAATTCTTTGATAATCTTGTGCCTTAAATTTAGCCTTACTTTCAAGATATTTTCCTAAAAGCACAAAGGAAATAATCATCATTGCACCACTAAAATACAAATCTTCTTCTTTGAAAATTTGCAAATACACCAAAAAAGAATACACAAAAGCACTCAAAGTCCCCAAAGCTACAAGGGTATTCATATCTAAATTTTTACTTTTAAGTCCTAAAAAAGCATGAGAAAAAAAGTCTCTCCCACAATAAAATATCCCAAAAAAACTCAAAGCCATTTGGATATTTTGAGAAAAAGAACTTTTAACAAACATTTCAAAATACATAATAATCACACTCAAAACTATACTTAAGAGCAAATTTTTTCTTAATTCTAAGTGTTTTTTTGCCTTGTATGCGTTCAAGCTTTGTTCATCTTCTAAAATTTCAAAGCCTAAATTTTGAATTTTTGCGATGATATCCTTGCGTTTTTCTTGATCTTCAAGTAAAAAAACCCCGCTAGAATTCACATAAGAAACACTAGCATCTTTAACACCATCAATTTTTTTACAAGCTCTTTCTATAGCGTTAGAACAATTAACGCAAGTCATTTTGCCTATTTTTATACGCAATTCTTCCATTATAAACGCTCTACGATCTCAAAACCTAAATCTTGAAATTCTTTTGTAAAATTTGATACTTGATTTTCTTCTAAATTTAAACTTAAAATTTTTTGCTCCAAATCCACTTCTATATTTCCAAATTCATCTTCAAGAGAATTTTTGATCAAATTTACACAATTCATGCAATTAACATTTTTTACTTTAAATTTCATTTTCACTCCTTATAGGTTGTATGGTAATGTGCCCGATTTCAAATTCATGCAATAACTTATGAGATAAATCCTGAGATAGTTTTTCAAATTCCTTTAGATTGCAAACTCTTACTTTTAAATGCATAGAGGCTACTAGCATTTTATTAGTGATTTGAGTAATATGCAAATCCACTACCTCATCCACACTAGGATTTAAAAGCAAAACTTGTCTTACTTTTTCTATATCCACAGGAGAACTTTCAAGCAAGACATTAGCGCTTTGTTTAAGCAAGATAATCGCCCATCTTAAAAGCAAGATTGATAATACAATAGCTAAAATCGTATCTATATAAACAATACCGCTAAAATACACCACGATCCCACCTATAATAACCGCTAAAGAACCCAATAAATCGCTCATCATATGCAAAAAAGCGGACTTCATATTGACATTTTCTAAATTTGCACCCTTAAACATCATCAAAGCATTAATCCCATTTACCAAAAAGCCCAAAATAGCTACAATTATCATGGTTTTAGCGTCAATTTCTTTTGGATTGATAAATTTTTCTATAGCCTCATAAATGATAAATAAAGCCGATAAAATAATGGTTAAAGCATTGATAAAAGCCACTAAAACTTCAAGACGAAAATACCCAAAGGTCTTTTGATGATCTTGCCATTTTTCTACAGCTATAATGGCTAAAAAACTAAGAGCTAAGGCAAAAACATCAGAAAACATATGCAAAGTATCGCTTAAAAGTGCTAAAGAATTTGAAAGGATTGAATAAATAAATTGCACAAGCATCATAGAAAAAGTCATTAAAAGAGAAATTTTTAAAATCTTTTTATCCACACTCCTTGCATCAGCATGGGAATGATGATGTTCATGAGAATGTTCTTCGTGATTATGATGACAAGATTTGTTAGCTAAAGGCTCGTGCGATAAAAATTTATACATCTTATATCCTTTTTTGCTTGACATTTTAAGATATTAAGCTAAAAAGGATATAAATATTTGTTATTTTTATAAAAATTAAAAGTCAAAAAGCTCGCCTAGCCAACTTTCTTTCTTTTTCTTTTTATAGTAATCATTGTGCTGATGATAAGCTGAGTCATTATATCTTGACTCTTGTCTTGGAGCTTGGTTAAAATTTGCTGTATTAGGGACACTGCGTTCTATGATTTTGTCAAGTTCTCCACGATCAAGCCAAACGCCACGACACTTTGGACAATAATCAATCTCAACTCCACTCCTATCACTCATAACCAAATCTACATTACAAACTGGACATAACATACAATACCTTTTTTTAAATTTTTGATTTAAAATTATAAAAAGAAATATTAAACAAATTTACAACAAGTTTTAATGTTTTTTTGCATGTCTAGTCATCATAAAACTTTGTTCAAAAAATATAAGCAAGGTAACACTCACTCCTATAGCTAGAGCCAAAGTCACAGAAACAGTTGTAAAAAAATAATCAAAAAATTGAACTAAAAATTCAGACTTAGCCTTCAAATCATCACTGCGTATAAAAGAAATAAGATACAAAATCGCTTTATAAGCATAAATTCCAGGTATCATAGGAATAAGAGCAGGGAAAGCGATAATTTCAGCAGGAGTTTTGATGATTTTTGCTAAAACAATTCCTAAACATCCTATGCAAAATGAAGCAACAAAAGTTGCAATTGCTAAAGTTTGAAAATGAAAATATTCCACCAAGGTAAAACGAAGCCCATGTGCAATTGCCGCTAAAAGAGCAGATAAAATAAGGGTTT
Source organism: Campylobacter sp. BCW_6461 (assembly GCF_001762735.1). Lineage (NCBI taxonomy): Bacteria > Pseudomonadati > Campylobacterota > Epsilonproteobacteria > Campylobacterales > Campylobacteraceae > Campylobacter > Campylobacter sp. BCW_6461. The sequence goes on along the minus strand of NZ_MJXJ01000013.1, from coordinate 9,656 downwards.
TTAAAGGTGGATTACAAGCATAAGCAAAGCCAAATCCCGCCACAGCAGCAAAAAACATATCTCTTAAAATAAATTCAATCATCTTAAAATCCCAAAATCCGAAATACTAAGCGTCATGTAAATTCCAAGTGCTATACAACAAATCAAAATAGCCACGCTGATAATACGGCTAAGCCCCATTAAAATATGATCTTTTAATATATCAATCACAGAATTTATAAAAAATACTCCTGGTATAAGATACAAGATACTAGAACCCAAAGCCACATCAGAAGTATTGGTATATCCCATATCCAGTCCAAAAAATACAAACCATGATGAGATAAAAGAACAAAGGATGTATTGAATTCTTAAATCAATCTTTGCTTTAGTTAAAATATATCTTAATAACAATCCCACAAAAGTTGCAAAAAATACTAAATTTCCAGCACCAAAATCACCACCAAAAAGCCTGCAAAAAGCCGAATTTGCCATAGAAACAAATAAAAGATTAAGCAAATAAGAATGCTTTTTTTGTTGAGAAATTTGCTCAAAAACGACTTTTGCTTTTTCAAGATCGTATTTGTGATCATATATAGCCCAGCTTAAAGCACTTAAATCAAAAATAAGCTTAAAATTAACATGGGCATGATGATTGGGTATAACATAAGTTCTTTGAATGGAGTTATCATCCATATCTACAACATTTAAAGTAATATGATGAAAAAAGAAATTGATATTTATCTCATAGCCATAAACCTCAGCTATTCTTCCTACGCATTTTGCCACCCTAGCTGTATAAGTTCCAGCACCTAGCAAAGTTTTAGTATATACGATTAAAAAATTAGTTAATCTTTGTATATCAGGTTTTTCCATATTTTAATAATCTTTGATTGAATTTGTTATAATTATAGCAAATTTTAAAATAAATAAGGAGAAAAAATGGCAAAAATCGGTATAGTTGGTTTAGGTTATGTAGGAGCTGCTAGTGCTTATAGCATAGTTACTCAAGGAATTTGTTCAGAACTTTACTTATATGATATAAAACAAGATTTAGCTCTAGCTCATGCAAGAGATTTGGAAGATATGTCAGCCATTCATTTTTCTTATACAAAAATTTTTCATGTGCCAAATTTAGAAAATTTAGCTTCTTGCGATATTATCATTTTAGCTTTTAGAAAAGAAAGCTTAAAAGAATTACCTAGTCGCTTAGTAGAACTTCAAAACAATATCCTCGAACTTAAAGACATTGTCTTAACCTTAAAAAATGCTAATTTTAAAGGCAAATACATTGTCGCAACAAATCCAAATGACACCATAACTTACTACACTCAAGTATTAAGCCAATTACCTAAAAATCATGTTTTTGGTAGTGGAACAAATTTAGATAGTTCAAGACTTAAGAAATTTTTAGCCAAAGATTTAAACATAAATTCAAAAGATATTTTTGCTTGTATGATTGGTGAACATGGAGATTCTCAGTTTGCAGCACTTTCTAATGCAAGCGTTTTAGGACAAAATTTATTAGATTTTTATAAGCAAAAATTAGGCAAAGATTTAGACATACAAGAACTCGAAAAAGCCGTGATTAGCGAGGGATATTTCATCTATGAACGCAAAGGAAGAACAGAATTTGGCATAGGAACTTCTTGTGTAAATTTGGCCAAAGCCGTCCTAGAAGATAGAAAAAGTTTACATCCTGTAAGCGTGGTTTTTGATGATATAGCTTTTTCAATGCCCGCTATCATAGGAAAAGATGGTATAGAAAAGGTTTTTGAATTAAAATTCAATGAAAAAGAAAAAATAAAATTAGAAAATCAAAACAACAAATCAAAAACGCCATACAAAGCGTAAAAGATAAAATTTAAGCCTTTTTAAAAGGCTTTTTGATTTTGATATATAAATTAAACTTGCTAAAATCACAAAAACAATTATAATGATTAAAATTTGAGTTAAATAAGTTTTAATCAACTCTTCATTTTGTCCTATATAATAACCCAAAAATACAAGTATAGCCACCCAAATAGCACTACCAAGTGCAGTAAAAAGTATAAAATTTACAAGTTTCATTTTTACCAAACCTGCAGGCATAGAAATATACTGACGAATCCCTGGCAAAAGACGACAAGTAAAGGTTGAAAATTCCCCATGTTTGTTAAAAAATTCTTCAAATTTAGCAAATTTGACTTCGTTTATACCAAAATACTTACCCCATTTTAATACAAAATTTTTACCCCAAAAAAAGCAAATATAATAATTAATCAAAGCCCCTAAAACAGAACCTAAAGTCCCACTAAGTATACAAAGAGTGATATCAAGTTCGCCTTTATGTGCCAAATATCCAGCAGGTATCATAACAACTTCACTTGGAAAAGGTATAAAACAACTCTCTAAGGTCATTAAGATAATAATACCCAAATACCCCCAAGCACTAGCTGTCTCAACAATAAAAGAAATGATTTCTTGCATATTAGCCTTATTTGAAGAAAATTTTAAAAAATTGTAGCTTAAAAGATTAAACAGTAAAAAGCGGTTTTATACCGCTTTTTTTATTTACCTGCAACTGAAACTTGATTTGGATTGTCCGCTGCACGAGCGATCATACACTCTTTTAAAACAGCAGCATCAGCTGGATCGCTAACTTTTTTATTAATCCAGCGTTCAACTTGTTTCATTGTTTTTGACTCTGGCTCTGGAGCTTCGTATTTTGCCATCAAACTTGCACAATCAGCCAAAGCAATGATAGGTAATAAACTTGCAAAAAGTATTTTTCTCATCTTTTGCTCCTTAGAATTTTACATTATACATTAACATGATATTATCAGCTCTTGCTTTATCTTTTTTCGCTCCACCAAATGGTAAGCCACGATTACCCCAAATATTTTGGATATTAGTATAACTTAAGCGTAAGAATTGATATCTATCAAGTTGATAAATCACATAAAAATCATGTGCTGTTCCTCTTGTCATTCTTATATTAAGCGGATCGTTGATACTTGGACGGCTCATAGTATACCAGTATCTACTTCCCCAGAAGAACTCATACCCTACTTTTAAAGTCTTGGTAAAATCATAGCGTCCACCTACATGCACAGCATAGCCATCTTTTTCATTAAATTCCAATTGAGATTGCACAGCAGGAATTGCACTTAGAGTATGTGCATTTGTTCCGTTAGAATACCCTAAAGATACAAAATAATTAAAATTTGTACCAAAAGCATTGTAATTTTCAAAATGAATATTTGCTAAAGTTAAATTTCCTAGATTGTAAACACCATCTTGTAAAACATTAACCAAAGCACCGCTTGGGCCAATTGGAAGATTGATTCCTGGAAGTGGTAATGCAAAATCAGTCATATGAGCCACATTGAAGATAATAAGATTATCTCCCATGCCTTCTATAGGAAGCTCTCCTTCTACTGCAGCATAGTAAAGATTTGCATCAGCATCTTTTTGATCGCTCATCCAGTCTCTTACCTTGCCTTCTTCATCCCATTGATAAGTTTTACCATAAGCTGCACGGATAGCTACTTTATGATCTTGCAAACTTTCAGGTTTATAAGTGATCACTGCTGCATCACCTAGAGCATTAATCGCTAAGGCTGGATAAGTTGATTGTCTTAAAGCATTGTTTCTAAGATTACTTCCTGGGCCATCGGTTCCTGGTTGTCTTCCTACAGTCGCAATCCATTCAGGTGTGATGTAGTAGTCAAGATAAGCTCTATCTACATAAAGTACAGGCCCGCTTGATCTTGTGTTTCTTCCTGCATCTAAGTCATAAGGAGTACCACTCCAACCCATTTGAGACCAATTTTTAGCCATAGATAAACGACCATAGAATTTGGTTTTATCATTAATATCAGCATTCATATTTAAATGAAGCTCATTCATCCATTTGTTATTAGCACTATAATCTTGTCCGCTAACTTTATAGTTTGTATTTGAAACTGCTGTTGAAAACTCAAGTCCAAATTTAACCTTGCTCAAAGCAGCTTGGAATTCTGTTTCATCGGCTCTATCATTAAGATCAGCAAGTTCAGCTTTTACAGCTTCATTTTGCTTAGCTTGAACTTCCCTTTCTTTTCTGATTTGTGCAAGTTCAGCTTGAATTTGTGCAAGCTGTTTTTGAAGCTTGGTTATCTCATCATCTGTATTTTTAGCAAAAAGTGAAGATGAAAGAAGACAAGCACTTAAAATAAGTGAAAACTTAGTTTTCATAATCATAACTCCTTGTAATTTTGTTACATTTAGCAAATTAAAATTGTGATTATAGAAAAAAAAGTTTAAAAAAAAATTATACATTAATCATTTTTAGCTAGTCAAACTTATGACTAGCTTTGTAAATATTGTAGTTTTAAAAAAGTTTTAAAATTTTAAATTTTTAAATTTTATCACAAATTTTTATGTCTAAAATTTTATCTCCTTGGCGTATAGAGTCTAAAACTTCTAAACTTTCTTCATCTTTTGGATCAATTTGCCCAAAAACAGTATGAACTCCATCTAAATGAGCTTGAGGGCTGTGACAAATAAAAAATTGAGAGCCACCCGTATCGCGTCCTGCGTGTGCCATAGATAAGGTTCCACGCTCATGTTTATGTTCTTGATCATCACATTCGCAAATGATTTCATATCCAGGCCCACCTATACCATTGCCGTGTGGACAACCCCCTTGTATGACAAAATTTGGGATCACACGATGGAAATTTAAATCTTTATAAAATCCTTCATTAGCCAAAGTAGCAAAATTACAAACCGTTTGTGGAGCCTCATCGCCAAAAAGTTTTAGTTTCATTGTGCCTTTTTCAGTTTCTATAAGAGCAAATTTATATTCGTTTACTTTGCTTGTGTCAATTGTTTTTATCATTATTTCTCCTTAATCTATATTTGTATAAACAGCTTGAACATCATCATCGTCTTCTAACTTATCTAAAAGTTTTTCTATATCGCTAAGCTGTTCTTCGCTAAAGCTTACAGGATTGTTTGGTATATACTCAAGTCCTGCTTTTTTAAGAACTAAACCCTTAGCTTCTATAGCAGAACTTAGCTCACCAAAGGCAGTATAATCACCGCTAATTACTAACTCTTCTTCATTTTGTTCTAATTCTTCAAGCCCTGCATCGATCAAATCAAGTTCTAATTCTTCTAAATCTCCTGCAAATTTTTCAAGATGAAAAACCGCTTTTCTAGTAAACATAAAGCCTAAAGATCCATTTTGCAAAACTTCTCCACCATTTTTACTAAAAATAGCTTTTACATTAGCCACGGTGCGTGTAGGGTTATCGCTCATACATTCAACTATAACCAAAGCTCCATGTGCAGCTTTTCCTTCATAATGAATGTTTTTAATATCTGCGCTATCCTTTCCACTCGCACGCTTAATAGCCGCATCTATATTATCTTTTGGCATATTATTTGCTTTTGCTGTAGCTATAGCACTTCTTAATTTTGGATTCATATCAGGATCAGTGCCACCTTCTTTAGCAGCTACTTGTATGGCTTTAGCAAGCTTAGGAAAAAGCTTACTCATTTTATCCCATCTAGCCTCTTTAGAAGCTCTTCGGTATTCAAACGCTCGTCCCATAAATTCTCACTTTCTTTAAAGATTTTTAAACTTAAAAGTATAAACTAAAAAGGCTAATTAAAGCTTTAAATGGTATGATTTTATTATTTTTGGGGAGAAGCTTTTTGAATATCGCAAAAAAAGAACTTTTTGTTGCTTGGTTTTTCTTGATTGCTGCTATTGTATTTGAAGTTTTAGGCACTAGTTTTTTAAAAATGGAAAATCAAGTTTTAGGCTATATATTTATGGCTTTATTTATAGCTTTTTCTTATTTTTTTATGGGCAAGGCGATTAAAAAAATTCAAGTAGGTATAGCCTATGCTGTATGGGAACTTTTAGGGATTATTCTTATACTTTTAGTTTCTTTTATAGTTTTTAAAGAGAGTTTAACCTTAACTCAAATTCTAGGCATTATTCTTTCTATCGTTGGAATTATCATGATTAATATAGGCGAGGTTAAAGAATAATGTATATTTTTATCATTGTTTTATCAGCATTGTTAGATATCGTAGCAAATTTATTGCTAAAAAAATCAGATGGTTTTAAGCATAAAATTTGGGGCTTGGCTGCGATTGTCAATGCTATACTTGCTTTTTTTCTACTTTCTTTTTCTTTAAAATATGTTCCTTTAAGCATAGCTTACTCAACTTGGGGTGCTATAGGCATCATAGGAACTTGTCTTGGTGGATGGATTTTATATAAAGAAAAATTAAACAAAATAGGAATTTTAGGTATCATTATCGTAATAATAGCAGTATTTTTGCTAAATTATTAAAACAGCAAAATGCGGTTTTAATGTTCCATTTTGTTTTTTGCTTCAATACCCATTAAAGAAAATGCGGTTTTAATACTAAGAGCAACCAAAGAAAATAATTTAAGCAAATCATTTTCATTTGCAGAGCCTACAACTTTATTTTCATTGTAGAATTTATGAAAATTTGCAGCTAAATTTTTAAGATAATCAGGAATTTTTTGCAAAGCTCTAGCCTCAAAAGCATCGTTTAAAACAGCCTTTAAATTCAAAGCTTCAAAAAGCAAATTTACGCCATCTTGATTTAAACTTTGTAAATCAGCTTTCATTACATCATCGATTTTTTTACCAGCTTTAGCAAATACTTGATGAATTCTAGCGTGTGCATAGTTGATATAATACACAGGATTAGAACTATCTTCTTTTTGCAAATCACTAATATCAAATTCCAAATGCGTATCGCATTTTTTGCTCAAAAAGATATAACGCAAAGCATCACTTCCTATCTCATTAACCACATCGCTCATCAAGATAAAATTTCCTGCTCTTTTACTCATTTTATAAGGTTCTCCATCTTTAAGTAGGGAAACCATTTGTGCTAAAATAATCTCAAGATTATTAGAGTCAAATCCCAAAAATTCCATCGCAGCTTTCATTCTAGGGATATAACCATGATGATCTGCTCCCCAAATATTAATACACTTTCCATAACCACGACTCATTTTATCTTTATGATAAACAATATCTGCTGCCAAATAAGTCCCGCGTCCATCTTCACGGATAATTACCCTATCTTTTTCATCGCCTTTTTGCGAAGAAGCAAGCCAAATTTTACCTTCTTGCTCGTAAATTCCTTTATGCTCTTTTAAAGATTCTAAAGTTGCATTTAAAGCATCATAATACGATCTTTCGCTTACATAGCTGTCAATTTTAATCTTTGCTTGTTCTAAATTTTGTTTAATCAAAACAAGCATTTTATCTTTTGCCCAATCAGCCAAACTAGGGATATTTTCTTGGCTAAAAAATTCTTTACCAAATTTTTCAAAAGCTTCTTTTGCTAAATCCGCTATATACTCGCCTTTGTAATATTGCTCTGGATATTCAACATTTTCATGAAGTATACTTTCTTTCACACTTAGTAAAATAGAAAGCCCTAGTAAATAAATTTGATTACCCGCATCATTGACATAGTATTCTGTATTAAATTTATAGCCCAAATGTCTTGCAAGTCTTGTTAAGGTGTCTCCAAAAACAGCGCCTCTTGCATGTCCTATGTGTAAAGGCCCAGTAGGATTTGCACTCACATATTCAAGCAAAAAACTTTCTTGTTTTTTTTCTCCTTTAGTAAAATCATTTGGATTTGTTAAAGCCTGATTTGCAAGTTCATTTAAAAAAGTTTTGGAAATTCTAAAATTTAAATACCCATTTACAGCTTCAACTGATTCAAAACAATCATGATTTTGAAATTTGCTCGCTAAGTCGCTAGCGATCAACATAGGGGATTTTTTTAATTCCTTAGCCAGTGAAAAAGCCAAAGGGGTAGCAAAATGTGCTAAATTTTTATCCTTTGGATTTTCAAGCGCAAAATCACACTCTAAAATCTTTTTAATTTCATTAAAAATAATACTTTTCAAAAGACTAAACCTTAAGCTTTTTTTGTTTCGTCTATACTTGCATCAGCATTTGTATTATTAGTTGTGTTTTTGTTTTCTTCTATTTTTTGAGTATTTTTTGCTACTTCATCATCATTATTCATTTCATCTTTAAAAGTTTTAATACCTTTGCCTAAACCCTTTGCAAGTTCTGGAATTTTTTTTGCTCCAAAAAGCAATACAACAATCAATAAAATAATCAACCAATGACTTGGACTTGACCAACCACCCATTTTATTCTCCTTCATTCCAAATATTTTGAATTTGCCCTAGATTCTGCCCTTTGGTTCTAAATTTATGGGCGATTAAAATCGCTCGCAATGCTTCATAACTTTGCTTTAACTCATCGTTAATGATAAGATAATCATACTCGCTAAGCTCTTTCATCTCATCACTAGCGTTTTGTAATCTTTTTTCTAGTTGTATTATTGTATCAGTATTTCGCTTAATAAGTCTTTTTTTTAACTCATCTTTATTTTTTGTAGTAATAAAAACAGAAACAATCTTATCAGCCATTTTTTTTCTGGCTATTTTAAATCCTTGCACATCAATATCAAAAACAACTATTTTTCCATTATCTAAAGCATTTTGAGTGTGCTTTAAAGAAGTACCATAAAAATTTTCATGCACTCTAGCCCATTCTAAAAAATGATCACTATCTATACCTTTTTGAAATTCTTCATGGGATATAAAATGATAATGTATTCCATTTTTTTCACCCTCTCTTGGTTTGCGAGTTGTTGAAGAAATAGAAAAATAAAGCTCATCTTCAAATTCATCAAAAAGTTTTTTTAAAAGAGTTGATTTTCCAGCACCACTAGGACCTGAAATCAACAAAACAAAACCTTGCAATTTCAATCCTCTTTAAAACTAATGTTTATATTTATATTCATATTCATACCCTTAAGAGCAGCTTTTAAGGTATCATCTTTAATACTTGAAGTGATCGCTCCTGCTATGCTTTGGCTAAGCTCATTAACTATCTCTTCGCTATTATCATCTTTAGTTACATCACTTACTATAGGCTCTTCATTTTTTTCTAAGATTTCCTCTCCAAGAGCTTCTTGTATATCACTTTCTTTCAATGTATCAAAATCACTTATATTTAAATTTGGCACAACCACTTCCTCTTCATTTGTTCCTAATTCTTTATCGTCTAAAATTGGTTCATCTTTAAAATCTTCTAAGACCTTGCTACTATTGTCACTATCAATACCATAATCAAGCTCATCAAGTTGAGCTAGTTCTTCTTTGATTTGATCTTGAGTACTCAAATTTGAAGCAAAATCATCTATTTCATCTTGAACATCTTCTTCCACAACAGGAGCAAACTCCTCTAAATTTTCCTCTGATTCTTCATTATATTTTGCTTGACCTAAAAATTCAGCATCCTCAGGAAGATCATCAAAATCCATTTCTTTTTCTTGCTCTTCAACCTCAGGAAGATCATCAAAATCGCTTATATTAGCTTGTAATTCTTTATTATCTTCTAAATCTTCATCATTTTTATCATCTAGCTCATCTAAACTAGGCTCAGTATCCAAAGCTGTATGTTCTTGGCTTAAGTCTTCTTTTTCGCTTTCACTATCTTCTAAAGTTAAATCTAAATCAGTTTGAGTGTCTTCTTGAGTCTGTTCTTTAATTGTTTCTTGTTCTAAATTGTCATGTTCTAAATTTTGAGTTTCTAAAGTTTTGTTTGCATTATCATCTTGAG
>NZ_MJXJ01000012.1:0-93832 GCF_001762735.1 Campylobacter sp. BCW_6461 | reverse complement strand
TCATCCTCCTTTATTTCATCGTATCAAAATACCTCTCCCCACTTGCAGCTATCCAAACAGGTTTAACTTCATTCTTTGATTTTATCAACTATAAAACAAAAAATGTTTCTACTATAGAAGTAAAAAGCAATGATGAATTTGGACAAATCTCAAATGCTATCAATGAAAACATTCTTGCTACTAAAAGAGGCTTAGAACAAGACAATCAAGCCGTTAAAGAATCAGTTCAAACCGTATCAGTTGTAGAAGGTGGTAATTTAACAGCAAGAATTACTGCTAATCCAAGAAACCCACAACTTATTGAACTTAAAAATGTTCTAAATAAACTTCTTGATGTTTTACAAGCTAGAGTAGGTTCTGATATGAATGCTATTCATAAAATTTTTGAAGAATACAAAAGCTTAGACTTTAGAAATAAATTAGAAAATGCTAGCGGTAGTGTAGAATTAACTACTAATGCTTTAGGTGATGAAATAGTTAAAATGCTAAAACAAAGTTCAGACTTTGCTAATGCTTTAGCTAATGAAAGTGGAAAATTACAAACTGCTGTTCAAAGCTTAACCACTTCTTCAAATTCTCAAGCTCAATCTTTAGAAGAAACTGCAGCAGCTTTAGAAGAGATCACTTCTTCTATGCAAAATGTTTCAGTTAAAACTAGTGATGTTATCACTCAATCTGAAGAGATTAAAAATGTTACAGGTATTATAGGTGATATTGCAGATCAAATCAATCTTTTAGCTTTAAATGCAGCTATTGAAGCAGCTCGTGCTGGAGAACATGGTAGAGGCTTTGCAGTGGTAGCTGATGAAGTTAGAAAGTTAGCTGAAAGAACTCAAAAGTCTTTATCAGAAATTGAAGCTAATACTAATTTACTTGTTCAATCTATCAATGATATGGCAGAAAGTATTAAAGAACAAACTGCAGGTATCACTCAAATCAATGATAGCGTAGCTCAAATTGATCAAACTACTAAAGATAATGTTGAAATTGCTAATGAATCAGCTATTATTTCTAGTACAGTAAGTGATATAGCTAATAATATCTTAGAAGATGTTAAGAAGAAAAGGTTTTAATTAATCATTCAAGCCCTTTCTTTGGGCTTGAATTTTAAAAATTTATGCTATGATTTTGTATATTTTATAAAGGAAAATATATGAATTTATGGGATAAAAAGGCTAAAACTTACGCAAGATATCAAAACACTTTAAACACTATACAAAAACAAACTTTTGAATATTTACAAAATTTAAATATTTCTTTTCAAAATAAAAGTATTATAGACATAGGATGTGGAACTGGGGTTTGGACTTTACACTTAGCTAAAGAAGCTAAAGAAATTTTAGCCCTAGATAGTGCAAATGCTATGCTTGAAATTTTACAAGAAGATGCTAAAAAACTAAATCTTAACAATATAAAATGCGAAAATTTGAGCTTTGAAACTTGGATGCAAAACAATCCTAATGTTAAATTTGATCTTGCATTTTTAAGTATGTCTCCTGCTTTACAAAATGAAAAAGACTATAAAGCTTTTTTAAACTTAGCTTCTAAAAAAGTGTATTTAGGCTGGGCAAGTAGGCGTAAAAGTAGCTTTTTAGATCCTATATTTGAGCATTTTAACACTCATTTTAAAGGTTTTTATGAAAGTGATTTGCAAGGTTTTTTAAATACACAAAATATCCCTTATGAGTGTGAAATTTTTAACGAAACTAGAGTGGTAAAAAGAGACAAACAAAGTGCGATAGAAAATGCTTTGTGGCATTTAAGTATGAATGGTATTAATACAAACAAACAAGAGTTAGAAAGCTTTGTAAAAGATGAAGTAGAAGAGATTATAGAAGCTAAGATAAAACTTTTAATCATTAGCTAGTTATACTAGCTAAGATTGATTTTTGAAATTTCATCTTGAATTTTTAAAGTTTCATCTAAAGTTTGTATGATCAAGGTAAAATGCTTATGATCTATGTCTTCTTCTTTGTGGCTTTTTAGGTATTTATCTAGCACAGCATAGCCGCCTATTTTAAACTCATAAATTTCAGGACTTACTTTATTAAAATACAAACTTTCGTTTATGAAAAGTTCTTTTACGTCTTTGTTGTATTTGATTTTTTGTATTTTGAAATTTTTATTTTTAATGTCTTTAAACAAGGCTTCACCTACATTAAAATCTAACTCATCATTTTTTAATAAATGTAAATTTACAAGTTTTAAGCCTAGTTTGCTTAAATTTTTAAAAGTATTTTTATCTTTTGTAAAAGGAATTTTTGGAAAATCAATTTTTAAAAAATCAAGATATTTTTCTCTATAAATTTTATGAAAAAGCACCGCATAAATATAGCCTAGTATGTCTTCTGGTGAGAATTTTTCTTTATAAAGCTCATCTATGAAAGTTCTAAAGCTTTCTTTGAAATTTTCTATTTTTGAGGTGAAATTTTCTTCGTTAAAATTTGGATTTTCTTTTTTTAGGAATTTTTTACTTCTAGTTGTAGGATAAAGATAAAGTGGAGAAACATAGCTATTTGCTCCGACTAAATGTTTATCTATAACTTTTGAGCTTATAAATAAATTTGAAATTTCTTTTAGATTAGTGCCTCTATCATAAATCAAACCTATGTTTTCATACCCCAAAAAATGTTCCATTATGTCAATTCTTGGTCTTTCCACTTTTTTTATATCATAATAAATTTTTTGCGTATCAAAAGGTTTATATGCTATTTCTTTGATGTATTTTTTATCAAATTCATTATAAAAATTATAAACTTGTTGTTCTAATTTTTTATTATTCGTTGAGATTAATATAGCATCCTTAGAGCTTGCAATTCCTACGCTTGAAAGCATAAAAATATCTTTACGCTTATGCCCTTGTTGTATTCTTCTAATAAATCATTATTTTGTGGTAAGAAAAGATAAAAAGGCTCGTTGTTTTTTACCAAAGTCCATTTTATAGAATTTAAGTCATTTTCATATAAAAATTCGTATTTATCCTTTCTTTTGCCGTATAAATCATGATAATAAATGTTTGTATTTTTAGCTTTTGAATTTTGTTTTATAAAGATATTTATGCTCACACCTTGCATGATATCAAAGACATTATCATCTTTGCTTCCATCAGGAGCTTTTTCTTTTTTTCTAGTATCGCCGTGTAAATTAAGTATATAAATTTTATCAAAGCTTTGCATTAAAGAATATCTCATACCTCTAAAGGTAGGATTATCTAAAAAGCTATTATTTGAAATAAAAGCAAAAATTCCGCTTTCTTGAGAGTCGATTTTACTTTGGGCAAAGCGTATGAATTTTACATAGTCATCAAGCATTACTTTTGAATTTTTTTCATTTTCTAGTTTGTGTTTTTCATATATGGCTTTAAAAGTACTTGTGTTTTGTTTGGATTTTTCTTTAAAATACGAGCTTATCCACTTTTTTTGTTCATTATTAAGATTTGCTTTGCTTGGTTCTAAACCATAGCTTATTTTGATCTCATCTTCGTATAAGCCTTTGTTGCTACTTGCTCCACTATAAGGCGGATTGCCTGTGATGATTAGAATTTGTTCTTCTTTTATTTTTTGTGCTTTTTTGAATTCTTTTGTTAGATCAATGAGAGTAAAAAGCGTGTTTTGATCATTTTGTTCTTTGGATATGCTTTTAGAATATAAAGTATTTGTTAGTGCTATTTTAAGACTTTCATCATCGTTTAATGGAGAGTTAAATTCTTCTTTAAAACTTTGAGAAATTTTTAAATGTGCTATGGTGTAAGGGGCTATTAAAAATTCAAAACCACAAAATTTGTCTATCAAAACTTTTGGATTGTAATTAACGCTATTTTTGCTTATAGGTTCTAAAGCTTTTCTAAAAGCTTCAAGTAAAAAGGTGCCAGTGCCTGTGGCAAAATCAAGTAAGGTTATATTTTTATCTAAAGCTTCGCTTAAGCCTTTTTTGTGATTGAAATCTTGTTTTAAAGCTTCATCTATGGCATTTATGATGAAAATTACCACAGGCGCAGGAGTATAATACACTCCCCTTACTTCTCTAAGCTTTGGATCATAGCTTGCTAAAAATGTTTCATAAAAGTGCAAATAAGGATCTTTGTGAGTAGATAAAATAGTAGGACGATTAAATAAGTCTTTCTCGCCTGTTTTGTTTAATTCTTTAATAATGCTTGTAATGTCTATGTGATTTATAATGTTTATGATTTCTTCTAAAAGCCATTTTATATTTTCTAAATTTTCAAAACTATCATCTAAAAATCCACTCATAGAACGGATCAATGGAAATGATTTTGGTATGAATTTTTTAGCATTGTTTAGATCTATTTCTTTTGCGGTATCGTTATTTAATTTTGCTAAGAATAAGCTATAAGTTAAAGTTTGTGCAAAAGAATCGCAAAATTCTTCATAGGATAATTCTTTATAAAGTGTTTCTTTGAAGGTGTTAAATAAACTTAATAAAGTTTCATTTTTGCTTGATAATAAAAGCTCATCTTTTAAAATTCTTGTTCTTAGGCTTAGATGGTTTGCAAAATCTAAAGCTGAATTTATGGGATTTGGGATTTTAGAAAAAAATATGCTAAAAAGTTCGTTTAACTCTTGTGTTTTAGTATCTAGCAAAGATTGATTTTTAATAACGCTTTTTATCTCATCAAGAGAGCAAATTTTTACTTCTTTACAAATGATAATTTCATTCTTATCATTTAAACTTAATAATATAAATCTTAAATAATCTGTGAGAATGATATTTGGGCTTAATTTTGTGTATTTTAAAATTTGATCACTTGTTATGATGTTATCAAGATTTGCATTTACTCTTTTGTTTTCTATGTAACCTAGTGTTAAAAAATCTTTTGTAATCAAAAAATCCGGAGCACCTCTACCTTCTTTGTCGTTATTTGGTTCTTGTTTGATAGAGATTTTATTTTGCTTGTCTTGATTATCTTTTATAGCTTGCAATAAATTTTGCAAAGCTGTTCTATGGGTATGTTCTTTATCGTTTGTAGAAATATCTTTTATGTTTTCTAGATAAGCTTTTAGCATTAATTTCCTTTAATTTGCGACTTTGAAATTTAAAGTTTTCCCTGCCATAAATGGCACTACATCGCCGTATTTTTGCGCTACTTGCCATTCTTGTTTTTCTAAGATGACGATTTTATCTTTTTCAAATTTAAGATTATGGATTTTGCAAGCATTATCTGAAATAAATTTTTGTAAATTTGTTTCATTTGAATGTTTTTCAAAAAGTTCAACTAATACAGGTAAAATCACCGGTGCGCTAAAAACTCCAGCCGCACAACCACAACATTCTTTAGTGTGCAATGGATGAGGCGCGCTATCGCTTCCAAACATAGCCTTTTCATAGCCACTAAAAGCAAGCTCACATAAAGCGTCTTTATCTTCATAGCGTTTTGCAATAGGCTTGCAAAATAAATGTGGATCCATTTTACCACCCACTACATCATCAAGCGTTATCATTAAATGATGCAAAGTGATAGTTGCGTATAAATTTTCATAATCTTTTAATAAATCACACAAAACCTTAGTGGTAATATGCTCCATTACAATTTTTAATTTTGGAAAGTTTTTAGCTAATTTTTCATATATTTTGGCAAAATTTGCTTCTCTATCCATGACAAAATCATTGGTTTCTCCATGCACAAGTAAGGGTATGTTTAATTCGCTCATAGTATTTAATGTAGGTTTTAACTTTTCTATATCAAAACTTGAAATTCCATTATCTGAGTTGGTAGTGATGCCTGCAGGATAAAGCTTGATAGCAAAAAGCTCGTCTTTAGCTTTTTCTAAAAATTGCTCATCATAGTCTTTGAAAAATAAAGTCATCAAAGGCGTAAAATCTTCATTTTTACATGCTTTTAAAATGCGTTCTTTATAAGCTTTTAATACATCTATTTCAGTAAGTGGGGTGATTAAATTTGGCATGATAACCCCTGCCTTAAAGTCTTTTGCACTAAAAGGAGCTACAAGCGCAAGCATACTTTCATCGCGTAAATGTAAATGCATATCCAAAGGGTTTTTAAGTTTCATTTTATCTCCTATATTTTTAGCTGATAAAATCCATTTTTAAGACGCTTAAAAAGCTTTTTTTCTTCTAAAAATTTAAAAGTAGCGATGATATTGGGCTTGCTTTGGTTTAATTTTTCTTCAAGCTCACTGATTTTAATCATAATAAAACCATTTTCATCGGCATTTTCGCATAAAAATTTTAACAATTCAAAACGCTTTTTTCCCAAAATTTCTTGTATTAAATTTTCAAATTTCATAAGTAAATACTATATAAAATAAAACTCCAAACAAAAAGAGCTAAAAGCACACTAAAAAACACTGCCGCACTCGCACAATCTTTAGCAATTTTTGCCTTTTCATGCCATTCATTTGTAATCAAATCAACACAAGCTTCAATAGCCGAATTTAAAGCCTCGATAATTAAAATAAGCATTAAAACACTTACCAACAATAAATGCTCCAAAAAACTAACTTTTAAGAAAAAACTACAAATTATCGCTGGGATAATAATACAAAGTTCAATTCTAAACGCCATTTCATTTTTAAATAAAGCAAAAATCCCTTCTAAAGCATATCTTGCATTATTTAAAAAATGATATTTAGGCTTCATGGATTTGCCTTAAGTTTAGGATTTAATAAATCATATTCTGGCTCATAAACACTTGTTTTTACATCAAAATATCCTAAAAGAGTACTAAAAAGATTATCTTGAGAAAGTTTTAAACCTTTATGCTCTTTAGCTAAATTCATTAATTTTTCATCATTGCTCCAAAAAATAGCAGGAATACGGGTTTGATAACTTGGCGCTATAGCATAAGGCATACCATGAAGATAAATATCATTTTCACCCAAACTTTCACCATGATCTGAAAGATAAAACAAAGAACTTTCATAGCTTTTTTGCTCTTTTAATAGTTTTATAATCTCACTTAAAAGATAATCTGTATAAAGTAAAGTATTGTCATAAGTGTTGATTAAAGCCTCGTTATCACATTTTGAAAGCTCATTAGTATCACAAGTTGGAGTGAATTTTTTAAATTCACTTGGATAGCGTTTATAATAAGTTGGCCCATGAGAACCTTGCAAATGAAGAACTAATATATTTTGATCACTTAAATGATTTAATTTTTCTTTAAAAGGAGCGAGTAAATTTTCATCCAAATCACTAGAAAGCTTTTGCTTATAAGCTAATCTATCACAAACCCCTTTACAACCACCAGAATTATTATCAAACCATGCAGTATCTACACCTGTTTTATAAAGCACATCCATCGCATTTTCTTGAAATTCTGAACTTGAATAATTTTCACGCTTAGAAATAGAAAACATACAAGGTAAACTTACCGCTGTTGCTGTTCCACATGATGAAAAATTATCAAAAAACACTACATTATCTTTTTTGGTATAAAAATTGGTATCATTTTTAGCATATCCACCCAAAGAGTAATTTGCCGCTCTAGCGGTTTCACCCACTACCAAAACTAAAAGTTTTTTAGTGTGATTGTTTTCTCTATAAGCATCATTAGCTATAGTTTTAAATTCTGGCTTAGCTTTTACAAAACGAACATAATAGCGATATACGGCATAAATTTGATAAAAAGGGGTATTATACATTCTTATTTCATTATAGTTTCTAAAAAAAGGCAAGAAAGTTTTACTTAAAGGGATTAAAACCGCACAAACAACAATCAAACCTGATATTATATTGATAATTTTAATTTTTAGATGGGATTTAAAACTACCATAATAATCAATTTTTACTTTAACAACATAAAAAACCAACAATAAAGCCAAAACAACAAATAAGATTAATTTTAAATTTAACAAATCTTTTACTTCTTTGATATCTGTTTGAACAACATTTTGTATCATATCAGAATCTATAAGCACCCCATAAAAACTAATAAAGTAAACACTTAAAAAAGATGATATTATAAATAATATAGAAAAAAATTTAGTAAAAAACTTTATAAAAAGCAAAGAGCAAATCACATGAACAAGGGCAAAATAGGCCACAATAAAAACAAAAGTTATAAACCAGTTTTGTGTATTTTTTTCATACACAAAATAAAATAAATTAAAATTCAACAATACAATCATCAAAGAATTAAAAAAAGTAAACTGAAGCCAAGTTAATCTAAGCATATAAATCCCACCTCCAAATTTAAGCTTTTAATTTTATTGAATTTTTTTAAATGGATTGTAGTTTTAAATCTTTTTATGTTATGATTTACACTTTTAATGAAAATTTTAAGGAAAATAATGAAACTACTTTCATGGAATGTCAATGGCTTAAGAGCTATTTGTGATAAAAATGCACTTGATTGGATAGCACAAGAACAAATTGATTTTATAGGTTTTCAAGAAATCAAAGCACATGAAGATAAATTTCCTAAAAAAATTTATGAATATCCTTTTAAACACATGTATTTTAATTCTGCTAAAAGAGCGGGGTATTCTGGGGTAATGAGTCTTTGTAATTTTAATAGCGAAGTAAAAAAATGCGAATTTTTTGATGATGAAGAAGGTAGGGTTTTAGAACACCGCTTTAAAAATATTGCACTTTTTAATATCTATTTTCCAAATGGTCAAAAAGATGAAGAGCGTTTAAATTTTAAGATGAAATTTTATGCAGATTTTTTAGTGTATTTGGATAAGCTTTTAAAGGATGGATTTGAAATTATCATTTGCGGTGATGTCAATACCGCTCATAAAGAAATCGATCTTACTCATCCAAAAGCCAATGCCAACACTTCAGGTTTTTTACCTATAGAAAGAGCTTGGATTGATGATTTGCTAAAGCTTGGTTTTATAGATACTTTTAGAGAAATTAATGGTGAAATCAAAGAAAAATACTCGTGGTGGAGCTATAGAATGAAAGCAAGAGAAAGAAATGTAGGCTGGAGGATTGATTATTTTTTCATTTCAAAGGGTTTAAAAGATAAACTTAAAAACGCTTTCATAAGAGATGATATTTTTGGCTCTGATCACGCACCTGTAGGTATAGAAATAGATATTTAATATCCCAAAAATGGGATATTATTTTTTAACGAATTTTTTTGCTTTTTCCCAAAGTCTTACACCGAGCTTTTTAGCTTTTTTGGAATTTAAATCTTTGTATTTTTCACTAGCAATTTTTTCTAATTCAAAAATTTCTTGTTTAAAACGATTTAATTTTCTTTGAGTAAGTTTGTTAAAATCATTAATCTTTGGATTTTTCTTAATATCATTTAAAACTAATATTAGTTGCTCTCTGCTTTCACCTGCAAGACGTCTAAATTTAGCAAAAAGATTATCAAGTTCATGTTCTAGCAAATTCTCAACTATACTCTTACAAGGATCATTTTGTAATTGAATCTCTTTTTTTAAAAGAGCAATAAAATCATCTTCTATACCTATTAGTTCTTTGCTTTTTAAACTAACATCTTCTTCAAAATTTGCATAAGTTAATGAAGCTTTAAATTTTTCCATTGCCAAAACAATACCATCCCTTGTGCCTTTAATCACTCCTAAACAAAGATCTTTTGCATAAGCCATAGATTCATTAGCTATTTCAAAAGCGGTATTTAAAATAATACTTGAAATTTTTAAAATTCTTTCTTTTTCAAAATGAGCTTCGCAAATGGCATTATATACGAGATTTTTAGCTATTTCACTACTTGTAAGTTCTATATCTTCAGCCTTTTCTAATGTAGTTAAAAAAGCACTTTCAGCGGTTTCTTTTAAAATTCCAAGCATTTCTATATCAAATAAAATAGCATCATTTAAACCACCACTAAATTCATCACAAAAAGAACATTCTTGTAAAATATTCTCGAATTCAAAAAAATTATCGCTGATTTGATTTTTAATCAAATTCTTTTGATTTTCAATCTGTTTGTTTAATAATTCAGCTTCGCTAATATACCCATAAAGTGAATTTTGAGCATCTACAATACTCGCCTTAACCAAAGCTTTGATAACCTTTGTAACATTTTCATCATCGAAAAAATCAAGTTTTTTCAAAATAGTTAAAAATTCAACCAAAAGAGAATTTAAAACTTTTTTTGTTTCATGAGGATTATGTGAAATTTGCTTATACGCAAGATTAAAACTCAAGTCTTCAAGTAAATCACTTGCTTCATCTTTACCGAGATTTGATAAAGAATTTTCAAAAATAATTAAAGTATTTTTCATTTTTCCTTCTTTCTTAAAGTACAAATTTTGCTTTAGCTTTTAATTTATCAAATATATCCAAACGATCTTTTTTGCTATCAACATAAACATTTAACAAATAACTTTGATATTTTCCACTCGCACTTGAATTCGAATGTTCAAATTTATATTCTCTTTGACCTAAAATTTCTTCAAAAATTTCACTTGCCTTAATATGCACCTCAAAAATCACCTTATAATCCCAAAAAGTAGGATAATTGATCTGAGGTTCTTTTTTAAGATCGCACAAATTTACCACTTTTACCTCCTTCTTTGCTTTCAAGCACTATATCCGTAATTCTCATTGATTTATCTATAGCCTTGATCATATCATATATAGTTAAAAGTCCTATACTAACTCCACTTAAAGCTTCCATTTCAACACCTGTTTTACCTTCACACTTAACTGTTACAATAAGCTTAAATGCACATTCTTTAACAAATTCCACAATATTAGTTTCAACTTTAGAAAGCATCAAAGGATGGCACATAGGAATAATTTCACTTGTTTTTTTAGCCCCCATTATGGCCGCAATAATAGCTGTTTGAAGAACAGGACCTTTTTTTGCGGTATTGTTTTTAATTACATCAAAAGCTTCTTGACTCATATATATCATACCACTAGCTGTGGCTATTCTTGAAGTAATATTTTTATCGCTTACATCTACCATTTTAGGATGATTTTTTTCATCTAAATGACTTAATTTCATAAATTCACCTTTTAAAAAATTATAAAAATTATAGCAAAACCAAACAAATTTAAGATAAAATAAGCTTTGTATTTTTATTTAAGGAGAAAACAATGGCTTATGAAGATGAAGAAGATTTAAATTACGATGATTATGAAAATGAAGATGAAGAATATACACAAAATCACCATAAAAATTATAATTATGATGATGATGATTATGAATACGATGATGATAACAATGATGATGATTTTTATGAGATGGAGATTAAGAATGAACAAAACCCTTAACCAAAAAGATATAAAAGTTTTAGGACTTTCATCATTAGGTGGAACTTTAGAATTTTATGATTTTATTATTTTTGTATTTTTTGCAAATTATATTTCAACAAACTTTTTTCCAAAAGATTTAAGTAGTTTTTGGCAAATGTTTAATACTTATGGAATATTTGCAGCTGGATATTTAGCGCGTCCCTTAGGGGGTGTGATACTGGCACATTTTGGAGATAAATTTGGACGCAAAAGAATGTTTATGATTAGTATTTTGTTAATGGTTATTCCAACTTTTACTCTAGCTTTTATTCCAAATTATGAAAGTATAGGTTTTCTTTGTATTGTGCTTTTAGTTTTTATACGCATTTGTCAAGGTATAGCTATAGGCGGGGAACTTCCTGGAGCTTGGGTTTTTGTATACGAACACGCACC
This sequence comes from Campylobacter sp. BCW_6461, assembly GCF_001762735.1. Classification (NCBI taxonomy): domain Bacteria; kingdom Pseudomonadati; phylum Campylobacterota; class Epsilonproteobacteria; order Campylobacterales; family Campylobacteraceae; genus Campylobacter; species Campylobacter sp. BCW_6461. The sequence continues at coordinate 82,237 of NZ_MJXJ01000012.1, read as the reverse complement.
ACAAGGTCAAAAAAGAACTTATTTGGGAATTTTAACCGCTTCGGTTGTAGGTGGAATTTTATTAGGTAGTTTAGTTTTTTTAATTATGAATAAAATTTATACCCAAGAAGAACTTCATGAATGGGCTTGGAGAATTCCATTCTTTTTAGGTGGAATTTTTGGGATTATTTCTGCTTATTTGAGAAAATTTTTAAGAGAAACTCCTGTTTTTGAACAAATGAAAAAAGACAAGGCTTTAGAAAAATTTCCTTTAAAAGAAGTGTTTAAAAAAGCTAAAATGGGAATTGTTCTTTCTATGATGATTACTTGGGTTTTGACAGGTTGTATTGTTGTAATGATTTTGCTTATGCCTAGTTATATGGCAAAAATACTTCAAATTAATACTTCTATACAAACCTATCTTCAAATAGGTGGAATTTTGCTTATTTGCCTAGGGTGTATTATAAGTGGAATTTTAGCGGATAAAATAAGCGTTATTAAATCTTGTGTATTTTTTAGTGTTTTTTTTGGAATTGCGAGCTTGCTTTATTTTAATACTTTATATAGACAAAATGCTGATTTTAACCTAGTAGCTTGCTTATATTTACTTGTATGTTTTTTTAGCGGGGTGATGAATTTTTGCCCTTTAATAATGAGTGAAGTATTTGATGCAAAAATTAAATTTTCAGGACTTTCTTTTTCATATAATATTGCTTATGCTATAGCTGGAGGTTTAACTCCGCAACTTGCTTTTTTCTTGCATAGTTTTGCCTTAAATAATTTAAGTAATTTTTGGCGTTTTTCTTTGGGACTTTATGTTTTCTTTTTGGCTATTATAGCTTTGCTATGTACATTTATTTTTTCTTATCTTAATAATACCCAACGCACATACTCTCAGTGATTTTAATACGCTTTTCAAAAGGAGCTGGGCTAAAAAAATGGCATTTTTCTATATAAATATGCTGATGATAATTTAGCCCTAAAAAATCATAAAATTTTTTTAAATTAACAAATTTAATCCCGCAAATCTCCTTAAGCTCTAAAAGTTTATAAATAGAAGAATTATTTTTTTCCACTAAATGAGAGGGAGCTAATCCAGTAAAAGAACAAAAAGCACTTGCCAATACAAAACCATTTAAACCACTACATTGCCTTAAAGCTTGCTGATGTTTTTCTAAAATGCAATTTCTATGCAAAAATATAATTCTTGTTCCTTGATATCTACCTATTTCTACATTTTTCCAAAATTTATAAGCATTTTTTGAAATTCCAGCAAAACGATGAAATTCAGCGTTTAAAATATAGTGATCTAAAAATTCATTAGGAGGCAAGATTAAACTTTTCATCACTACAATTTAGAGCCTTAAAAAGGCTCTTTAATCTTCTTTGTTTAAATTTTCCTTAGCTTTGTTAGGAAGCTTAGATAAAAGATTGTTTAAATCAAAATTAATTCCTTGAGTTTTTGCCTCTTTAAGTAAAGCAACTGCAGCTTTTGCGTTAAATGGAGAAGAGCCATCATGCGGAGCAAAAAGATGATCTGTTATTGCTAAAGCATAAGCGGATTTTTTCACTTTTTCGCGAGCAGCATGAGGAGTGCGAACAAAACATATACTTTCAATCAAAACATCATCAAAATTCCAACGATGTAACAAAAATCCCAAGAAAGAAATATGATCTACGCCTAAAAATTCATTCTCCGCTAAAGCAAGATTTTCACTTTTATTTAAAAAAGCTAAAAAATCCTTATCCTTATGATTTTGTATAAGAAAATTTGAAAAAATAACAATACCAAGCCTTAAAAGCATTGCACAAGGAACTAAAAGATGAGAAAGTTTTTTATCTTCATCATTAAGCCAATTTGCGATAAAAGTTGCCTCTTCATTGCACGTTTTTAAAAAATTTTGAGTATTTAAACCATAAGGTGAAACGTCTATTTTAAAATTATCTCTAATGGAGTCAGCCATAACTATATTGATGATATTACCAACGCCTAATAAAGTAATCACTTGATTTATGGTTGTAATTTCTCTTGTAAAACCATAATAAGGAGAATTTGCTAATTGCAAAAGCTTAGCCGTCATCAACGGATCGCTTGAAATGATTTCAGCAACTTTCATAGTTTCTATATTTGAATTAGCCTCGCTCACATATTTTCTTAATTTACTTACAGTATCAGGTAAAGGTGGCAATACTTCAACGCTTTTTAATAAAAGCTCATTCATATCTCCAATCATATTTAATTTATCCTTAATTAATATTATTATAATTTGCAATTATATCTAAATTTTAATTTACTTATTGCATTTTTTATGACTTAAGGTATAATAAAAATTACAAATAAATGCCGAATTTATGGTGTCTTGATTTAGTTAACTAGTAATTAAAAAATAGTTTTAATGGAGTTAAATTGATGTTTTTTTAATTTTAAAAATAAAAGCTCAACAAAAAAAGAAGAAGTAAAAAAAGTTTTAGAAGCTCCATATCTTCAATAAAATGAACTTGAAGAAAAATTAAAAAAAATAAACATCAAGCCAAAATTAATTATAGGCTTTGTGTCAATCAACTTAATCTAGCGATCATAGGAAATAAGATTCAAAATTCTATAAATGAGCAATGTGATATCATCTTAAGCAGTGCTACTGATTTATTATGCAACCTTGATTCTAACTCAAACATTGAAAACAGTCCTTATAAACAAAATATCCAAGGAATAAGCTTGATACTTTTTAGTGAAGATATGATAGAAAATCTTTGCACAAATAAAATCAAGCTTTTTAGTGATATAAAAGATTATACAGAAAGAAAAAAACTGATAGAAAAAGAAGTTTTATTTATAAATATACCTTTTGAAGCACACTGCATAAATACTTTGCATTATTTAATTTATGATGGTTTAAGTCAAAGCGAAAGTTCTCTTTTAGAACTTTTGTACAAACACAACCCCTATCCTTGTGCTTTAGTAGGGGGTGGGTCTAGCGGAAACATGGACTTTAGCGGAGCATTTATATTTTATAACGGAGAAATATTAAAAATCAAGCTTTAAGCATACATGTTCAATTTAAACCTAAATACCGTTTTAATTTAATGAAGTCTCAAAATTTCAATCCTCAAAGCAACATTACTTTTACCATACTTGATGTAAGCTTATATGATAAAACCGTACGCGAATTTATTAATAAAAAACCTTTCAATCCATCAACGCGGTTGAAGTTTTATGTAATTATTTTAACTGCACTTTTGAAGAACTTAAAAATAAAATGCAAGAATATACTTTTGCTTTAAAAATTGGAGAAGACTATCTTATTTCCCCTATGAAAATCAACCCAAATAAAACATTATTTAGTTATTGTGATATAGAAAGCGCTCAGGAATTAAGCTTGCTTAAAAAAACAAATTTTATTGAAGCTATAAAAAAAGATTATGAAAAATTTTCTCTTAATAAACCAAAACCACTAGGAGCAATTTTTAATGATTGTATCTTAAGAAGACTTCACAACAAAGAACATTTAAATCAAATCCATTTTAATAATTTTCCCATAGTTGGTTTTTCTAGTTTTGGAGAAATTTATGGAGCGGGAATTGCAAAAAGTTTAGTGGCAATATTTTTTTATGAAGTTGAAAATTTTAATGATTTCAAACCTAGATATTTAAAAACTTTCATACAAAAATACAGTGATTTTAAATACTATTATCTTAATATAAAAGGTCAAAAACTAGAAATGACAAATGAGATTAATAAAATAATCTTAAATCAACTCAAATGTTATGAAGATGTTCTAGCTAAACTAAATTAATACTAAAAAATTAAGAATTTCAAGAAATCAAAAATCTTGAAATTCTTACACTAAAAAATCAAAGTGCTTTTTTTGCGGCCTCTGCAATTTTTGCAAAAGCAGCAGCATCATTCATAGCTAAATCTGCTAGAATTTTTCTATCAAGTTCAATGCCTGCTTTTTTAAGACCATTGATAAATCTTGAATAACTTAAATCATTGAGTCTGCAAGCAGCATTGATACGCACAATCCAAAGACGACGGAAGTCTCTTTTTTTACGGCGTCTATCACGATAAGCATAGACTAGACTTCTTTCTAATTGTTCTTTTGCCTTTCTAAAATGTTTGCGGCGTCCACTATAAAAACCACGCGCTAATTTTAAAACTTTTTTATGTCTGCGGCGTCTAACAACACCTGTTTTTACTCTTGCCATTTTTATTTCCTTTCATAAAGTGGCGTCCAAATTTGGAGCTTGCCCTTGAAATTTTATCTCAGAGGGGAGTTTGAATGACTTTTAGTCAAAAACTTAAATTCCTAGCATTTTTTCAACAGCTTTTACATTTGTGCTATGCACATATTTAGCTGTCCGAAGATCACGCATTCTTTTTGCAGGTTTTTTAGTCAAAATATGACTTCTAAAAGCTGAGCCTCTTTTGATTTTATTTTTACCTACTTTGAAGCGTTTAACTGCGCTTTTAACGCTTTTCATCTTTGGCATACGCTTTCCTTATTTAGATAAATTTTTATTTTTCAAACTTTAAAAGAAAAGATAAATACTATCAAATTTTTTCTAATTTTTGACTGAATTTAATTTTTAAAAAACTTGGCACACATTTTGCTTATAAAAAAATCAGCAATATTTTGGAAAGATTTAAAATGACTATAAATTCGGCAAATCCATATCAAAATTTAACCTTATCTAATCCTTTGCAGAATAGCTCTGCTCTAAATTTGATTAAAGATAGCAAAGCCTTAGATCAAAAAGGAAATGAAAATAGCTTAGAACAATTAAGTTATATTTTTAATAATATCACTTATGCTAGTGAATTTGGATTTAGAATCAATGAAGAAGGTTTTTTTGATAAAGATTTAAATAAAATTGCAAATATACCAGAATCTTATGATATCAACATTAAAAGCGTTAGAAGCATAGCGAAAGAACTCGCAAAACAAGATGAAAATTTAAACTACAATAAAATTGATCTACCTTATCTTTTAAACAGCTATCATAGTTCATTAAAATCTATAAATTCAGAATTTTTACAAGATGATAATGCTTATTTAAGTCGCGATCTTATTTCAAAACTATCATCAGGTTTTTCAACAGATAATGGAGAATTTTTAGGCCAAATTTCAAGAATTTACAACAATCAAGAAGAAATTGATTTGGCATTAAGTAATATCACAAATTTAAATACTTTAATGTTAGATAATAAAATAACTAATTTTCACTTTGATAAAGCCATAGAAAACACTTCTTCTAATGAAATTTTAAAACCTTATTTAACTAAAAATGCAGAAGTATCAAAATCTGGTCTTTTAATGAATTTTATCTACCATGATATAAAAACTCAAAACGAAAAAGAATTTAACTTTTTTATGAAACCTGCCACTTTAGAACTAAGCTCTCATCAAAATTTACAAAAAATTCTCAAGGGCGAAACAGATATAGAAGATTACATCAAAAAAGAAAATGAAAAAAAGATGAGTTTTGATCTTTATCTTTATGTGAATGGCGTAGATAAAAAAACAAGTACTCAAGATAAACTATCTGTATTTTTTCAACAATATATTAACTACCAAAAAGATATGGATTTAAGAGAATTTGCAAATTCAAGTTCAATATTTCAAATTTATATCGATCAAAATCGCAATGATTTTGATGCTCTTAAAAAACAATATCAAAACCAAAGTCAAGATACGCAAAGATTAGAAGAAGCAAATCAACTACGTTCTAGCTCTATAGAAAATTTTTTAGATCGTCGTCAAAAACAAGCAAATATAAATAAAATTTTAAACTCTTATATGTCTGTGATGGTTTAAAATAATTTTTTTAAAAATATATAAATTATAAATACTTTAATAATAATTTTTATATAATTAATTAATAAAATTTTAAGTATTATAGCATTATAATCCGCTCTCGAAAAATATAAATATAAAAGTACTCAAAACCATGATTTATAATGAAAAAATTATTTCAATGAATAATGATCTTTTAGATCATCAACATAAAGAACTTTTTGAAATTTCTAAAAACTCTCTTTAATGAACCAATGTCATGTTGGAACAAAAGAATTAAAAATTGTCTTAAGAGAGTTGTTAATAATGATCAATAGACATTTTTCAGATGAAGAAGCCTTTATGAGAGAAATAGAATATCCTTATATCAACCATCATACAAGAATTCACAGAAAAATTATCTTAGAAATTGAAGAAATTATCATCAGTGAAGCTAAATTTGTAAATATAATGACCGAAAAATTAAATCTCGTTGTTCAAGATTTTATCTTTAAACATACAGCCAAAGAAGATTCAAAAATAGTAAAGTATTACGAAGAAAAATTTAAGAAATAGTATTTCTCATTTTTGCTATATAAAATTCACAAAATATTTCACTTTAAAATTTTACTTTAGCATTTTATTTTTGTTATAATTTTTAACCTAATTTTTATAAATTTTTGTTATTATCCGTTTTTAAATAAAGATAAAAAATATCCTAATTAAAATTAAGGATAAATTAAGGATTTTAAAGTGAAAGTATATTTAGATAACAACGCAACGACAATGCTTGATCCTAATGCTTATGAGTTGATGCTACCTTTTTTAAAGGATATATATGGAAATCCAAATAGCCTTCATCAATATGGAAGCGCAACACATCCTGCTTTAAGAGAAGCTTTAGATAAACTTTATGCAGGGCTTGGAGCAAATGACTTAGATGACATAGTTATAACCTCCTGTGCGACAGAAAGCATTAACTGGGTGCTTAAGGGTGTGTATTTTGATCATATTTTAGATAGAGAGCGCAATGAAGTGATTATTTCTAGTGTAGAACACCCTGCTGTTGCTGCTGCTGCTTATTTTTTAAAAAGTCTTGGAGTAAAAGTCATAGAACTTCCTGTAAACGAAGAAGGAGTTTCTACTGTAGAAGATTTGCGTAAAGTGATTAGCGATAAAACAGCACTTGTAAGTGTTATGTGGGCAAATAATGAAACAGGTATGATTTTTGATATTAAAGCGATGGCAGAACTTGCGCATGAATTTGGTGCTCTTTTTCATACAGATGCTACTCAAGCAGTAGGTAAAATAAAGGTTAATTTAACTCAAGTAGGAGTTGATTTTGCTTCATTTTCAGCTCATAAATTTCATGGACCAAAGGGTGTGGGTGGACTTTTTATAAAAAAAGGACTTAAGCTTACTCCACTTTTACACGGTGGAGAACACATGGGTGGTCGTAGAAGCGGGACTTTAAATGCGCCTTATATAGTGGCTATGGGCGAGGCTTTGCGTATTGCAAATACTATGCTTGATTTTGAAGATTCTCATATACGCCGTTTAAGAGATAAACTAGAAGATCAAATTTTAGCCTTGCCTGATACAACAGTGGTTGGAAAAAGAGAACACCGTGTGCCTAATACAATCTTAGCAAGTATTAAAGGAGTTGAAGGCGAAGCAATGCTTTGGGATTTAAATAAAAACGGTATAGCTGCAAGTACGGGCTCAGCCTGTGCAAGTGAAGCTTTAGAAAGCAATCCTATTATGGAAGCTATCGGTGCGGAGCATGATTTAGCGCATACAGCTTTAAGGCTTTCTTTGTCACGTTTTAACACTGAAGAAGAAATTGATTATGCAGCAAAACAAATTAAAAATGCAACACAGAGATTAAGAGCAATTTCTTGTACTTATGCTTATAATCCAAATAATTACAAATAAGGATGAAAAATGGGAAAAAATAGTTTAATTGGTGGATCCATTTGGGATGAGTATTCACAAAAAGTTCAAGATAGAATGAATAATCCTCAACATATGGGAGAATTTAGTGAAGAAGATGCTAAAGCACGCAATGCAAAATTGATCGTAGCTGATTTTGGTGCAGAAAGTTGCGGCGATGCGGTAAGACTTTTTTGGCTTGTAGATGAAAAAACTGATAAAATTATCGATGCAAAATTTAAAAGTTTTGGTTGTGGTACAGCTATAGCAAGTAGTGATACTATGGTGGATCTTTGTATAGGAAAAACTGTAGATGAAGCAGTAAAAATCACAAATTTAGATGTGGAATTTGCTATGCGTGATAATCCAGAAACTCCAGCTGTTCCACCTCAAAAAATGCACTGTTCGGTTATGGCTTATGATGTAATCAAACAAGCAGCAGCGCATTATAAAGGTATAAGTCCTGAAGATTTTGAAGATCAAATTATAGTTTGCGAGTGCGCTAGGGTAAGTCTTGGAACTATTAAAGAAGTGATTAAACTTAATGATTTGCATAGCGTAGAAGAAATCACACAATATACTAAAGCGGGTGCTTTTTGTAAATCCTGTATCAAACCAGGCGGACATGAAAAAAGAGATTATTACCTTGTAGATATTTTAGCTGAAACTAGAGCTGAAATAGATAGAGAAAAACTCAAAAATACAATGAAAAGTGATGTAGCTTTTGATGAAATGACCGTAGTGGGACAATTAAAAGCAGTTGAAAGTGTTTTAGATGCTGAAATTCGCCCTATGCTTCATAATGATGGTGGAGATTTGGAAGTGATTGATATACAAAAGACTGAAGGTGCAGCAATTGATGTTTATATTCGTTATCTTGGTGCTTGTAGTGGTTGTTCTAGTGGAAGTGGTGCAACACTTTATGCTATTGAAACAATTTTACAAGAAGAATTAAGTCCAAATATACGCGTTATGCCGGTTTAAAAAATAGCAAGATAAAATCTTGCTATTTTATAGCTTTTGCTTGCAAATCAAGGGGTGGTAAATTTTCTATATAAATACTACGACTTGGGAAAGCAAAGGTTAAACCATTTTTTTCAATTATACGCATAAACTCAAGCATTAAACTTTGTCTAGCTTCTCTAAAATCTTTTCCACCTATTTCTTTGATATAAAAATAAAGCTCTATATTAATACTACTATCTGCAAATTCACTTAAAGCCACATAACAAGCATTTTTATAGCCTTCTAAATCATTAATAGATACAAGATTTTGACGATATTTTGTTGTATGATCGCCATATTTTAATGCGCTATCCTCATCGTGAGCTACTAAATCACTTGTATGCAAAAATTCTCTTAGATCTTTTACACATTGTTCTAGTTTTTCAGGAGTAGCATCATAACCAACACCCAAATACATTCTAACATGGCGACCCATGCGTCTTTTGCTCCAATTTTTGATATTAGCTCCCATAATAGTTGAATTTGGTAAAAATACAAGACAATTATCAAAAGTTCTAATAGTAGTTTTTCTAAGTCCTGTTTCAACCACGGTTCCTTCTATGCCTGAAACCTCTACCCAATCTCCTTGATTAAAGCTATTATCAAAAAGTAAGAGTATAGAAGCAAAGAAATTTGCAATGATATCTTTCGCCGCTAAAGCAACAGCTAAACCACCAATTCCCAAAGATGCAATAATAGCCGAAATATTAAAACCAAGTTGAGCAAGAATATATAATAAAGCTATAATAATAATGACAAAATATAAAATTTTAATAATTAAATTTACAACTTCTTTTTTTCCACTTTTTTGAGCAAGTTTAGAAACCAATACCACGCCATAACCATCAAGCATTCTTAAAATAAGCCATGCAATTAAAACTGCATAAACTATATGAAAAAAATTACTTAAATTTACACTCAAAGGTGCAGGATAAGTTGCTATAGTAAGACAAAGAGAAATAGCATAGACAATCAACAAGAAGCCTACGGGTTTTTTAATATTCTCAATAAAAATGACTTTAATATCATCTACATCATTTTTATTTCTATAAAAAAACTGAACAAGGAAAAAATATACTATATTTGCAAAAAAACGTCTTAAAGATATAAAAAATACTAAAACCAAAGCAGAAATTACTATTTTTCCGATATTAACAAAACTTACCCCAATTGCCTCATTTATACGATCTATCCAAACTTGAAGCTCGAGTAATGAAAAAATATAATTACTTTCAAGCAAATCTGCATTTGAGCGTAAATACTTAAGAATTTCAGAATAAGAATCTACAGCATTACTGATATATCTTTCTTTTAGGGTAATTTTTTCTAATTCTTCTGAATTTGTAATTTTGCTTTTAAAACTATCTAAATTAACATTAGAAGAATTTTGTAAATTTTCCATTGCCTTATCAACAGTAGCAATCAAATCTTCACTGCTTGCTGTATTTTTAAAAAGTTTTTCCACTTCAAACAAAGAAGAATAAAAACTTTCCACAATATTAAAATAAACTAGATTAAGAGTGGCATCTGTATAAATATAAGGCTTATTAATATTCTTTTTTTGAACATCTAGTAATTTTTCTTTTGCTTTTAAAAATCTAGCCACTGCCTCTTCATTAATCTTTTGTCCTACTATCATATCGGGTATTTTTGCTAAAATAGTCTTTTTGTCTTTTTCAAATTCACTTAAAATACCATTAAAAGTGCTTGAATTTTCATCATTGTTTTTCTTAAATTCTTTAATTTGATTGTTAAGATCAACATATTTTTCAACTAAAGCATAAATTCCTTCATCCTCTTTACTAATATTCGCATCAATAAATTTAAATTCTTGTGCTCCAAGGTATAAAATAAAAAAACATAAACTAAAAATAATTTTCTTCATTGAACTTTCCTATCCTGTATTAAAGTAAAAATTTTTGCTTTAAAATCATACTCATAAATTTCACCTGTCTCTATAATATAATACCAAGCATGTACTTCTATTTTTCCTTCATCTAAAGCTTCTTGCACGCCTGGATAAGTAAGTATATTTTGCAAAGAATTTACTAAATTTAATTTTTCTGTAAGCCATGAGCGCATAGCCAAATCGTCTCTTGCAAAAATCATTACATCTTTTTTTATCGGATCTAACATAGTAAGCCATTTTTTCACATTAGGAATTTTATTTAACTCTTCATCAGAATAATAAAGAGCATTGCAACCTCCACAATTACTATGGCCACAAACGACAATATTTTTAATATGCAATGAATTTAAAGCATACTCTATTGCTGAAGTTGTCGCTAAGTAATCTTCCCCAATGCGATAAGGTGGAACTATATTTGCAATATTTCGTATTACAAAAAGCTCACCTGGACCCGTATTGGTGATCAAATTTGGAATTACTCTAGAATCAGAACAACCTATAAAAAGAGTATGGGGATTTTGCTTATTTTTTAGACTTTCAAAAAGTTCTTCATGCTCCTTAAAGTCTTCTTGCATAAACTTAATCGCACCACTAATAAGATTTTCCATAAAACCAACCTGAAACTAAAATCTTGAAATTATAACAAAATTTCAGCAAAGATTTCATTTAATCATAAAGATATTATATAAATTAACTTTTTATTTAGTCTAATATGTTAGATTTCGCTCAAGATTTTAAAAAATCTAACAATTTTGCAAGGAGAATTTTATGAGTCTTTATGATAGAGACTACTCAAGATCAAAAGAATTTGAAAATACACGTTCAAGCGAATTAAGTATTTTTATTAAACAAACTTATCAACTTTTTGCTGCTTCATTATTAGCTGCAACAGTAGGTGCGTATGTAGGAATTTTTGCTTTAGCATCATTTTTTATACAATCACAAGTAACTTTTTGGATCCTTTTTGCTGTTGAAATCGGACTTTTATTTGCTTTGCAATGGAAAAAAAGAGAGGCTCCATTAAATCTTGTTTTACTTTTTGGTTTTACTTTCTGCTCAGGTTTAACTCTTACACCTTTGCTTATTTCAGTTTTAGCTCTACCAGCTGGAGGAATTATCATCGCTCAAGCTTTTGCTTTAACAACGGTTGCTTTTGCAGGACTTAGCGTATTTGCTATGAATACAAAAAAAGATTTTACCGTTATGGGTAAAGCTTTATTTATAGTATTAATCGTTATTGTAGCAGCATCTTTACTAAACCTTTTCTTCCAAAGCAGTATAGTTAATCTAGCTATTTCAGCAGTAGCTGCAATATTATTTTCATTTTACATTCTTTATGATACGCAAAATATTATCCGCGGAAATTATGAAACTCCAATCGAAGGTGCAGTAGCACTTTATCTTGATTTTGTTAATCTTTTCGTATCTTTACTTAATATCTTAAGAAGCTTCAATAGCAGATAAATTTTTGTGGGATTTTTCTCACAAAAACTTTTCAAGTTTCAAAACTTTTCAAGTTTTATTTAGCTAAAATAATCATTTAAAAATTAACTTTTAGGAATTTTCAATGATCACTCTTTTAATCATTTTACAATTTATCATCGTTGTAGTTATTTGTATAGCAGTTTTACTTCAAAAAAGTTCAAGTATAGGACTTGGAGCTTATAGTGGAAGCAATGAAAGTTTATTTGGCGCCAAAGGACCAGCTGGATTTTTGGCAAAATTTACCTTTGTTATGGGAATTTTACTTATTGCAAATACTATTGGTCTTGGTTATTTATACAATAAAGCTAGCAAAGACTCTCTAGCAGAGAAAATTAAAGTAGAAAACAACAATACTACTATTCCAAGTGCTCCTATTGTGCCTGCTACCCCAAACACAAATTCTATCGCTCCAAGTGCACCACAACTTCCAAGCGATGTTAACTCAAGTAAATAATTAAAGGAAATGATAATGCTAAATGAAATTTTTAACAAACAAAAAACCCAAAGTGAAAAATCTTTAGAAGCCTTAAAAAAAGACTTCACCACTTTAAGAACTGGAAAAGTTAATACCCATATTTTAGATCATATTACAGTGGATTATTATGGAACTCAAACTCCTTTAAATCAAGTAGCAACTGTTTTAGCAAGTGATGCTTCAACTATTAGCATCACTCCTTGGGAAAAACCTTTACTAAAAACCATAGAAAGCGCTATTGCAGCTGCAAATATCGGTGTAAATCCAAACAATGACGGCGAAAGTGTAAAATTATTTTTCCCTCCGATGACTAGAGAGCAAAGAGAAGAAAATGTAAAACAAGCTAAAGCTATGGGTGAAAAGGCAAAAGTTTCTATAAGAAATATACGCAAAGATGCCAACGATGCAGTTAAAAAACTAGAAAAAGATAAGGCAATAAGCGAAGATGAAGCAAAAAAAGCTTATGATGAAGTGCAAAAACTTACCGACACCTATACAACAAAAATTGATGAGAGTGTAAAAAACAAAGAAAGCGAACTTTTAAAGGTTTAACGATGAATTTAGAGCAAATTTATAAAGATTGTGGTGCTTATTTAGAAGGGCATTTTTTACTAAGTTCAGGTAAACATTCGCAATTTTATCTTCAAAGTGCAAAAGTTTTAGAGGATCCAAAATTAGCAGCAAAACTTTGTGATGAACTTGCAAAGATTATTACAAGCTATAAGATAGAATTTGATAGCATTTGTTCTCCTGCTTTAGGTGGAATTTTAGCAGGTTATGAGCTTGCAAGAGCTTGTAGTAAACGTTTTATCTTTACCGAAAGAGTAAATAAAGAAATGACTTTAAGACGTGGTTTTGAGGTAAAAAAGAGTGAAAAATTTATAATTTGTGAAGATATCATTACTACAGGTGGTAGTGCTTTAGAGAGTGCAAAAATCATTGAAAGTTTAGGTGGCATTGTTGTAGGTTTTGCAGCATTGGCAAATCGTGGTTTTTGTGCAGTAGAAAATTTAAAATCTCCAAGAAAAGATAATGCGAAATTACCTGAAAATTTACCACTCTTTACTCTAGGAAATTTTGAATTTGAAATTTACGATGAAACAAATTGTCCACTTTGTAAAAAAGGGAGTAAAGCTATAAAACCAGGAAGTCGTGGAAATTAAATGAAAACTAAAGCAAAAATTAGCTCTAGATGGCTAAGATTTAGAGCTTTGCTTATAGATATTTTTCTTATTTATATTCCTATTTTGTATTTATTTTATTTTCTATTAGGCTCTAAAGAAGCTTTTTTAAACAACCATTTTATCACAACTTTATGTACTTTTTTATTTGGCTTGATTCAAGCTATTTTTTTAACAAAAAAGGCACAAAGCCCAGGTCTTAAAGCATATGATTTATATCTTATTGATATAAAAACGGGAAAGAAACTAAGTTTTCTTAGAATTTTACTAAGATATGTGATATTTATTATAAGTTTTGGCTTACTCTTTGGTTTATTTGTCAGTTTTGTAAGAAAAGATCGTTTAAATTTACACGATATTTTAACTCAAAGTTGTATAGCTACTAAAAGCATAAAGAAAGGTTAAAAATGCAAAGAAAAAGAATTTACAATCCAAACTCAAACGAAACCCTAGGAGATCGTAAAATTTTTGATGGTAACCCACATGGAATTTTAAATTTCACTAAGGCAAAATATACCTGGGCTTTAAAACTTTGGGATTTAATGGAGGCAAATACTTGGTTTCCAAAAGAAGTGGATACAACTAAAGATGCACTTGATTATCGCTGTAATTTAACTGTAGGTGAAAAAAGAATGTATGATTTGGTTTGGAGTCAGCTTATTTCTATGGATAGTTTTCAAACCAATAATTTAGCAGATAATATCAACCCTTACATCACAGCTCCTGAAATCAATGCGGTTTTGGCACGCCAAGCTTATGAAGAGGCAAACCATTCAAAATCTTACGCTGTTATGGTAGAAGCGATTTGCGATAATACAGATTTGATTTATGAAATGGAAAAGCATGATGAAACTTTGCGTGAAAAAAATGACTTTATTTCAAGCATTTATGAAGAATTAGCAGGCGATGTAGATGATAATAAACTTCTTTTGGCTATGGTGGCAAATCAAATTTTAGAAGGAGTATATTTTTATAGTGGTTTTACTGCCATTTACGCACTTGCACGTGCAGGAAAAATGCTAGGTTCAGCACAAATGATCCGCTTTATCCAAAGAGATGAAATCACACATCTTTTATTATTTCAAAATATGATCAATTCAGTACGCAAAGAAAGACCTGATTTATTCCATGATGAAAATATCAATAAAATTTATGATATGTTTAAAAAAGCTGGAGATCTTGAGATCAAATGGGGTAAATACATCACTCAAAATCAAATCATGGGCTTTACTGATGATATCATAGAAGAATATATCCATTATCTTGTAGATCAAAGATTAAGTGCGATCAATTTAGATAAGTTATATAATGCAAAACATCCTATTAAATGGGTAGATGATTTTTCAAAATTTAACGATCAAAAGAGCAATTTCTTTGAAAGTAAAGTAACGAATTATTCTAAGGGTAGTATAAGCTTTGATGACTTCTAAAACTTCTTTAGCCTTACTTTGTGATTTTTATGAATTTACAATGTCTCAAGGCTATTTCAAAAACAATAAAAAAGATCAAATTTGTTATTTTGATATATTTTTTAGAAAAATTCCAGATTCAGGTTCTTTTGCTATTTTTGCAGGTCTTGAAGATATTTTAGACTTTGTTGAAAATTTGAGTTTTGATACAGAAGATATAGAATTTTTAAGAAAACAAGGTATTTTTGATACAAAATTTTTAGATTTTTTAGCTAACTTTAAATTTAAGGGTGAAATTTATGCTATGCGTGAAGGAGAAGTGATTTTTCCAAACGAACCTTTACTTTGCGTTAAAGCTACAACCATAGAAGCACAGCTTTTAGAAACTTTTTTACTTTTAAGTTTAAACCACCAAAGCCTTATTGCTACCAAAACCAATCGTATCGTGCGTGCAGCTAAAGACAGTAAAATTTTAGAATTTGGTTCACGCAGAGCACAAGGAAGTGAAGCAGCCTTAAAAGGAGCAAGAGCAGCTTTTATAGGAGGTTGCATAGGAAGTGCTTGTACTTTAGCAGGAAAAATTTATAATATCCCTATCAATGGAACTATGGCACATTCTTGGGTGCAAATGTTTGAAAATGAACTTGAAGCTTTTAAAGCTTATGTGAAAATTTATCCAAAAAATCCTGTTTTTTTGATTGATACTTATGATTGTCTAAATAGCGGACTTAAAAATGCGATTAAAGTTTTTAAAGAATTTGGTATTCAAGAAGGCGGCGTGAGAATAGATTCTGGAAATTTACTTAAGTTGAGTTTGAAAATCAGACAAGAACTTGATCAAGCAGGACTTCAAAAATGTAAAATCATAGTTTCTAACGCACTTGATGAATGGAGCATTAAAAAACTCAAAGAACAAAATGCACCTATTGATATCTTTGGTGTAGGTGAAAGATTGATCACTGCTTCAAGTGACCCTATTTTTAGTTGCGTTTATAAACTCGCAGCCTTAGAAGATCAAGGCATAAAACCTAAAATCAAAATCAGCGAAAATAACGAAAAATCAACCCTACCTCATTTTAAAAAGCTTTTTAGGGTTTATGATAAAAACACGCAAAAAATCCTTTTTGATGAACTTTATGTTTTTGACGAAAACCCAAATCAAGATGAAAATTTAGAACGCAAAGAACTTTTAGAATTAGTCTACAAAGAAAAAAGACTTCTTAAAAAGTCATCTTTAAATACTATTCAAGATTATACAAAAGAGCAAATTTCAAAACTCGATGAGAGTTTTTTAGATCTTGATCGTTTTGTGAAATTTGAAGTAAAACTCTCGCCTAAACTTCAAAATATCACTGAAGATCTTTTAAAAACTCGTTTTTAAAATCCACATAATTTAAAGCGGATTGTTTTAGAAAGCTGACTTCTTCATCGTTTAATTCACGCACAAATTTTGCAGGATTTCCAAGTATCAAAGAGCGTGGCGGAAATTTTTTACCCTTTGTTACAACGCTTCCAGCACCCACTATGCTATCTTCTTCTATCAAAGCACTATCCATGATAACAGCATTCATTCCGATTAAAACACGATTTTTTATCACACAAGCATGGATAACGCAATTATGTCCTATAGTTACATCATCTCCTATTATCGTAGGAAAACCAGCATCTTTTAACTTTCCTTTTTTATCAAATTCCCTATGCCAAACATGAACTGTGCTAAGATCTTGAATATTGGTTCTTTTGCCAATTTTTATAAAATTAACATCGGCTCTTAAAACACAATTAAACCAAATACTACTTTCATCTCCTATTTCTATTTCTCCTATGATTTTAGCGCCCTCTGCAACAAAAACATTTTGACCTAGTTTGGGACTATGATTTTTAAATTTTATAAGCATTTTTTTCCTTTTTATTTAAGTATAGCTAAGTTTAACTCTATTTCAACTTTTTTAGTTACAATTTTTATTTAAATTTATAGGAGAAGTAATGAACGCATTTGAACAAAAAAGATGTCAAAATATGGCTGAAGAAATTGCACAAAAAGTTTTTATCAATGAAGAGCTTTTTAATGCTTTTTGTCAAATTCCGCGTGAAATTTTTTCTCCTTTAAAAGCCCATGCTTATCGCCTTGATGCTTTGCCTTTAGCAAATTCTCAATGGATTAGTTCACCTTTAACTGTAGCTAAAATGACTATGGCTTTAGATTTTAAAAATGCTGATAGTATTTTAGAGATAGGTTGTGGAAGTGGCTATCAAGCTGCGATTTTAAGCAAAGTCATAAGGCGTGTTTTTACCATAGAACGCATAGAAAATTTAGCCAAAAAAGCCGCTCAAACTTTCAGAGAATTAGAACTTTTTAATATCAATGTAAAATTTGATGATGGACAAAATGGCTGGAAAAATTATGCTCCTTATGATAGGATTTTATTTTCTGCTTATGCGACACAAATTCCTGAAATTTTACTCGATCAATTAAGCGATGATGGTATTTTAGTTGCTCCTATTTTACACAATGGCAAACAATTCATCACACGCCTTAGAAAAAATGGCACAAATTTACAAAAAGAAATTTTAGAAGAATGTTTATTTGTGCCTATAGTAGATGGGAAAGAATAAACTTTTTTTACAAAATTTATCAAAAACTCTTTAGAGCCTTTCTTAACTTTTCACTCATTTCATCAATATGTTCTTTTTGCAAAATCAAAGGAGGTAAAAATCTCAAATCATTCTCCCCGCAACTTATCAGTAAAAGTGCATTTTCTTGGCATTTTTGAATGACCTTAGCTACTTTTACATTTTTATCAAGACTCAGCCCTTGCATAAACCCTAAGCCTTTGCGTTTTTTACAAAAATCAAATTCATTTATCAACTCATCTAAACTTTGCTCTAAATAAGGCGTGAGTTTATTGACATTTTCTAAAATTTTTTCTTCTTTAAAAATTTCAAAAACTGCATTCACTCCTGCACAAACTAAAGGATTTCCACCATAAGTACTACCATGATCGCCTGCTTCTAAAGAATTGCTTGCTACCTTTTGATTTATTACAAAAGCACCCACACTAAGCCCACAACCTAAGGCCTTAGCTGAAGTCATGATATCAGGCAAAATTTGTGCGTGCTCATAGGCAAAAAATTTTCCACTTCTACCCATGCCACATTGAATTTCATCAGCGATTAATAATATATCTTTTTCATCGCAAAGCTTTCTTAAGGCTTTGTAAAAATCTTTATTTGCAGGATTTATCCCACCTTCTCCTTGCACGCTTTCTAAGATAATGGCACAAGTTTTTTCATTCACCAGTTTTTCAACGCTTAAAATATCATTATATTTTGCAAATTTAACCCCTGAAATTAAAGGTTTAAAAGGCTTTTGATATTTTTCATTAGCAGTAAGCGATAAAGCCCCTAAAGTACGCCCATGAAAAGAATGCTTAAAAGCGATAAATTGTCCACCCTTAATACCTTTGTTAAAGGCGTATTTTCTAGCTGTTTTCATCGCTCCTTCTATACTTTCTGTACCAGAATTTGTAAAAAAAACACGCTCTAAAGCACTAGCTTTGGCTAAATTTTTAGCTGCAGCGGCTATGTTTTCATTATAATATAAATTGCTAGTATGTAAAAGTTTATCCACTTGAGCTTTGATTTTAGCATTAAATTTAGCATGATTATATCCTAAAGCACAAACACCTATACCACTTGAAAAATCAAGATATTTTTTAGCCTTATCATCAAAAAGATAAACCCCCTGCCCTTTTTCTAAAACTATATCAAAACGCTTATAAGTAGGGACAATATGACTTTGTTCTTTATAATCCATTTTCATCCTTTAACCCGCCAAAGTGCCTATACCTTCATCGGTAAAAAACTCAAGCAACAAAGAATGTTTCACACGCCCATCTAAAATATGTACCTTTTTGACTCCATTTTCACAAGCATCAATGCAAGATTTTAATTTTACATGCATACCACCTTCTATTTTAGGAGCTAAAATTTTAGCTTGTTCAAGGCTGATTTTAGAAATTAAAGAATTTTTATCATTAAAATCCTCATAAAGCCCTGCAGTATCAGTTAAAAAAGCAAGTTTTTCAGCCCTTAAAGCCTTAGCGATCGCACAAGCTACGTCATCAGCGTTGATATTATAAGTATTAAAATTCTCATCCATGCCAATAGGAGCAATGATAGGTAAAAAATCTTTTTCCAAAAGCTCTTCTAAAATTTTCGAATTTACCTTTTGTATCGTGCCAACAAAAGCTAAATTTTCATCTTTTTTCACACATTCTAAAAGCGCGCCATCTTTACCACAAAGCCCTATGGCTTTAACTCCTAAATTTTGCAAACTATGGACTAAATTTTTATTGATATGATTTAAAACCATACTGGCTACTTCAGTAGTGGCTTTATCACTAACCCTAAGACCGTTTTTAAACTCACTCTTTACGCCTAATTTTTCACACATAGCAGAAATATCTTTTCCCCCACCATGTACGATGATAGGCTTTAAACCCACAAGTTTTAAAAGAGCTATATCTTGCATCACGCAATGCTTTAGCTCTTCATTTTCCATAGCTGATCCGCCGTATTTTATAAGTATAATCTTGGAATTAAATTTGCGTATATAAGGCAAAGCTTCGATTAAGACATTGGCTTTTTCTAAATATTTTTGCATGATCATTCCTTAAGCATTAAAGCTAGTTTGATTATACTCATTTAAAGAAAGATCGTAATAATTCGCATCTTCTCTTAAAGTAAAACCATAATGTTTCCAAAACTCATTGCCTAAATCATTGTTTTTAAAAGCGATCAGGGCGATTTTATTGATTTTTTGAGCTTTTAAAGCCTCAAGACAAAATTTTGTCATCTCGTGCGCTATGCCCTTTTTTCTATGATCTTTATGTACACATACATGATAAAATCCTCCTGTGCGTCCATCATGCCCGCAAAGTATACTTCCTACAATTTCTTCATCAATCACTGCTACAACGCTAAGATTTGGGTTTCTATCTAAAAAATTTTCTATATTTTCTTTGCTATCATCAATGCTTCTTATCCCAAAGCCTTTTATCTCACACCAAAGCTTATAAACGGCTTCATAATCGCTTTTTTGCATAGCTCGTATTAACATTTTTATCCTTTACAAATTTGCAAAGAATTTAAGTCCTTCATCTTCATCAAAATCAAACATTAAATTCATATTTTGAACAGCTTGTCCTGCTGCACCTTTGATTAAATTATCAATAGCACCAAGCACAATAACACGCTTTGTGCGTTGATCTACACTAAAATTTATATCCGCAAAATTGCTTGATTTAACCCACCGAGTCTGCGGAAGCGACTGCGGCGGTAAAAGCCTTATGAATTTATTGTTTTGATAGTATTTTGTATAAATATCGCGTATATCTTGTTCTTGCAAATCCTCTTTTAAATTTGCATAAGCACTGATTAAAATTCCTCTTTGCATAGACACAAGATGAGGGGTAAATTGTAGAGTGATTTTCTTTTTGGCTGCATAGCTTAAATGCTCTTCAATTTCAGGAGTATGGCGATGCAAAGCTAAATTATAAGCTTTGATATTTTCATTAACTTCACAAAAAAGATTTTCCACCTTTGCACTTCTTCCTGCTCCACTTACCCCACTTTTTGCATCAATAATAACTGAGCTAAAATCAATGATCTTTTCTTTAAAAAGCGGATAAAGACTTAAGATAGAACAAGTGGTATAACAACCTGGATTTGCCACTAAACTTGCTTTTTTTATCTCTTCTTTATAAAGCTCACAAAGTCCATAAACCGCATTTTGCAAAAGCTCTTGATTAGGATGAGTGAATTTATACCAAAGCTCATAATCTTTAGGATTTTTAAGACGAAAATCCGCACTTAAATCAATGATTTTCATCTTTTTTAATAAATTCTCATTTAAAAGTTTAGCACTAAATTCATGCGGAGTAGCCAAAAACAAAAGATCAAGTTCAAGTTCATCTAAATTTTTATTTTCAAAACATAAATTTAAAGGGGTGTTAGGATAAAGATCTTGATAATTTTGCCCCACGCTAGAACTCGAACCCAAATAAGAAATTTCAACCTTGGGATGATTAAGCAAAATGCGAACAAGTTCATTTCCCGCATAACCACTCGCTCCTAAAATCCCAACTTTTATTTTCATCTTTATCCTTTAAATGTAAAAGCAAGTATTATAAACAAAAAAGCTTAAAATAAAAATACAATTTTTAAATTATTTTTTATTTAAAAACTATATCTTAAATTAGCATTTGCACTCCAATCTACATTTAAATCGCCAAAAAATGTCTTTTCAAATTCAAAACTAAAGCGTGTTTTATCGTTAAGCTTATAATCATTTCCTAAATTTATAAACATTCTTTGATCTTTTTTCTTCATATCTTCTCTGACTTGCTTGATCCTCCAAGATTTGATCTCCTGCTTTAATCGGATCCGCATACAAACCAAGTCCTGTTCTAAAATTTAAATTTTAATTTTGACTTCCTATGAAAAATGCTGTTTTTACGACTAAAGGAATATAAGAAAATCGTTTTAAACTAGCAATATCTCCTTTTAGAGATCCATAGCTCCTACATAACCACTGATAAATTCCAAACTCGGCTCAAGATAAAATTTATCATAAGCTTTTCTATAACCTAACTCAGCACTTAAGATAATATTATGCGAACCATCGTTATCATCTAATCTACCTTGATTTCCTGGAATAAAATTTGCATTTATTTCATTTTGATAATAAATATATCTAAAACAAAATCACTATAAAAACCTTACTCCACTGTAAAGCTCGAAATTCGAATACTCGTTTAATTTATCATGTCCGCTTTGAATTTCAAAGTATTTTCCACTATTATACTCATCACTCGTACCCCATCCAAAAGTTCTTAACCATACACCACTTTCATAAGGATTATTGCGTAATTCCCCCATTCTTTTATGCATATTATTCCACTCCTATCATGGAGCCTAAAATAGCTTGAGCAAGTATAGATTTAGTTTTTACATATCATTAGTAAAAAAATATTCATCTTTAATCTTAGAATCAATTTTTTCTAAATTCCACTCTGGGCAAAATTTTCCTCATTATGAGAAAAAACAACATTTGGGGTATACGTACTAAAACCTTACTCACATTTGGCATAGTAAAAAATTCCTTTGTTAAATGTTTATTTTCATCTTTTAAATGAGCTAGTAAGATATTTAAACCCGCTTTTTACTAGGATTATTAAGAAAAATTAATACTAAAGTATTATTTACTCCTTGTGTGCTTTCCTTAGAATTAATATAATCTGCTTTAGAATTTTCAAAATCCACATTGATTTTAAATATTGTATTATTTGCACTTAATTTTTTTGCATCAACTTTCCTATAAATAGCACTTTTTTCTACTTGAAGATTGCTCATTTATATATGAGACTCAAGCAAAGAATCTTTAATCGCAAGATTTTTTTTGCGTATCATTGATACCTTTGATATTACCGCTAAAAAATGTGTTTTGCAAAGTAACATCAGAATGATCAAGATTTAAATTTACACTAAAATAAACCTTTTCTATCTTAGCATTTTGGGTATTTTAAAGCTTTTGCTCAAAAGCCATTTCTTTGCCAACTCTTGTTTATACAACATCTCCATAAGAATAATCATCAGTCTTATCAATAATATTTTCCCCATCTTTTTCATCGATCCACAAATTTTTACTTCCAAGCTCTATTTTGGAATTTTTAGCATTAAGGTTTTCTACTTTTAAGCTTACATTACGCCCTAAATAAAACTCGCTTTTTTTCTAAATTAAGCTCTTTTAAAACAAAAACCCTATCTTCCCAATCTTCTTGTGTAAAACTTAAGGCTTAGTTAAAGCACTTAAACCATGTTCTTGAAGTTTTTTAGCTTGTTCTTTGCTTACATAAGCGTGTATTCTAGCATGTCCTTGAAAATTTAACTTGGCATTTTCTGTCCTAAAAACACCTTCTTTATTGTAAATATTACCATCAAAAATCAAAGCTTTGTCTGTATTGGCACTCATTGTTACAGCTTCATCTGAAAAGATATTGCCATGATAAAGATAATCTTGCTTGTTTTCTAAATTTAAATGTATTCCTGATTAAGAACTTGTGATAAAAACATTATTAGAGTCAGTTTTAATTTGATCAAAATTTAATGTTAAGCCTGATAAATCCAAAGTTCTGCCATTCATATAAATTTCGCCAAAACTTAAACCTTCACCCTCAAGACTTACCTTGGTCCTCACCCATTCTAAGTCCTGTATCCACACTTTGACTTTTGACAACAAGCTCTCCTTCACCCATTTTATAAAGAAAATCATCTTTTTTGGTTTTAACATTATATTCTACCTTGAACCCTTATCAGCATAAATTCCGCCATGTATAAGCCATTTATCGCCTGTTATTTGCCAATTTGAATTTTTATCAAATTTAAAACACTAGCGCCTAAATCCACATCGCTATTTAAATTTATACTTCCATTTTGAGAAAAATACAAATCCTTGCTATTTTGCATTTCTTCAATTCTCTTATCACAATTATTTTTATCATCAAAAGAATTTTTATAGCTTACATAACCCACATTAGTCTTAGAAATCAAACTTACATTTTCTATTTTTTTACCATCTTTCACCAAACCATCGCTACTAAGTGTATAAGTTCCAGATCCTATGGCTACTTTATGAGCATTTTAAAATTCATTGATCTTTACTTGATTGATCAAAGCATAATCAACCTGTAAACAAGTATATCCATAGTAAAATGGACATTACAATTACTCGTACTTACCACACCCACTAAATACCATTTTTATCCATCTTATCATAAACATAAACTCCACTTCCAGAATCCCAGGATATTGAAGAACTTGTAAAAGAATTTCTTTTATCATTGGTATAATTAAGAAATTGCAACTTAAAACGCTTATCTTCAGTATTTTTAGGAGTTAAACTGACAAAACCTCCTAAATTGATTTCATTAGAATCAAAAATCTTAATGGGTACTTTATTTGTATCTTCAAAACCTAAAGCTACAATACCACTTCCCTCTCTTACAAAGTACTCATAACGCGAACTATCAAAAAGCTTGCCTTTACCTTTTGAATAATCACATTTTCCACTTTGACAACTATCCCAAAATGGATCCTTGTATTCATAAATATCTCCACCATCGCCAGAATTTTTTTCAATAAGATTTAAATCTTTACTCAAATTTGCACTTTTATTGAGACTAATCTTACTCATTTTTAAAACAGCAAAATCCACATTTTCTTTTTTATAAGTAAAATTATCACTTGAGCTTACGATTCTATTTGCTACCCCTCCAAAGTGTAAAACACTACCTTATTTCACATAGCCTTTATTTACTTCCCAGTATTTAAACTTGTACTCATATGAGAAGCGCTGACTATATAAGATTGTCCTATATTGGTAAATTCTCCTTGGAATTTTCCTCCACGATTTGAAGTAGAAAAATCAATCATAGGCACATTAAAAGAGATATTTTGACTAGGATTTTTTGCTAAAATTTAAAAGCCAATTTGACCTACTTGAAATTTGCCTTTATTACTGGCAAAATCAAGATATTCTTGAAAATAACTTTGGATCAATAGCTGAAGCAAAAAGATAGTTAGAAAAACCAAATGCCATTAATGTACAAAAAGATAATTTTAGTTTCATAAATCCCTCCTTTTTATAAATATAATTTTAGCACAAAATTTAATTTTTAACTAAAATATAAAGTTGTTCATGAAGATGGATATTACGATTTTTAAGATTGCGAGAAGCTCTAAAAGTATTATATTTTTGCTCTAAAATCCGGCATTTTCCAAGAGTGCTTAAGCGCTTTAAAAAAATTTCTTTTTTTACAAAACCTTCACAATTATAAGAAAGTAAAATCACTCTTGCTTTTAAATCATTAATAAGTTCAAATAAAGCATCTTGGGCAAATTTTGACTTATTAAAAGTACTACGGTTCCAATCCTTTGGAATGCCACTGATTTTAGAAATTTCTTCAGGTTTTTTATAATTTGCAATTAAATTTAGCATAAAATAATTAGAACTATAAGGGTGCTGATTATAAGGGGGGTCAAGATACACTACATCAAAAAAATCAAGTTCTTTTGCAAGCATGTTTGCATCCTTTTGCATCACTTCAAATTCACAAGAAAAATTTGAAAAAATAGGGATTTTAAGCTCTATTTCTCCTTTAATGCGTTTAAGTGCATTTTGCGCTTCTCCTCCAAATTTTCCGATACCATCCTTACCCTTATAAAAACCTTTAAAAACTCCACTAGTATTTGAATGCACACTAGCTTCATAAATTAAAGGTGCTATAAAAAAATGTTTTAATTCTTGTGGAATTTCATTTTCAATTTTTGCTCTAACACTATCTAAATAACAAGCGTTTTTGTATGTATAAAAAACCCTTTCATTTGCTTTTATATTTAAATCATCTTTTGGGGCATAAAGCTTAGCTAAAAAACCTTCTTTAAGCTCTAAATTTTTTAACAATTTTTCATAATAATATTTAATATCTTTTTCTAAATCATCATTTAAATTACTCAAATAGCACTCATTTATTATTCTTGAATAATCTTCTAAATCATTTGCTAGAATGTAATTTGAATGCGATTTTGCAAAGCGACTTACAATACCTGAGCCACTAAATATATCACAAAAACTAAATTTATCTTTACCAAGTTCTTTTTTAGCTACCTTAAAGCCCTTATTTAAAAAACTTAAAAGTGCTCTTTTATTTCCAAGATAAGTTATAATTTGCTCTTTTAAAAAAGAAGGATTTTCTTTCAAAATTTAAAACCTTTAAAAGCCTTATCCACAAAAGTGGATTAAGCCTTTTTAGGAGTTACAAGCATATTTACATAACGACCTTCAAAATTTGGCTCTTTGTCACGATTAGCTTCATTTTCTATCATAGTCCAAATTTTTTCAAGCAAAGCTACACCTGCTTCAGGAGTTGCCATTTCACGTCCTTTTAAGAACACACGAAATCTCACATGCTTACCTTGTTCTAAAAATTCTAAAGCATGTTTTACCTTGTAATTAATATCATTTTGAGCAATTTTTACAGAAAGTTTGATTTCTTTTATATCAATCACTTTTTGTTTTTTCTTTGCTTCTTTTTGTTTTTTCTCTTGTTGATAACGGAATTTACCATAGTCCATGATCTTGCAAACAGGTGGCTTAGCATCTGCAGCTATCATTACAAGATCAAGTCCTAAACGATTTGCAATTTCTAAAGCTTCATCACTACTGATAATACCATAAACTTTGCCATCATCGCCAACACATCTGATTTCATCCGCTCTTATTTCTTCATTGAGCAATACTTCTTTTTCTTTACTCAAAAGTGTACCTCACTCATTTTCTCCTTAACTAATTTAATAAATTCGTCCAAGCTAAGATTTTTTTGTTCTTTAGCTCTTCTATCTCTTAAAGCAACGCTACGCTTTGCCACCTCATCATCGCCTAAAACTAAAATCATAGGTAATTTTTGCTTTTCAGCGATACGAATTTTTTTACTTAAGCTCTCATTTTTTTCATACACCTCGCTATCGATATTAAGCTCTAATAATTCTTTTTGAATTTCTTTTGCGTAAGCAATATGTGCTTCGCCTATTGGCACTATACCCACCGCAGTTGGTGCGATAAAAAATGGAAACTCACCCGCACAATGCTCGGTTAAAATTCCTATAAATCTTTCAAAAGAACCTAAAATCGCACGATGCAACATTACAGGTTGTTTTTTTTCATTATCACTATCAGTGTATTCAAGTTTAAAACGACTTGGCAGGTTAAAATCTACTTGTATAGTTCCACATTGCCACTTTCTTTTTAAAGCATCAGTGATTTTAATATCAATCTTTGGCCCATAAAAAGCC
The DNA here is from genome assembly GCF_001762735.1 of Campylobacter sp. BCW_6461. Classification (NCBI taxonomy): domain Bacteria; kingdom Pseudomonadati; phylum Campylobacterota; class Epsilonproteobacteria; order Campylobacterales; family Campylobacteraceae; genus Campylobacter; species Campylobacter sp. BCW_6461. Next base: position 55,175 of record NZ_MJXJ01000012.1, on the reverse strand, counting down.
CCGCCACCTTCATCGATGCCGTATTTTAAACCTTGTTCATCTAAAGCTTCTTTTAAAGCCTTAGTCGCCACTTCCCAAATTTCATCATCACCTATGGCTTTTTCAGGTTTAGTTGAAATTTCCATTTCATAGCTAAAATCAAATAATTTCATCAAATTATCCACAAAAGCTAAAATTTCTAAAACCTGCTCTTTAATCTGACTTGGCATACAAAAAATATGTGCATCATCTTGAGTGAATTCTCTCACTCTAAAAAGTCCGTGCAAAACCCCACTTTTTTCATGACGATGCACTACGCCGTATTCAAAAAATTTCAAAGGCAAATCACGATAGCTTCTTACATCACTTTGATAAATTTTAATATGCCCCACACAGTTCATAGGCTTAATACCATACTCTTGTTCATCAATTTGTGTAAAATACATATTTTCTTTATAGTTTGCATAATGCCCACTGATTTTCCATGCATCTGCTTTTAAAAGCTCAGGCCCACGCACAGGCTCATAACCACGCAAACGATGAATTTTATAAAGCATATGTTCAAGTTTAGATCTAAGTCTTGCACCATTACTTAACCAGATAGGAAGGCCTCCTCCGATCTCATCATCAAAAGTAAAAAGTTTAAGCTCTGTTCCAAGCTTTCTATGATCGCGTTTTTTAGCTTCTTCAATAATGGTTAAATACTCTTTTAAACTTTCCTTATCTGCAAAAGCAGTCCCATAAATTCGAGTAAGCATTTCTCTTTTTTCATCGCCATCCAAATACGCTCCTGCAACACGAGTGAGTTTAAAAAAGCGTAAAAATTTCGTATTTGGCACATGAGGACCACGACACAAATCTTCAAATTCACCTTGTTTATAAATACTTACAGCTCCATCAGGAATACGCAATAAAACTTCTTGTTTTAAATCATCATTTTGAAATTTAGCCAAAGCTTCGTTTTTTGTGATTTCATATTTTGAAATTTCAATCTTTGCTTCAGCAAGTTCTTTCATCTTTTTTTCAATTTTTACTAAATCTTCTTCACCAATCTTACTTTCTACACGAAAATCATAATAAAATCCATCTTCTATAACAGGACCAACGAAAAATTTAGCCTCAGGATACAAGCTCTTAATCGCCTGTGCCATCAAATGCGCACAAGAATGGCGTATCACTTCTAAACTTTCTTTAGAATTATCAAAATAAATTTCTTTTAAATTTGTATTTTTCACACTTTGAGAGTCAATTATCGTCTCATTGTCCAAATACGCAATAACTTCTTTTTCCATATTTTTAACCCTTTGTCGCTCACTTACCCTGTGAGTGTTTATAAAGTTCTAATTTTAACTTTCTAAGACTTAATTATTTTTGAAATTCAGCTTATTTTTAAAAAAATCTTAGAATAAATTTAATATTTATTTATAGCTTAAATTCACTTCCAGCATTTAAAATCCCACTATAATACAAATAAAAGAAAACAAATCCTAAAATAATACGATAAATTCCAAAAGGGATAAAGTCGAATTTAGAAATAAATTTTAAGAAAAATTTTATAACTAAAACTGCAACAATAAAAGCAGTGATAAAACCTATGCCTAAAGGAATTAAAGAATTTGCATTGCTAAGAAGCTCAGGCTCTTTATAAATGCTATAAGCTGTAGCGATAATCATCGTTGGAATGGCAAGCAAAAAACTAAACTCAGCCGCAACTTTTCTATTAAATCCTAGCAAAAGTCCACCAATAATACTTGCTCCACTTCTTGAAGTACCAGGAATCATGGCTAAAGATTGAAAAATACCTATGCAAAAAGCTTGTTTAAAACTTATTTCTTCTAAAGAATTGATACGATATTGTTTATTTTTATGTGCAAGTTCTATAAGAATAAACACAACACCGCCAAAAATGAGCATTCCAACCACAACCCAACCATTAAATAAAGCATTTAAGTATTTTGCCACAAAAAGCCCTATAACTCCGGTAGGAAAAAATCCAACTGCAAGTTTTAACCAAATATCAAGCCCTTGAAACAATTTACGCCAAAATACAAAAATGACCGCCAAAATAGAACCAAGCTGGATGATAATCAAAAAGCTTTTCCAAAACTCATCTATATCGATACCTAAAATAGTCGTACCTAAAATCATATGTCCTGTTGAAGAAATAGGTAAAAACTCAGTCAGACCTTCTATAATTCCAAGTATTAAAGCATATAAATTTTCCATTTTAATCCTTGAATGATAATTGCAAAAGAAAAATTATATCAGAATGGATTAAATGGGGTTTTAACCCCAAAAATTAAGCATCTTTTTTAACAATACGCTTAATGAAATATAATACAACTCCCACAAAAAAGATAAGTGCGAAAAGCTCGCTATCATGAAAATTTGCTAAATTTAAAGCTAAAGGATTTTCACTACCACCCATACTTACTGAAAATACAGTAATTCCTGCGATAATTACCCCAAAAATACTTTCACCCACTATAAGCCCTGAAGCAAAAAGCGTGCCTCTTTGCTCACAACTTGCAAGTTTTTCTTCTTTATGAGAATTTTTTGCATATTTTTTAGTCAAGTGTTGCATTACAATATATTTTAAAATTCCGCCTATAACTAAAGGTATATTTACAGCAGGGGGAAGGTAAATACCTATTCCAACGGCTAAAGGCGGCAAAGACATTTTCTGTGTTCCTTTTAAAATTTTATCTATAATAATCATTAAAATTCCTACAAATACACCAAAAGCCATATAACCCCACTCTATATTGTGATGAAAAATTCCTTGGGCGATAGTGCTCATTAAATTTGCTTGCGGTGCTGCTAAAGCTGATGAAGCATCCATACCTTCTCTTGGCATTGCTCCGACAAAACCATAGGCTTGATAAAGCAAATTTAAAACAGGAACTATAGCCAAAGCACCAAAAACACAGCCTACAAGTAAAGCAACTTGTTGTTTCCAAGGAGTAGCTCCGACTAAATGTCCTGTCTTTAAATCTTGTAAATTATCATTCGAAATAGCAGCTGTAGCTAAAATAACACTAGTAGTAAAAATAGCTAATGCTACTGCAAATTTAGAAAGCATAGGATCTTGAAAAAGTTCCACACCTAAAACCAAAAAAACAATAGAAGAAATAATAACACCAATAAGTCCGATTCCAGAAATAGGACTAGAAGAAGATCCTACAAGTCCTGCCATATATCCGCAAGCTGCTGCAACAAAAAAACCTATTAAAACAGAAACTAAAGTTCCAACAAATGAAAATAGCATTTGATAATAAATACTTAAGTTAGCATCTTCAACAAAACTATAAAAAGTAATAAATAAACCCACAACCATTAAAACAAAAAGTATAAAAATACTTTTTAAAGAAAGGTCTATATTTGTTCTTTCATTTTTTTCTTGATTGGTAATTTTAACATTTTTAACAATTTCTTTAATACCTTCAATAACGGGTTTTAAAAGTTCTATTAAAGTCCAAAGCGCTGCTATAGCAATAGCTCCTGTTCCTATAAGCCTTACTTTAGAACTCCATACACTAGAAGCTAAATCTACGGCATTTTTTGCACTATCGAATTCAAAATTTGAAAGATAGGGAGTAAAAATACCCCAAGCTAAAAACATACCTACAAAAAGAGCTATAGCACCTGCTAAACCAACTAAATAACCTGCCCCTAAAAGTGCCAAAGAATATCCCATAGAAAAACCAAAAGCCATTTTATTCCAAATAAAAGCAAAATTACTCTCACTTGCAGCGAGTTTAAAACCATTGCTTAACAAACTAAAAATAGCAGCTATAAAAGAGCCTAATGCTATTTCTTTAATGCCTTGTTTTCCTTTTTTACTACTCTGATCTTTATTGGCTACTTTTAAAATTTCAGCTGCAGCTCTACCTTCAGGATAAGCAAGCTTGCTTTCAACCACCATAGTCCTTCTTAATGGTATAGTAAAAAGCACTCCAAGTCCGCCACCACAAAGACATATCATAAAAGTTTGCCAAAGTGGAAATTCACTCCAATACCCACACATAAAAAGCCCTGGGATAACAAAAATAACTGATGATAAAGTTCCTGCTGCTGAAGCTTGAGTTTGAACCATATTATTTTCTAAAATATTTGAAGTCTTAAAAAGACTCAAAACCGCCATGGAGATGACCACAGCTGGAATTGATGATGAAAAAGTAAGTCCCACTTTTAACCCCAAATATACATTTGAAGCTGTAAAAATAATAGTTAAAATACTTCCCAAAATCAAACCCCTTAAGGTAAGTTCTGGTAAATTTTGTTTTTTGTACATCATTTCTCCGTTTTAAAATTTACTTTCAACTTAAAAAATATTCTTATAAGTTTAAATTTATAATTTTTCTCTAAAGCAAAATAAAATAATACAAAAAAACGCTTATATTTTTATAAATTTTTGACTCAAAAATATCATAAAACAATGAACCAATCATTGAAAAATCAAAAGTTCTTTTATTTTAATTATATTATCCCAGCTACCTCAGCAAAAATCAAGCAAATAATACTTATACCCCATATATAAAAAAAGCTTCTTTTGATATGATCTTTAATATTAACCTCTGCTAAACCACAACCTAGCAAAGTTGCAGGCACAACAGGAGAAATAAATGTCGCACAATTTCTTGCTATCACCATGATAATAGCTATAGTCAAAGGTTCAGCGCCAAAAGCCTTAGTTACACTCAAAACTATAGGCATCACTCCATAAAAATAAGAATCTGTACAAAAAATAATTGCCATTGGAACAGCCAATATCCCTACCATCAAAGGAATATAAGCGCCTAAATAATCTGGAACAAAATTTAAAATCAAAACACCCATTTTCTCCATAATACCACTTTTATCAAATACGCCTATTAATATCCCAGCACCAATTAAAGTAATATACATAAGCATTGCACCACCACTTGCACGATCTAAAACTTTTTTAGCTGTTTTTAAATTAGGATAATTAAGCGGTAAAATTATTGCAAGTCCTATCATAAAGCAAATATAACTAGGAATAATACCGCTAATTAAAAGCCCAATAACTCCAATAGCTACAAGTAAATTTAACCAAAACCATTTTTCATTATGGTGTTCGCTTTTTTCTATATTTAAATTTATTCCAGACAAGTTACCTGCGCCTGCACCTCTTTTTATTTCTATCTTAGCAATCCAAATTGCCAAAAGAAGGGATAATACCAAACCTACAATCTGAATAGGTATAATATGGTGCCAAAGCAAATTTGCATCCATTCCTATATTAGTAGCCGCTCTTAAAGTAGGACCACCCCAAGGAATAACATTCATAACCCCCATAGCCGAAGTAATAATCAATAACATTGAAGTCTTTCTTATACCTAAACGCTCATAAATAGGTAATAATGCAGGTATTACAATAAGAAAAGTAGAAGCACCTGAACCATCTAAATGCACAGCAGCAGCAATAAAAACAGTAAGAATGCAAACTTGATATACATTAGCTTTCATTTTTGATAAAAATGCATTTAAAATTTTAGTAAAAAAACCACTTGCATTTAAAACACTAAAAAAGAGTATAGAAAAAACAAACAAAGCTGCCGTATCCGTTACGCTTTTGACTCCATCTTTAATAAAAACAACCAATGTTTTAATATCAAAAACACCTCCTTTAACCCCTAAAGCTACACCCACGCCAAAACCAAGCCGTTCAAGAATAAGTAAAATACAAGCTACACTAATACTTACACTTATAAAAGCTAATGCTGGAGTAGTATAATCTTTTAGCAAAAGCCAAACTATCAATCCTAACGAGAAAAAACCCAATAAAGCTAAAAAAATTTCCATATCCTATCCTTTTGTATCATTTTTATTCGATAATAAAATAGGATATTTTAACTCCAACTTATATGTGTTTAAATTTATAGCTTTTTAAAAAAAATATATTTTCTAATGTAACCATTATAAACAAGAATAAAAAAATAATTTTGAATTATTTTGCTATAATTATGAATATTTTAATTTATACTATCAAAAGAAAAAAATGAAATTTTTTAAACTTTCTTTCTTGGCTTTAGTTGCCTTTTTTTAGTGGCTTGCGGTTCTTCAAATCCTGAAGATTTAGCTAAAAATTTTACAAAAGATCTTTACAGTGGTAATACTAAATCTGTTATGAGTTACATTGATCTTAGCGAAGCTAAAAGCGATGAAGAAAAAACATTTGTTAGTGATAAAATCACTCAAGTTGTTGCTGAAAATGCAGCCAAAGCAAAAAGAATGGGTGGTGTTAAAGATATTCAAATTGAAGAAAAAACAATCAATAAAGATTCTGCTAAAATCAGAATTTTAGTGTTATTTAACAATGATAATAATCAAAGCAGCAATGTTTTTCTTGCTAAAAAAGATAGAAAATAGCTTGTTTTACTTAAATAAAATTTTATATTTTTTCTTAATTTTATTTTTATTGATTGGAATTTTGGGTTTCTTTATAAATTCCAATCCTTCAAATCAAATCATCAAAAAACCCTATCTACCTTTTCTTGAAATAGGTGATCTTGTCTTTCGTGCAGGAATAGGAAGTGAAAGTTTTTTAATAGAAAATTTAAGTCAAAGCCCTTATTCTCATATCGCTATGGTAGTTAAAACTTCTCCAACTATACTCATACATGCTACAACAGATGATGACAAAAATGCTAAAAACCAAGTTATCTTAAGCTCTATGGATGATTTTTTAAAACTGAGTCATAAAATTGCTATTAAAAGATTAAAATTTGATGAAAAAACCAAACAAAAAATAGTTGCTAAAGCTTTGGAACATTTAGGCAGAAAATTTATCATAAGTACAGATAAAGATGCTTTTTACTGCACTACTTTTTTAGAACAATCTATTAACTCCATTACCCCATTTCATCTTCAATATACTCTAATCAAAGCTCCTTTTAATGAAGGTTTATATCTTTTTCCACAAGCTTTTTTTGAAAATAATTAAAGCGTATTAATTTTATGAAAGTCAAAAATTTTTAATTTCACATTCACTTCACTTAAAAATTTTATAATGTCATCACTTTACATTAAGGAGAAATAATTATGAAAAAAAGTATTTTATTCGCATCAGCACTTTTAGCTAGCTCAATGCTTTTTGCAGATAGTCTAAAACTTGAAGGTACTATTGCACAAATTTATGATAACAATAAAACCTTGCTTATTGACTCTATTTATGGCGGACAAATGGCTATAAAAGTTCTACCAAATACCGAAATAGAAATGGATGATTGTGGTATTTTTGGAACAGATAAAGATGGAACTTTTAAAGATTTACAGGTTGGAAATTTTTTAGAAAGTAAAATTTCTTATGGAATACCTGCTACACCAAATACTCAGGCTATTCCAGTAGCTAGAAAAATTGAAATTCAATGTTATAAAAAAGCTTATTAATATAAATCCCTTAACAAGGGATTTATAAAAATCATTCTTCGGCAAACTACTTCATACTCTTAAATAAAAATTTAAACTCTTTTTTAACAAGCAATTTATAAAATAACACTTATATTTTCATCTAAGGCAAATAATGAAAAAATGGATTTTTATTGTTTTTTGTTTTATATTAGGTTTTATTATTCATATATTTTATATAGGATACACTAACGAACTTTTATTTAATAAATTTATTAAAAACAGCAATCCTGATTATACAATTACAGATATTTACTTCAAAAAAGGTTTTTTAACCTCTAAAGGAAGTTTTACTTTAAATCACTCTCATACACAGCTTTCAACCAAAATCAACCTTAAATTTAATAATTATTTTTTCTTAAATAAAATTATAAAAGGAAATTTTACAAATCCTTTTGATTTTTTAGATAAAGTGTTAAAAAACAATAAATTAGGAACTTTTACTCTCAAATTACACGATAACAACTCTAAAATATTTCTAAATATTAAAGATATAAATTTAAGCAATGAAGGTGGAGATACCATCATAAACGGCGGATATATTGAAGTTTTAATGAATAAAAATTTAGAAATTAAAAACATTAAAATACATTTTGATATGATTAATTTTTCTCAATTTTATACTAAATTTGTGTTGCAAAATTTAAATTACGAACAATTTTTTAACAATCCTGTACAATTTTATGAATTAAATTTATTTAGCAAAAGCCAACAACAAATCAACTTTGATTATCTTGTGTTAGATAACAATAAAATCAATTCTTTTTATAGCAAAAATCTAGTAAATTTTAATGAAGAAAATTCAACAATAAACTTAAACATACAAGGAAAATCCAATGAAATTGATATTGATCTTAAATCTTTATTGGGTCAGAATTTAAATTTTGACAAAACAAAATTTAATATAACCATAAATAAATTTCTTAACTCAAATTTCAATATCTCTCATTTTATTCAAAAAAATCTTGATCTAGAAATACAAAATTTAATTCTTGAAAAAAATAAACAAAATATCAGCCTACAAGGCAATTTAAATATTAACAACTCTTATCAAGCAAAATTACAAGTTATCAGTTCAGATGAGCCTGATGAAATTTTTCCTTGGACAAAAGATTATGGAGGTTTAAATCAATATTTTTTAAAAGAAAATAATAACTTTTTTCTAAATTTATCTTATGATAGCTTAGCCAATCCTCAACTAAAAATTAATGGTAGTGAATTTTCAAATATGGATTTAAATTAATGAGCCTAGCTTTGACCTTTCGCCCTGAAAATTTTGATGATATTTTAGGACAATATGAGCTTATAGAAATTTTCAAAAAATTTACTGCTTTACAAAAACTTCCTCATAGTATTTTTTTTGGAACGGCAGGTTCTGGAAAAACAACTTTTGCTAGAGTTGTAGCCAAAGAATTTGGCTTAGATTTTTATGAATTTGATGGAGGAAATTTTAAACTCGAAGAACTAAGAAAAATTTTAGATAATTATAAAAATAGTCTTTATAAGCCTTTAATTTTTATTGATGAAATTCACCGCCTTAGCAAAACCCAACAAGAAATGCTTTTAATTCCTATGGAAAATTACCGTTTAATTTTAATCGGCGCAAGCACTGAAAATCCCTATTTTGTTTTAAGTTCTGGTATAAGAAGTCGTTCCATGCTTTTTGAATTTAAATCTTTAGGGGTAAAGGAACTTGAAACTTTACTCTTGCGTGTACAAGAAAAAATGAAATTTAGTATTGATAAAGAAGCTAAAGATTTTCTACTGAAAAGTGCTGATGCAAGAGCTATGCTAAATTTGCTTGAATTTGTCTTGGTTTTAGATGAAAAACATATCAGTCTTGAAAATCTTAAAAAACTTCGCAACACCATAAATAGTGAAGGTGTTAGCTCAAAAGATACACATTATATTTTAGCAAGTGCAATGATAAAAAGTTTACGCGGAAGTGACGTTGATGCAGCTATTTATTATCTTGCAAGACTTATTGATGCAGGAGAAAGTGCGGATTTTATCGCTAGGCGTTTGGTGATTTTTTCAAGTGAAGATATCGGAAATGCCGATCCAAATGCTTTAAATTTAGCGGTTTCGACTCTAGAGGCTGTTAAAAATATAGGTTATCCTGAAGCAAGAATTATCCTAGCCCAATGCGTAGTTTATTTAGCAAGCACAATCAAATCTAATGCAAGCTACAAAGCTATCAATGAAGCTTTAAACTATGTAAAAAATAATGAAGCTTTAGAAATACCTAATTATCTTAACAACAATCATCAAGAAAAACAAAACTATCTTTATCCACATGATTTTGGTGGCTGGGTAGAGCAAAAATATCTTAGTAAAAATTTAAAATTTTATCATAGCAAGGGCTTAGGAGAAGAAGCAAAATTGTTAGATAATTTATATAAATTAAAAAACCATAAAGCTTAATTTTATTATTTAAAATTTACAAAATAAATGCTAAAATCAATATTTTATTTTCAAGGAAAAAGATGATTAAAATAGGAATTTATGGCGCTAAAGGACGAATGGGAAAACAGATTGAAGAATGTTTAAAAAGCGAAACACAAGCACAAATTTCGATACTTTATGATAAGGGTGGAAATTTAGGAGAGCTTTTTGAAAAAAGCGATGTGATTATTGATTTTTCTTCCCCAAGTGGAACTCATGAGCTTTTAAATTATGCAAGAACTATGCCTAAACCTTTGGTAATAGGTACAACAGGGCTTGATGAGAAAATTTTACATTTGATGCAAAGTGCTAGTGAAGTGATGCCGATTTTTTATGCGACCAATATGTCTTTAGGTGTTGCGGTTTTAAACTATCTTGCTAGTAAAGCCAGTCAAATGCTAAGAAATTTTGATATAGAAATTTTAGAAATGCATCATCGCCATAAAAAAGATGCCCCAAGTGGTACAGCTATGACTTTAGCTCAAAGTGTAGCAAAAGCTAGAAATTTAGAACTTGAAAAAGTAAGAGTAAGTGGAAGAGATGGCATTATAGGTGAAAGAAGTAAAGATGAGATTGCCGTGATGAGTTTAAGGGGTGGCGATATAGTAGGACGCCATATGGTAGGTTTTTACGAAGATGGTGAGTTTTTAGAACTTAATCATACCGCTACTTCAAGGGCGACTTTTGCTAAAGGTGCGATTAAAATCGCTATTTGGCTTAGCAAGCAAGAAGCAAAAATGTATTCAATCAATGATTTTTTAGGAATTTAAAATGTGTGCAGTTGTAGGAGTTATCAATTCAAAAAATGCTAGCGCTTATGCGTATTATGCGCTTTTTGCTATGCAACACCGTGGGCAAGAAGCAAGTGGCATTAGTGTGAGTAATGGTAAAAATATTAAGACTATTAAAGCTAAAGGTGAAGTGAGTCAAATTTTTAATCCTGATAATCTAAAAACTTTAGAAGGTGAAATCGCTATAGGGCATAATCGCTATTCTACAGCAGGAAATTCAAGTTTAAATGACGCTCAGCCCATAGCAGCTACTTCGGTTTTAGGTGATATTGCTTTAGCGCATAATGGAAATTTAGTCAATAAAGAAGAGGTAAGATCAAGACTTATTCAAGATGGGGCTATTTTTCAAACCAATATGGATACAGAAAATGTTGTCCATCTTATCGCAAGAAGTAAGCAAGAAAGTCTAAAAGATAGATTTATTGAGAGTTTAAAAGAATGTATAGGAGCTTATTGTTTTGTTTTAGCAAGCAAAGATAAACTTTATGTTGTAAGAGATCCTCATGGGGTGCGTCCTTTGTCTTTAGGGCGTTTAAAAGATGGAGGCTATATAGTTGCTAGTGAAACTTGTGCTTTTGATCTTATAGAGGCTGAATTTATTCGTGATGTTAAACCAGGGGAAATGCTTATTTTTACTCAGGGAAATGATAAATTTGAAAGCATAGAACTTTTTTCTCAAACTCCTAGAATTTGCGCTTTTGAATACATTTATTTTGCTAGACCTGATAGTATAGTAGAAGGCAAAAGCGTGTATGAAGTGCGTAAAAAAATGGGCGAAGCTTTAGCTAAAAAATTTGCTTATAAAGCAGACTTTGTCGTGCCTGTGCCAGATAGTGGAGTAAGTGCAGCTATAGGTTTTGCGCAATATTTACAAATCCCTCTTGAAATGGCAATAGTAAGAAATCATTATGTAGGAAGAACTTTTATAGAGCCAACTCAAGAGCTTAGAAATTTAAAAGTAAAATTAAAACTTAATCCTATGCGTAAAGTTTTAGAAGGCAAAGAAATCGTAGTCATTGATGATAGCTTGGTGCGTGGCACTACTTCTAAAAAAATAATTTCCTTACTTCGTGCTGCAGGAGCGAGTAAAATCCATCTTGCCATAGCTTGTCCTGAGATCAAATTTCCTGATACTTATGGTATAGATACTCCAACTTTTGAAGAACTTATCAGCGCAAATAAAAATGCTGAAGAAGTGCGTGAATATGTAGAAGCTGATACGCTAAGTTTTTTAAGCATAAAAGAGCTAACTCAAAGCATAGGCGATGAAAGAAAATATTCTTTAATCAGTTTTGATGGAGATTATTTTATTAAATAATTTTATTTTAAATTAGGATTAGGCAAGGTTGCACTTGCACTTCCTACATTTATATTTTGAGTTGGTGGCAAAGGAGTATTTGGTGTATCAATTTGACTTAAAAGCTCTAAAGTTTGATTAAATTCGAAGCTTTCTTCAGGATTTTGTCCTAAGAATTTTTGCATAAATTCTTTTTTAGAAATAGCTTCATCAAGTTCTTTATCACTTCCTTTCTGATAAGCACCGATGCGAAGCAATACTTCATTTTCTTTTAAAAGCGAGTTTAAACGCTTAAATTTTCTTGCCCAAAGTTTATGTTCAGGACTTATAATGTCACTCATCACCCTTGAAGCAGAGTTTTGTATATTAATAGGAGGATAAATTCCAAAGTCTGTTAATTCACGACTTAAAACAATGTGTCCATCTAAGATAGAACGACTTTGATCGGCGATTGGATCGCTCATATCATCACCATCCACTAAAACGGTAAAAAAGGCTGTTATAGTGCCTTTACCTTCTTCTTTACCGGTTCTTTCCATGAGTTGAGGCAAAAGACTTAAAACACTTGGCGGATAACCTTTGGTTGTAGGAGGCTCTCCAAGAGCTAGTCCAATTTCTCTTTGTGCCATAGCAAAACGCGTTACACTATCCATGATAAAAAGTACATCTTTGCCCTGTTCTTTAAAGTATTCTGCCACACTCATTGCGCAAAAAGCACCGTATTTACGCATCAAAGCACTATCATCACTTGTAGCAACAATAATCACTGTATCATCGAGCTTTCCGCCTAAATTTTTTTGTATAAATTCAGGAATTTCACGCCCCCTTTCTCCTATGAGTGCCACTACTTTTATAGGAGCTTTGGAATTTTTAACTATCATTCCCATAAGAGTGGATTTTCCTACCCCACTTCCTGCAAAAATACCAAGTTTTTGTCCTACACCACAAGTTAAAAGCGCGTCTATGGTTTTAACACCCACGGGAAAAACTTCTTCTATAAGCCCTCTTTTCATGGCATCAATAGGTGCACGCATTATAGGCATATATTTGGTTACTTCTATAGCTCCTTTACCATCTTTTGGGCGCATAAAAGGATCTACTACTCTGCCTAAAAGTTCATCGCTAACGCCTATTTGCATACCTGCATCACTTATGAAAGCACGATCGCCTATTTTGAAACCTTCTATAAAAGAAAAAGGGCTTAAATAGCTAAATTGTTCCTTGATTTCTACGACCATAGCTAGAGTGTTTAAATTTTCATTTTCATTGGAAACTAGCTTCACTATATCTCCAACCCCTGTTTTAAGCCCACGAATTTCTATACTCGTAGCAGAAATTTTTGTAATCTCTCCAAAGATAGCACTTAAATTTTCTTTACCAAGTTTGGAGCGTAGTTTTTCAAGATTCATTAAAATCTTACCTGTTTAGCAGAGTTTATGAGAGAAAAAAATTCCTCTCTGGTTTTTTCATTTTTTAAGAAAATTCCACGTAAAGCTGAAGTTGTAGTGGTGGAATTAGCTTTTTGTATTCCACGCATTTCAACACACATATGTCTTGCTTCTATGACTACACCCACACCTTTTGCATCAACATTTTCCATTAAAGCTTGTGCGATTTGTTCAGTAAGTTGTTCTTGAATTTGAAGTCTTCTTGCAAACACTTCTACAAGGCGTGGAATTTTGCTTAAACCTACTACTTTTTTATTAGGGATATAGGCTACATGAGCACGCCCAAAAAAAGGTAAAAGATGATGTTCGCAAAGACTATAAAATTCTATATCACGCACCAAAACCATTTCATTATTAGAGCTTTCAAATAAAGCATCATTTAAAATGTCTTTGACATTTTGCGTATAACCACTAGCAAGAAATTCATAAGCTTTAAAAACACGATTTGGTGTTTTAATAAGCCCTTCACGATTTGGATTTTCTCCTATAATTTCAAGTATGGTTTTAACACAATCTTCAAATTTTTTTTGCAAATTTTTCTCCAAAAATATTTTTTATATTTTAATAATAATGTAATATTGCAATTTTATCATAAATTACTTTAAAATTTTATGCAAGTAATAAGGAAAAATTTGCTATCATTGAAGGCAAATTTTATTTTATAAGGAAAAAAACTATGGAAGTAAAGGCAAAGCAACTAGATTCTGTTAATGCGACTGCTAGTGTAAAAATTCCTTCAGGAATGATCAAAAGTGAAGTAGAAAATTTAGCAAAAAAAGCTTCTAAAAGTGTAAAAATGGATGGGTTTAGACCAGGAAAAGTTCCTGTAAGTGCCGTACTTAAAAGATATGAAAGAGAGCTCACTCAAGATGCAGAACAAAATCTTTTTAAATCCGCTGTAAATAGCGCTTTACAAGAACTTAAAAAAGAAAATAAAGAGCTTGTAGGTGAGCCATATTTTGAAAAATTTGATCGTAAAGATGGAGAAATTATTGCTGAATTAATACTTTCTTTTAAACCTGAAATCAAACTTGAGGGTTATGAAAAACTCATCCCTGAATATCAAACTCCAAAAGTAAGTAAAAAAGAAATTGATGAGAAAAAAGATGAACTTTTAAAGCGTTTTGCTACTCCTGAAGCTATAAAAACAAAAAGAGCTTTAAAAGAAGGTGATTTTGCAAAATTTGATTTTGAAGGTTTTGTAGATGATAAAGCTTTTGAAGGTGGTAAAGCTGAAAATTATGTTTTAGAAATTGGTTCTAAGCAATTTATTCCAGGTTTTGAAGATGGTATGGTGGGAATGAAAATAGGTGAAGAAAAAGATATCAAAGTAACTTTCCCTAAAGAATACGGCGCAGCGCATTTAGCGGGTAAAGATGCAGTATTTAAAGTAAAACTACATGAAATTCAAGAGCTTAAAATTCCAGAACTTGATGATGAAATGCTTAAAAAACTTTTACCAGGAGAAGAAAAAGCTAGTGTTGAAGTTTTAGATGAAAAATTAAAAGAGCAAATCAAAAATGAAAAACTTTTCAAACTTGTAAATGATGAATTAAAAGGCAAATTTGCAGATGCTTTGATTGAAAAATATAATTTTGATTTACCTAAAGGCATAGTAGAACAAGAAACTGATATGCAGATGCGTGCGGCTTTTAATACTTTTAGCGAAAAAGAAATTGAAGAGCTTAAAGCAAGTAAAGAAAAATATCAAGAAAAACGTGATTCTTTTAAAGAAGAAGCACAAAAAAGTGTAAAACTTACTTTTATCATTGATGAACTTGCAAAATTGCGTAAGATTGAAGTAAATGATCAAGAATTGATTCAAGCGATTTATTTTGAAGCATATCGCTATGGTATGAATCCAAAAGAGCATTTAGAAAACTATAAAAAACAAGGAGCTTTGCCTGCTGTGAAAATGGCTTTAATTGAAGAAAAACTTTTTAATGATATTTTTATACCAAAAACAGAAAAATCGGAAAAAGTGAGCAAAAAAGAGAAAGAAGATAAATAATGTTTATTCCTTATGTTATTGAAAAATCTAGTCGTGGTGAAAGAAGTTATGACATTTATTCACGCCTTTTAAAAGATAGAATTATTATGCTAAGTGGTGAAATTCATGATGAACTTGCCGCTTCTATCGTAGCACAACTTCTTTTTTTAGAAGCTGAAGATCCTACAAAAGATATTTATCTTTATATCAATTCTCCAGGTGGTGTAATTACAAGTGGTTTTAGTATTTATGATACTATGAACTATATCAAACCTGATGTTTGTACGATTTGCATAGGACAAGCTGCTTCTATGGGAGCATTTTTGCTTAGTTGTGGCGCAGAAGGAAAACGTTTTGCTTTGCCTAATTCACGCATTATGATTCATCAACCTTTAGGTGGAGCTAGAGGTCAAGCCACAGATATTGAAATTCAAGCCAAAGAAATTTTAAGACTCAAAACTATACTTAATGATATTTTGGCAAAAAATACTAAGCAAAAAGTTGCAAAAATAGCAAAAGATACAGAAAGAGATTTTTTCATGTCAGCACAAGAAGCTAAAGAATATGGGCTGATTGATAAGGTTTTGGAAAAAAGTTTTAAATGATTTCTTTGGAGATCATTTAAAACAAAGGTTTTTTAATGGTTAGAAAAATTATCACCTATCCCAATCCTAGACTTTTTTTAAACTCTGAAATTGTAAATAAATTTGATACAGAACTTCACACCTTGCTTGATGATATGTATGAAACTATGATAGCAAGTAATGGAGTAGGTTTAGCAGCTATTCAAGTGGATATTCCTTTGCGTGTTTTACTTGTAAATATTTTTGATGAAAACGATGAACAAAAAAAAGAAGATTTGCTAGAGATTATCAATCCTGAAATTATTCCTTTAGATGAAGAAATGATCACTTGCACAGAAGGGTGTTTGAGTGTGCCAGATTTTTTTGAAGAAGTGAAACGCTATAATCATATCTTGCTTAAATATCAAGATCGCTTTGGAGAATTTAAAGAACTTGAAGCAAAAGGTTTTTTAGCTGTGGCTATTCAACACGAAAATGATCATTTAAATGGACATTTATTTATAGAAAAAATTTCCTTTGCTAAGCGTCAAAAATTCGATAAAGAATTTAAGAAAAAGAAGAAAAATCATAAAAAAGAGAAATGAAAAAACTAAAGTGCATAAGCTTTCATGAAGGCTTAGACATTATAGAGGTAGAATCCACTTTTACAAGAGGTTTGCCAAATTTAAGCATAGTAGGGCTTGCAAGTACAGCGATTAAGGAAAGTGTCGAACGCATCAAAGCCACACTTTTAAGTTGTGATTTTGCTTTTCCTGCTAAAAAAATCACTATCAATCTTAGTCCTTCAGGTATCCCAAAAAAGGGATCACATTTTGATTTGGCTATCGCTTTATTAATCCTTTTGCAAAATGAAGAATTAGATGACTTTTTTGTAGTAGGAGAATTAGGACTTGATGGAAGTATTAAAAGCACAAATGAGCTTTTTTCTTTGCTTTTGTTTCTCTCTGCTAAAATTGAAAAAGCTAAAATCGTTGTTCCAAAAAGTATAGCACAAAAAGCTTCCATGATACCAAATTTAGAGGTTTATGGACTTGAAAATTTAAATGAAGCAATAGAGTTTTTTAAAGAAAAAAATTATGAAAATTTTCGTTTTTCTCACAATCATCCTTTATTCGCAAGTCCTTTACAAATAGAAAATGAAATTTTTTTACAAAATATGGATTTTAAACTTGATTTTAAAGATATCAAAGGGCAGGAAAAAGCTAAAAGAGCTTGTATGATAGCTGCTTTAGGTATGCATAATATCTTATTTGAAGGAAGTCCAGGAAGTGGTAAAAGTATGTGTGCTAAACGCCTTGTTTATATCATGCCTCCTCAAAGTTTAAGTGAAATTTTAATGCAAAATGCTTATATGTCTTTAGATTCAAAAGATTGTGAATTTACTAAAATTCGTGCTTTTCGTCATCCTCATCATACTTCTACAAGAGCAAGTATTTTTGGCGGAGGAACAAAAAATGCTAGAATTGGAGAAGTCGCACTTGCAAATGGTGGAGTATTATTTTTTGATGAATTTCCACATTTTAATAAGCAAATCATAGAGAGTTTAAGAGAGCCTTTAGAGGATCATAAAATTCATATTTCAAGAGTAAATTCTAAAATCACTTATGAAACAAAATTTAGCTTTATAGCTGCCCAAAATCCTTGTCCTTGTGGAAATTTATTTTCTAAAAATCTTTCTTGTGTTTGTAGTGAAAATGAGATTAAAAAATACAAAAATCACATTTCAGCTCCTATTATGGATAGGATTGATCTTTATGTAGCTATGGATGAGATCAGCAAGGATGATAAAACGAGTATAAGTTCTAAAGAAATGAGTGAAAAAATTTTACAAGCTTTTATTTTTAGTAAAAAACGGGGGCAAAAAGAATTTAATGGGAAATTAAAAGATGAAGATTTAAGTCGTTTTTGTGTATTCGAAAAAGATGCCAAAGATACGCTAGATTTAGCAATTTCACGTTATAATCTTTCTTTGCGATCGCTTAATAAAATTTTAAAAGTTTCAAGAAGTATAGCGGATTTAGAACAAAGTCTTAATATTAACAAAACCCATATTTTAGAAGCTTTAAGCTTTAGAGCAAGGAATTAAAATGGAAAATAAAAGTATAGCTATCTTTATAGATGCAGAAAATATCCCTGCAAAATACACTAAAAGTATTTTTGATATTGCTTCAGATTACGGAGAAGTTATCATTAAACGCATTTATGGAGACTGGACTCAAAAAAATATACAAGGTTGGAGAGAGCAAATTGCTGAATATTCTTTAATCGCTATGCAACAATTTAATTTTGCAGCCAACAAAAACTCAAGCGATATGTATTTAATCACTGAAATCATGTCCATATTTTATGAAAAAAACATAGATATTTTTGTTATTGTTTCAAGCGATAGTGATTATACTTCACTCATTCAAAAATTAAGAGAAAATAAAAAACAAGTTATAGGAATGGGGCTTGAAAAATCTATAAAATCCTATGTAAATGCTTTTAGTGAATTTTTTTATTTAGATAAAGATGAGAGTAAAAAAGAAGATATTTTAAGTAAGGATTATTTAAGAGCTTTAATCAATATCACCGAACAACTTATCGATGAAAAAGGGCGTGCCGAATACGCACAAATCCGTACTAATATGAACCGCAAATACTCGGATTTTCATCCGCAAAATTATGGTTTTAAGAATTTTCGTGCTTTGATCCAGAAATTTTTACCCAAAATGAAAAAATTTGAAGAAGAAAGAGAAAAAAATATATATTTTTTGGTGAAAAAAGATTATGAAAGCTATTATTGATAATATAAAAATTTTAGAACAAAATGCTATAAATAAAGGCTTAGATGAACTTATTTTAATGGAAAATGCGGGATTAAATTTAGCTAAACTGATTAAAAAAGAAGCTAAAAAGATCCGTATTCAACGCAAGATTAGAAAAGTAAAAATACTTTTTTTATTAGGCGGGGGTAACAACGCTTCAGATGGCTTGGTGGCTTTAAGAAATTTAAAACACGCTAAAGCTTATAAAATAGGCTTTAAAGAAAATACGCTTTTTAAAAAACAAGAGCAAATTTTACAAAATTATGCTTTTAAATTTTGTCAAAAGGAGCCTAATTTTAAAAAATTTCATATTATCATTGATTGTATTTTAGGTACAGGTTCAAATCGTTGTTTAGATGAAAAAACAAGTTTAATTATTCAAAAAGTTAATCAAAGTAAGGCTTTAAAAATAGCTTGTGATATACCTACAAATTTGGGATTTTATCCTTGTTTTAAAGCTGATATTACACTTTGTATGGGAGCTTTAAAGGAAATTTTACTTGAAGATTTTGCTAAGGAATTTGTAGGAAGGATTAAAATAGCCAATTTAGGCATTAGATCTAAGAAATTTTACCCTAATTCTCAAGCTTTTTTGCTTGAAAAAAAAGATTTAAAAACTATAGATAGAAAAATCAACGCCAATAAAGGAAATTTTGGCCATATTTATATAGTTGCCAATGCAAGTGCTGGAACTTTAGCAGGACTTGGAGCCTTAAATTTTGGAGCAGGTCTTGTTTCTTTAGTAGCACAAAAAAGTTTCTCGCCTCTTTTGATGTTAAAAGAAAAAATTGAAAATAATGCAAGTGCTATTGCTTTAGGTATGGGGCTTGAAAATTTGGATTTTCTAAAAGATGAAATTTTGCAAAACACTCCTTTGATCTTGGATGCAAACTGCTTTTTAAGTGAAGCTTTGCTTTGGTATTTAAACAGAAAAGATGTTGTTATAACCCCTCATCCAAAAGAATTTATAAAACTTTATAAAATGTGCTTTGATGAGAATTTAGATATAGAAACATTGCAAAAAAATCGCTTTTTCTATGCTAGAAAATTTTCACAAAATTATGATTGTGTTCTTGTTTTAAAAGGAGCAAATCCTATTATTGTGCAAAAAGAAAAATTATTTGTTGTAAATTTAGGAAATCAAGCCTTAGCTAAAGGTGGGAGTGGAGATGTTTTAAGTGGAATGATTGCTGCACATTTAGGTTTTGGTTTTAGTGCTTTAGAAGCAGCAAAAAATGCTACTTTAGCTCATGGACTTGTTGCAAAAAAATATAAATTTAATAAAAATAGCTTTGACGCTTTAAAACTTATCAAAGGATTAAAATGCTTGTAAAATTAGCTGTACTTTTTAGTGGAAATGGAAGTAATTTAGAAAATATTTTAGAAAAACTTCATAAAAAAACCATAGGGGAAAATACCTATGAAGTAGTACTTTGCATTTGTAATAAAAAAGATGCTTTTGGTGTACAAAGAGCAAAAAAATTTGGTCTTGATACTGTCATTGTTGATCATAAGGCTTATAATACTCGTGAAGAATTTGATACGATTTTGGTACAAAAAATCAAAGAAAGTGGAGCAAATCTTACTGTATTAGCAGGTTTTATGAGAATTTTAAGTCCTGTTTTTACAAAAAATATTAAGGCAATTAACCTTCATCCTTCTTTATTACCCCTTTTTAAAGGAGCACATGCGATTAAAGAAAGTTATGAAAGTGATATGAAAGTGGCTGGAGTCAGTGTGCATTGGGTCAGTGAAGAACTTGATAGTGGAATGATTATAGCTCAAAAAGCTTTTGAAAAAAGAAATTTGAGTTTTGAAGAATTTGAAGAAAAAATTCATAGTCTAGAACATGAAATTTTACCCTTAAGTGTGATTGAAATTTTTTCTTAAAGAATTAAAGGTATTTGCTTTAAAACTATAAAATATCGCTTTAAAAAATTTTAAAATTTTCAAGGAAATTTATGTTTGAATGGATATTTAGTATTGATGCTTGGATTACTTTAGCTACTTTAAGTGCTCTTGAAATTGTACTAGGGATAGATAATATCATTTTTTTAGCTATTTTAGTAAGCAAACTACCCCCTGAACATCGTGATAAAGGACGTATCTTAGGTTTAGCTTTTGCAATGATTACAAGAATTTTACTTCTTTTATCTCTTTTTTGGGTAATGAAACTTGTAACACCTTTGTTTAGTGTATTGGGCAATGAAATTTCAGGAAGAGATCTAGTTCTTTTACTAGGTGGACTTTTCTTGATTGTAAAGTCTATTAAAGAAATTAAAGAGCAAATTTCTCATCAAGAAGAAGGCCAAAGTCATTTTAAAGCAAGCAATAAACTTTGGATAGTTGTGGCCGAAATTGCTGTGGTTGACATAGTGTTTTCACTTGATAGTGTTATTACCGCAGTAGGAATTGCTCAAGATGTAACCATCATGATTATCGCTGTTATTATCGCAGTAGCTGTGATGCTTTTTGCTTCTAAACCTATAGCAGATTTTGTTGAAAAATATCCAAGCATTAAAATTTTAGCCTTAGCTTTTTTGGTGCTAATAGGCGTAGTTTTAGTTGCTGAAAGTTTTGATATTCATATTGATAAGGCATATATTTATACCGCTATGGCTTTTGCTTTAGTGGTGCAAATTTTAAATATTTTAGATCAAAGAAAGGAAAAAAATGGCTAAAGACGCTAATGGAATAGAACTTAACACAGGTGATAGCGTGAGTGTAATAAAAGATCTTAAGGTTAAAGGTGCAAGTACAACTTTAAAACGTGGAACTACTATAAAAAATATTAAGCTCACTTCTAAAGAAGGTGAAATTGAGGCTAGAGTAGATAAATTTGGCGTTATTGTTTTAAAAACTGAATTTTTAAAGAAAATCTAGGCAAAGAATGTGCGAATCTTACTTGTTTTAAGAGGGAATTATTACGCAGGACAAGAAGAATTTATCAAAAATAATAAACTTCAAAATTATACACTTGATTTAAATGCTTTGCGTCTTTTATCAGGAAGCGTTAAAAATATAGTCAGTGAATATAAAATTTTAAATGTTAAAAATGATGAAGATTTGAGTAAAATTTTACTCAAACTTCTAGAAATGCGTATGCAAAAAGGTGAGTTTTGCATCATAAACGCTTATAATGAAACATTAAAAATTTACAAAGACTTAGCTAAACAATATCGCTATAAAATGTATGTTATTGTTTTTGATAGCTCTTTAAAACAATGTCAAGAAAAAAATCTTTTAGAAGCTAAAAAAAATGGATATATCATCCCTTATGCTCTTTTGGAAAAAACTCAAGATTTACTCAAAAAAAATCCAAAAAAATACCCAATTTTAGACTCGAGCGACTGGAAAAAATGTCTTTACCAAATGCCAAATTTAAGCAAATATAAAAAAATTCATCATATAGGAGATTTACAAGGTTGTTATAGTGTTTTAAAAGAATACATTAAAACAATCAAAGAAGATGAATTTTATATATTTTTGGGAGATTATATCAACAGAGGTATAGAAAATGGCAAAGTAATAAAATTTCTTTTAAAAATTTGCGAAAAAGAAAACGTATGCTTATTAGAAGGAAATCACGAAAGACATCTTATAAAATGGGCTAATGGAGAATTGTCAAATTCCAAAGAATTTAATGAAAATACTTTAAAGGATTTTAGAAAAGAAAAACTTACTCCAAGAGATACTAGAAAACTCTATCCTCATCTAAAAGAATGTTTATACTACAAATTCCAAAATAAATTCATATTTTGTTCACATGGAGGAGTAAATTTTATACCCTCCAAACCTGAAAAAATAAGTTTTATACCAAGCCATGACTTTATTTATGGTGTAGGTGGATATGAAGACAGTCAAAAAGTAGCAAATCAATTTTGTAATTTCACCTCGGACAATCTTTATCAAATCTTTGGACACAGAAATAAAGAAAAACTTCCTATGAAAATAGCCAAAAGAGTATTTTTATGCGAGGGTAAAATAGATGATGGTGGATATTTACGCGTAGTTACACTAGATGAAAAAGGTTTTGAGTGTATAGAAATTAAAAACCAAATTTACAAAAAGAAATAAAGCCTAAAGAGGCTTATTCTTCATCTTTATTTGTTTTTTTAACCACCTTAACACGCTCTATAGAATTCCCATCCATTTTTTTAACTTCATAGTAACAAAGTTCATCTTCAATGCGATCTCCTACCATAGGCAAGCGTCCTAAAAGATTAAATACATAACCACCTATAGTAACTTGTTCTAAATCCTCATCATAGTTTATTACAAGCATTTCTTCAACAGTTTCTATATCGCATCGTCCTTGAAATTCATAGATATTTTCAGCAAGTTTTTTATAGCTGTCTTCTTCATGCTCGCTTTTAATTTCGCCAATAATTTCTTCCATGATATCTTCCATGGTTAAAATTCCAGCAGTTCCACCATACTCATCAACTACTAATGCAGTATGAGAGAGTTCTTTATTCATCATTACAAGTACTTTTGAAATGCTGATATTTTCAGGAACCAAAATCAAAGGTTTAACAAAAGTATCTAAATTTTGACTTTTATGGTTTAATTCATTTTGTATTATATCTCGTATGTGTATCATACCTAAAATAGTATCTTTAGAACCATCAATATAAGGAAAGCGAGTATGTTTATGCTCACAAATGATTTGCATATTTTCTTCGTAACTTTTTTGTTTATTTAGACAAATCATATCTTTTCTAGGAGTCATAATCTCTTTAGCAACAGTATCTGAAAAATCAACAGCATTGCGTATGATCTCTGTTTCAAATTCATCTAAAACTCCACCTTTTTGACTCTCACTTGCTATGATTTTAATTTCTTCTTCGCTATGAGTTAGCTCGCTTTCTTTAGCAGGTTTTATTCCAAAAAGTTTCAAACTTATAGCTGCTAAAAAATCGAAAATTTTAATACAAGGCAAAAAGAGCATCCAAAACCAATGAAGCGGTCTAGCTATAAATAAAACCGCTTTATCTGCAACTGCAATAGCTATACTTTTTGGCACAAGTTCTCCTAAAACCACATGTAAAAGAGTAATAATGCTAAAAGCAATAATGAAAGCCATAGTATGGATAATAACAGTGCTAAAACCAAGATTAATAAGCGGAATTTCTAGCATTTTTGCAATAGCAGGCTCACCTATCCAACCAAGAGCTAGAGAACTTAAAGTGATTCCTAATTGACAAGCACTAAGATAAGTATCAAGTCTTGAAGTAACCTCCAAAGCTTTCTTGGCACCAGCTTTTTTTTCTTTTACCATCTCTTCAAGCTTGGAACGACGTACTTTAACAATACTAAATTCAGACAAAACAAAAAAACCATTTAAAAACACTAGAGCAAGTGCAACAACAACCATAAGTATAGAATATCCTGCATCAAAAGATGCTGTAGAAGTTTGGTTTAAATCCAAAACCTGACTGGGGTCCAATGAAGCTCCTTAAGAAATAAAATATTATTAAACCTTATTATACACAATTAAAAGTAAATTTAATATTTGAATTTTTTCTTGTATTTTATAAGAAAAAACTAAGACTTATAAGAAATATTTTTCTCAAATTCTTTTAAACGCTTATATATACTTCTAAGTTGAGTGATAGTTGTCCAGTTTGTGATAAAAACACTAAAAGAGCTTCGCACTTGATCAAATGCATTATTAATCTGCATTACAATACCAAGTCCTATAGCTCCAGCAAAAAGCCCTGGTGCTATGATTAAAAATGGCACTATAACTATCATTTGCTCAAATAAAATGAGCCAAATATTAAAATATCCATAATGTAAAAAAAGTCTTTTATAGTTAAATTTAAGCCCTGTAAAAAGCTCTATCATAGTCTCATTTTTAGCGTATTCTTTGCGATTATCCTCAGCATAAACAAGCTCTTTTCTAAAAGCTGCTTCAGCTTTTTGATTGTTATATTCAAGTCCAGGAAGCTTAATACCTACAAACCATGACACAACCAAGCCTCCTAAAGAAATCAAAAGTGCAATATAAACAAGCAAACCATCAATGTTTTTTAAAAAATAAAAAGAAGAATTTTCGCTTAAATTTGCAAATAAAGCTTTACTCACAACATCACTTAAACTCCATAAAATCGGAATAAATGCTACAAGGGTCATCAAAGCTTTTATAAAACTAAGTCCTAAACTCTCTACGATTTTAGAAAAATTATAAGTATCTTCTTGAATTCTTTGCGAACTTCCTTCTATATTATCATCTTTATTTTTCCAAAATTTTAAATAAGAAAAAGTCATAGCCTCACGCCACTTAAAAGCATAGACGCTAGCAAAATAGATATTAATTGTAGCGATTAAAACATAAGGAATAGCAATAGCCAAAAAAACTAAAATCAAAGCATAAAAATCACTTGCTGAATAATTTGGCTTTTCAATCATAGCCCTAGAGTTGAAAAAATATTCTAATAAATTTTGATAATAATACAATGCACCTTTATTGATAAAATTAGCTTTTTGGAAATTTTGCTCAGCTCTTTGATTAGCCTCTTGGATTAAAGTGGCATTATTTTCAAGATTTTCTTCTATTTTTTGCGTAGAATTAGAATCCAAAAGTTCTATTTTTGGCTTTTGTAAAACATTGTAAAAATCACTATACCATGAATTGATCGCAACATTTAAGCTTGTTTGTATATATAAGAAAAATAACAGTAAAAAAAGTCCCAAATAAGCCCATAAAGCCCATTTTTTACTTTTAAAAAACGAAGAGAACATAATCATCACCTTTAAAATAAAAATTCTAATAAACTTTTTTTAATGAAAAGTTTATTTTTTACCTAAATAGTCTTTAATATTGTAATCAATAGGCATAACAAAACTGATTTTATCACCATTTTTTAACATTTCTTTAGGCGGTTTTGGCAATGGAGAAGCTCTTTTAAATAAACTTAAAGCTTCATCATTGAGCGCTGCATAAGGGCAAGATTTTTTAAGCTCTTTGCTTAAGACATTTCCGCTTTCATCAATGCTTACGCGAATTCTTACAACGCCTTCTTGTTTTTGCATTATCGCTTCTTGAGGATATTTTTTAAATTTAGTCAAATGAGCCATAAGCAAAGCTTGATAGCTTTTAACTTGTTCTTTGGCATTGCCACTTACTATAGTTTGTGTTTTATCTTCATTACTTTGTAGCGGAGCACTGAGCGATTCATTTTTAAATTTTGAATTTTCACTTGCATTAGCTATTTCTTTTTGAGCTTGGTTTTCATCTTGCTTTTCAATCTTTTTTTGAACTTTTAATACAGCATTTTTATCTTGAGAATTAAGACTTATTCTTTCGTCTTGTTTTTTGTTTTTATCTTGAGAATTACTCTTTTTTTGATCAATCGAAACTTCTTTTAATTCCCCGATAGGAAGCTCTGATACCATCATAATGGAAGTAAATTCCGCTCCTTGTTTAAAATCAACACCACTTGATTTTTCTTGAGTATAAAAAGAAAAAAGGAAAAACATTAATACTAAAGTATGCAATATCAAACTTAACACAAACCCAAAAATCACACTAGACTTCATACTAATCCATCTTTTTACTTGAAAGAGCTATTTTTCCATAGCCATTCTCTTTTAATTTTTGCATTACTTGCATAATATCTTCATACTTTACACTTTTATCGATATGAAAATAAATAATTTCTTCTTTATTGCCTTTGGTTTTTATATCTAAAGCACTTGAAAGATTTTCTAGGCTTAATTTATCATCATTAATAGCCAAAGTATTATCAGTATTTAAATAAAGTATGATGGGATTTTTAAGCTTATCCTCTGCTTGCTGCGAACTCTTGGGTAATTCTATTTTGATAGAACTTGTGATAAGAGGAGTAACAGCCATAAAAACAATCAATAATACAAGCATAATATCTATAAAAGGAGTTATATTGATCTCACTTAACTCCTCTTCTTTGTGAGCCATTTCAGTTTTTATCATTAAAATAACTCCTATGAAAAAGTATATAGACAAAATTTGCAAGCTCATCTAAATGGTGCATAAGTTTTAAATTTTTTCTTGTAAGATAATTATAAAAAAGCACCGCAGGGATAGCAGCTATCAAGCCAAAAGCTGTAGCAAACAAGGCTTCAGCTATACCAGGCGCAACGACTGCCAAAGAAGCATTGCCAAGATTTGCTATACCTATAAATGCATTCATAATTCCCCAAACTGTTCCAAAAAGCCCTATAAAAGGTGCGCTAGCACCTATGCTCGCAAGCAAACTCAAGCCATTTTTGCTTGCTGTGATTTGCTTTGAGATGGTATTTTGCAAACGCAATTCTATACGCTCTTTTATGTGATCATTTTTATATTCACTTTTTTCAAGCTCATCTTGAATTTCTAAAGATAAAACACCTGCAAAATCTTTTGTCTGATCTAATTCATTGAGATTTTTTAATTCTTTTATCTTTTGTATAGACAAGTCTAGATTTTTTTTCATAAAATAAAATTGCATAAGCTTAGAAATAAAAACTGCCCATGCTAAAATGGAAAATAAAACCAATATATAAATAACACCTTTTACCACCTCATCAGCATTTTGATAAAGACTAGAAAGAGAAAGCTCTATTTTAGGTGCTTCGGTTTCTATCTTGGGAGAATCAAAAGATAAATTTGTATCTGTTACATTTACTTCAGCATTTAAATTTAACAATAAAAAACAAAATAAAAATATTTTTTTTAACATTTGTATATTCCTTAATATTTATATTCAAAACTTACTACAAAGGTGCGACCACGAGCAGAATTGCTAAAAAGATAGATAGGATCACCTGCTCCATTATATTGAAGCTGATTATCTAAGGAATTATAAGCATTTAAGGCATCCATGTAGTTTTTATCAAATAAATTTTGCACCTCTGCTCTCATTGTGAGGTTTTTAAACCATTCTATATTCCAATATAAATCTACTATAATAGGAATTTTTGGTAAGTCTTGTGTGGTTGGTTTAGGATAATAAGGATTGTTTGGATCCTTATTCCAATCATCTGTATTTGGATTTACCCTTTTTGCTTTGCCTGTGTATTTTGCTATACCACCAAAGCTTATTTTATCATTTAACCTAAAGCCAAGCTCTACATTTGCATAATCTTTTGGAAGCTCCATGATTTTACTTGCCGAAAAAGAGCCAAGAAGAGGTCCTGAAGTTTGAGAAATAGTCGAACTTGTATCTTGTCTTGAATACATAGCTTTAGCATAAGCAAAACCCAAGTCATAGCTTAATTCTAACTCCACACCCTTAAATATGGTATCATCAGCTGAATTTAAGTGCATATAAAATTGCGAGCTTGGAGGATCTTTACTTGGATCTTCAAGATAAAATTGTTCATTATAAATATAATCTTTTATTTTTGTATGATAATACACGGCTTTAAAACCAAAGCGATCATCATCTTTTAAAAGTCCATGTTTAAAAGAATTAAAACCTATTTGCCAAGTATTGGCTTGTTCTGGTTTTAAGAAAGGATTGATACCATTGCCTTCGTTATTTGAGAAAAACATTTCTTGCACATTAGGGGCTCTATTTGTTCTCGCAAAACTTACAAAGGGTGTAAAAAGCTCGTGTATGGCAGCTGAAAGCATGACAGAAGCATTCAGGCGAAGTCCATTTTTATCTATATCTGTCGCCGCTTTTGGAAAACACATAAAATTTACTTCATCGCAAGCAGGTCTGTGTCCTTTGATATTCCAATCTAAAAGATTCACATTGGTATCAAGTGTAAAGATACCATAATTTAGACTATTATCAAGATAATAAGTAAAAAGATTTTGTTTTCCACGAGGCTGAAAAGGTATAGAATTTACTCCTTGAATTGATGTATTTAAGGTATTTTTATAATCATTAAGCAAAATATTTGCTCCAAAGCGTGTGTTTAGATTAAATCCATGCCATTCACCCTCTAAAGTATCACTTATATCAAAAGTAGTGGCAGTATTTTTTGCCTTTGTGTTAGCTATGGCATCGTTTGCCGCAAAAGTAGATTTTGATCCATAGGTTTGTATGCCTTGATTGTAGGCAATAAGCGTATTTACATTAAGCCACTCATTAGGGTTGTGCCAAAAATCAAGTTGATAATTGTCATTGTGTATTTTTCTACCGGCAAGTTCGTTTTGATATCTACGATAAGAAAATATAGTGTTTGTAAAAGAATTTGGGACATATTCGAGTTTAAAAAGTTGAGAGTTTGGTTTTTGGGTTAAAAAATCTGGATCAAAAGGAGCGATATTGGTATCAGCTATACCATCTCCATCAGTATCAACCATACTACTACCTATCTTGCCACCCCCGCCTACAGTGTAATTTTGAGTAATTCTCTTTGCGCTATAACCAAAAAGCGCGCCCACATATCCATTATTTTCAAGTTCAGTCTTTCCAGCCACTGCACTCATATAACTTGGTCCGATTCCATTGCTTCCATAAGAAAATCGTCCTAAAAATCCAAAGATATTGCCATCATGTACAATATCATTTATACCTATGGTCTTAAAATTTGCTGATCCCATCAAGGCATTTGCTCCACCTACTCCTTCAAAAGTTCCCCTTGTAACATCAACTCCGATTAAGAAATTTGTATCAATAACAGCTCCAAAAGCTGAAGTTCCCGTTTGTGAATGAAATCTAGCTGGATCATCTGATGCACTACCATAAAAAGTTTGAGTAACACCGTCAATCATGGTATTAACACGCCCAAAACCACTCATACCACGAATATTTACTTGAACTGTACCTTGAGCTTGATCTGTGTTTGTGTAGGTTCCAGGTATACTACGCACTATAGAATCTATACTTTGTGTATCTGAACCTATATCCTCTCTTGTGCTTGTTGCTCCAGGAGTTACAAAAGGTTTTTCATCGTTTTTGATTTTTGAACCTGAAATTTCAAGACTATCAAATTCTAATTCTTCAGAAAAAGCAAAACTAGCAAAACATAAACCTACAGCACAAAATAAACTTAATTTTTTCATTCCTCCCCCTTATAAATCAAAACATAATCACTGTCTTTTAAATCTATTTCTCCATAGCTTAAATTCACTACAACTATTTTTTTACTGCTTTTAAAATCTTGTATATGTAAAGGAATTCCTATTTTTTTACTTGTATGATAGCTTCCAGCTAGCAATAAAACTTTATTTGGATGATGAACCAATACATCCGCCATACGCCTGTCTTTGAATTGCTGAATTTCTACTAATTTATCTAGCAATTTTTTATTTTCTTCAGGATTTAGCTTATGGCTTAAGGATATAATGTCAAAAAGTTGTTTTTTTACTTCATTTGTGGTTGAAACATAACCCTTTAAGGGCTGAGCCCCATTATAAATACTTGTAATTTCTGAGCGTGAAAGATTTACACCCAATATTTTTGACTTTGAATAAAAAACCACATTGACAAATTGCTCATAATCTTTCCATTTCCAGACCTTATCCCAATTTAATGCATTAGTAAGTTCATTGGCTTTAATGGTTTTTTTATTTTTAAAAGCTTTATCTAAGTGATTTTGCTCTGTGCTTACTAACATTTCTAAAGCTACATCAAAGTTTATATTTTGAGAACTTAAATTTCCTTCTAAGGCATTAAAAATCATAACTTGACTTATCTTATGTTTAACCTCATCGTGTTTTTCGCCAAGCAGTATCACATCTGCTTTTAGCAATTCTAAAATCATATCTTCAAAAGAAATCTTTTTTTGAGTATGCGTATCAAGTATATAAAAATCTTTATTTTCTTGAAGTGGAGATGATTTTTGCAAAACAGCACAAGCGCTCAACATAAAGCTTATAAATAGAATGCTTAAAATAGTATAAAATTTCATTATTATTGTTACTTTCTTAGTGGTTTATTTTTGATATTGAATATTAATATTTTATATATAAAAATACTCTTAAATATTTATATTAAAATTTAATTATTTATAATTATTATCAAAATTTATTATAATAAAATGAAAATATTTATCAGTTATAAAATTATTAAGTTACTTTATATTTACTTTTTAATATTAATATTTCTTATCAAAATATATAAAAAGGAATTAATGCCTATGAAAAAAATAATTTTATTTTTACTATGCTTTGGCTTTGCTTTTGCTTGCTCTGAACATTCTCATACCGATTTTAAAGATCTTAATAAAACCGAGTATAATTCTCAATAAAGGATAAAATATGAAAAAAATCTTTCTTATGTTTTTAACGGCTTTTTCATTTTTAGGTGCTAGTGAGCTTAATATTTACTCAGCAAGACATTATAATGCTGATTTTGAAATCATAAAAAAATTCGAAGAAAAAACAGGTATTAAGGTCAATCATACTCAAGCTAAAGCTTCAGAACTTATTAAAAGACTTTCTCTTGAAGGAAGTAATTCCCCTGCTGATATTTTCATCGCAGCTGATATTTCAAATCTTACAGAAGCTAAAAATTTAGGACTTTTATTCCCTGTTTCATCAAAATATTTAGAAGAATTTATACCTGCTCATTTAAGAGATAAGGATAAAGAGTGGTTTGCGATTACAAAAAGAGCAAGAATTATTGCTTACAACAAAAACGCAAATATCGATATTAGCAAAATGAAAAATTATGAAGATTTAGCAAAAGCTGAATTTAAAGGAGAAATTGTTATGAGAAGTGCTACAGCTCCTTATAGCAAAACTCTTTTAGCATCTATTATAGCTAATGATGGAAATAAAAAGGCTAAAGCATGGGCTAAAGGTGTGCTTGAAAATCTTGCGACAAATCCAAAGGGTGGAGATAGAGATCAAGCCAGACAAGTATTTGCAGGCGAAGCTAAATTTGCAGTTATGAATACTTATTATATAGGGCTTTTAAAGAATTCTAAAAATCCAAAAGATGTAGAAGTGGGGAATTCTTTGGGTATTATTTTTCCTAATCAAGACAATAGAGGAACGCATATTAACATTAGCGGTATTGCTATGACAAAATCAAGTAAAAATCAAGATGCGGCTAAAAAATTTATGGAATTTATGTTAAGTCCTGAAATTCAAAAAATTCTTACTGATAGTAATTATGAATTTCCTATAAGAAATGATGTAGAATTAAGCCAAACGGTAAAAGATTTTGGAACTTTCAAAGAAGATCAAATCCCTGTGAGTAAGATAGCAGAAAATATTAAAGAAGCGGTTAAAATTTACGATGAAGTCGGTTTTAGATAATGTATAAAACCTTAAAATACTATAAACTCGGGGCAATTTTACTTGCCCTTTTTCTTGCTTTACCTATTTTTGGTATTTTTGCTGAACTTTTTTATATTTTATTTCAAAATTTTAATACAAGTGATTTAACCCAATTTTCATCTATTAAAGAAAATTTGAGTCATTTTTTTGATTATTTATTTTTAAAATTCATCAAAGATACTTTTATAATTAGCATGGGAGTATTGTGTTTAAGCTTGATTTTGGGTGTGAGTTCTGCTTATTTGATCGCAAATTATGATTTTTATTTCTGTAAAATTTTAGAAAAATTACTCATTTTACCCTTAGCCATACCTGCTTATATTTTAGCCTTTGTTTATGTGGGAATTATGGATTTTCAAGGATTTTTTCACGAAAATTTTGGCTTTAGGATAGATTTTTTCAATCATTATGGTGTTATTTTTGTTTTGGCTATTTCTTTATATCCTTATATTTATTTATTTGCTAAAACAGCTTTTAAAAGTGAAGCTAAAGAGGCTTATGAAGTAGCTAAAATCATAAAATATTCTGAATTTAGAATTTTTACACGCGTGGCACTTTTGAGTGCAAGACCTGCCATTTTTTCTGGAGCTTTATTGGTTTTAATGGAAACTTTGAGTGATTATGGTGCAAGTGCTTATTTGGGAGTGGATACTTTTTCGGCTGGAATTTTTAAACTCTGGTATGATTTGAATGATTCTTATTCTTCTAGTGTTTTATCGGGTATTTTAATGCTTTTTGTATTTTTGATTATGTATGTGGATTATTATTATAAAAATAAACATCATTATAGTTTTAATCAAAATTTAGCTCTTTTTATCAAAAAAAGAAAATTAAATCCTATTAAACAAATTCTATCCTGTATTTATTGTTTTATGATTGCTTTTGTAGGTTTTATTTTACCTTTTATTTGGCTAGTTTATTGGGGGCTAAAAGATCATAAGCTTTTTGAATCGCAATTTTATATTATCAGTTTTCAAACTATAATCTTAGCTTTAATCACTGCTTTAATTACCACTTTTTTAGCTTATTTTTTGATGTTTAGCTCTAGGATAGTTAAAAATCATTTTTTTAATTTATTTATTTTAAAAATAAGTTCTTTGGGTTATTCTATACCTGCTGCTGCTTTAGGGATTAGCATTATAGTGCTTTTTGTATTTTTGGATAAATTTTTTCACATGAGTTTATTGGGAAATTCTTTACTTGTTCTTGTTTTTGCTTATATAATTCGTTTTTTAGCGAGTGCAATTTATTCTTTAGAAGGAGGATATAATAAAATTCATCTAAATATTGATGAAGCAAGTTTAAATTTAAGAACGAGTTATTTTATTTTATTTTTTAAAATTCACACACCTTTAATGAAACATTTTTTATTTTTAGCTTTTATTATTGTTTTTATTGATACGATTAAAGAACTTCCTTTAAGTAGAATTTTAGCACCTTTTGGCTTTGAAACTTTAAGTGTTAAAGCTTTCTGGTTTGCAAGTGATGAAAGAATTTATGATGCAGCTTTGCCTTCCTTGTTTATCGTTTTTCTTTCTTTAATGGTTGTTGTTTGGATGGATAAAATCACAAGGAAAGATGATGTTAGAAATTAAAAATTTATCTAAAAATTTTGGAAAAATACAAGCTTTAGAAAATATCAATCTTCATGTCAAAGAAGGAGAATTTTTAAGCATTTTAGGAGGTAGTGGAAGCGGAAAAAGCACGCTTTTAAGGATTATTGCTAAGCTTGAACAAGCTAGTTCTTATGATTTGTTTTCTTGCAAAGGTGAAGTGGCTTTGATGTTTCAAAATTATGCTTTATTTCCTCATTTAAATGTTGAGAAAAACATACTTTTTGCACTTTATGATAAAAAAGATAAAAATCAAATTTTAAATCATTTGCTTAAAACTTTTGAAATTGAAGATTTAAGATATAAAAAAATCGATGAAATTTCAGGAGGACAAGCGCAAAGAGTGGCTTTTGCTAGAGCTATGGCAAGAGGATGTAAGCTTTTGCTTTTAGATGAACCTTTTTCTAATTTGGATCAAAATTTAAAACAGGATTTAAGAAGAGAATTGAAAAAAATGATAGAAAATCAAGGCATTACGGCTATTATGGTAACTCATGATATTGAAGATGCTTATTGTATGTCTGATCAAATCGCTTTTTTAGAAAAAGGAAAAATTTTAGCTCATGCAAATCCTAAAGAGCTTTATTTTAAACCTGATTTTAAAAGTGCACAAATTTTACCTGATTTAAATATCATAGAAGAAAAACTTGATTTAGAAGATGAATTTTTTGCTTGGATAGCTTCAAAAAATTATATTTTTGGTTATGCAGAGCTTAAAATAGGAAATCGCTTTGAGGCTAAAATTTTACAAAAAGAATTTTTAGGGGCTTTTTGTAGGCTAAAATTACTTTATAAAAATATAATTTTTTTTATTTTGGTGAGCTCAAGTTATGATTTAGAAGAGAAAATAAGTTTTGATATTATCAATTTTTAGTTTAAATTTGATAAAATCAAAAAAATTTTTGAAGGATAGGAATGAAAAATCTTTTAATCATAGGCGCAGGTGGAGTAAGTCGTGTGGCTACTGTAAAATGCGCAATAAATTCTGATACTTTTAGCAAAATCACTTTAGCTAGTAGAACAAAAAGCAAATGTGATGAAATCGCTACTTTTATCAAAGAGCGTTTAGGGGTTCAAATTGAAACAGCGCAAATTGATGCTGATGATAGCAATGCGGTTGTAGAACTTATCAAGAAAACAGGAGCGCAAATTTTACTCAATGTTGCTTTGCCTTATCAAGATTTGAGTTTAATGGATGCTTGTATAAAAGCAGGGATTGATTATATAGATACGGCAAATTATGAACATCCTGATTTAGCTAAATTTGAATACAAAGAGCAATGGGTGAGAAATGATGAGTTTAAACAAGCAGGAATTTTAGGACTTTTAGGAAGTGGATTTGATCCTGGTGTAACTAATGTTTTTTGTGCTTATGCACAGCAAAATTTATTTGATGAAATTTCTTATATAGATATTTTAGATTGCAATGCAGGTGATCATGGCTATGCTTTTGCGACGAATTTTAACCCTGAAATCAATCTGCGTGAGGTTTCTGCTAAAGGGCGTTATTGGGAAAATGGCAAGTGGATAGAAACGCAGCCTATGGAAATAAAAATGGAGTGGGATTATCCAGAAGTAGGAGTGAAAGATAGCTATTTACTTTATCATGAAGAACTTGAAAGCTTGGTAAAAAATATCAAAGGTTTAAAAAGAATACGCTTTTTTATGACTTTTGGACAAAGTTATTTAACTCACATGAAATGTCTTGAAAATGTTGGAATGCTAGGGATTAAACCTGTGATACACCAAGGTAAAGAAATCATTCCTATAGAATTTTTAAAAACCTTGCTTCCTGATCCTGCAAGTTTAGGACCACGCACTAAAGGTTATACCAATATAGGTTGTGTGATTCGTGGTAAAAAAGATGGAAAAGACAAACAAGTTTATATTTATAATGTTTGCAATCATGAAGAATGTTACAAAGAAACTGGCGCGCAAGCTGTGAGCTATACTACAGGTGTTCCTGCTATGATAGGTACGAAATTAATCGCTAAAGGAATTTGGCAAGGAAAAGGCGTGTTTAATATGGAAGAATTTGACGCTAAGCCTTTTATGGAAGAGCTGAATTCTCAAGGACTTCCTTGGAAGATTATCGAAATGACTCCAAGCTTAGGAGAGTAAAAAAGGCATCGTTTTGATGCCTTTAAATTATTTTACAGGGTGAAGTTCATTTGCATAAAAGCTAACTGATCCCATGCCTTCTTTTAAAGCCCATTCGTAAGCTTTTGCAACAAATTCCCAGTTAATATGAGCATAGAATTTTTCTAAATAAGCAGGGCGTGCATTACGATGATCTACATAATAAGCATGTTCCCAAACATCTACAACAAGTAAAGGAACTTTATCTTCAGTAATTGGTGTAGCTGCGTTTGAAGTACCTACAAATTCTAGTTTTTGATTTTTAGTATTATAAACTAACCAAAACCATCCTGAACCAAAAACTCCTGTAGCGCCTTTGATAAATTCAGCTTTGAAATTTTCTAAAGATCCAAATTCTTTTTCTAGTGCCGCTTGTAAATTAGCATCTATACTTTGACATGAACCGCCACAGCCACAGCCTGTACTTGGCTTAATGCAATCAAAATAAAAATCATGATTATAAACTTGAGCTGCGTTATTAAATACGCCCCCATTTGAAGTTTTGATAATACTTACAAGATCTTTACCTGCAAATTCAGTATCTTTAATAAGATTATTTAGATTTGTAACATAAGTATTGTGATGTTTTCCATGATGATAGCTAAAAGTTTCAGCACTCAAAAAATCACCAAAAGCATTGGTATCATAAGGTAATTTTCTTAATTCAAACATAATTTCTCCTTTATTTTTAGTTTGATATTGAAAATATTACCATAATAATATTAAAAAGAGTAAAAATATCTTAAAAGCTTAGTGGGTAAAATTTCTATTTATTTAACCTAAATTAAGATACATTTATAATATATTTTAATAATAATTTAAATATATTATAAAAAATTATATTTTTTTGAAATATTTTTACAAAAATATCTATTTGTTGATTTTTAATAATTACAATTAATTTGCAACTAAAAATTATTCATAAGGAGGAAAATATGAAAAAAGTTGTACTAATCTCAGCATTACTAGGTGCTTTCGCAGCTAATGTTTTTGCAGCTGATACTCCAAGCGATGTAAATCAAACACATACAAAAGCTCATCATTCAAAAGCTAAAGCTGATAAAAAACATGAAGCTAAAACTCACAAAAAAACAAAAGAGCAAACACCAGCTCAATAATGCCCAGCCTTGATATAAGTCTATAATAGACTTATATCAAAAGCTATTCGTATTCTACAAAATAAATTATTAATATTTATTAAATTTCAATAGAAAAAATGAAAAAATTGTTATTTTAAAATAAAAATTAAAAAGTGGTGACCCATACGAGACTCGAACTCGTGTTACCGCCGTGAAAGGGCGATGTCCTAACCGCTAGACGAATGGGCCACTTTTAAGGAGTAAAAAATAAAAATGAAATTGAATTATATATATTTATTTCTTAAAATTTAATTAAATATATCAAAATTATGTGATTTTTATCTTTGTTTAATTATAATTTCATCTTCAATTTTTTATAAAATTTTAGGATTTATTATGGATTTTTATAGTCTTATTTTTTTATCCTGTGCTTTAGGAATGGATGCTTTTGCTGTATCACTATGTAAAGGTTTTAGTGTTAAAAAACTACATTTAAAACATTATCTTATTGTTGGAATTTATTTTGGTGGATTTCAAGCTTTGATGCCAACTATTGGTTATTTTATAGGCATAACTTTTGCATCTTTTATTGCGAGTATTGATCATTGGATAGCTTTTATTTTACTTTCTTTAATAGGATTAAAAATGATCAAAGAGTCATTGGAAAATGAAAATTGCGATAGTAATGCCAATCAATTTGGCTTTAAAACCATGCTAGCTTTAGCAATTGCTACGAGTATCGATGCACTAGCAGTTGGTGTGAGTTTTGCATTTTTAAATGTAAATTTATTATTAGCTATATTTTTAATAGGTATTATCACCTTCATTTTATGTATCATTGCTCTAAAAATAGGGAATAAATTTGGAATTTATCTTAAAAATAAAGCTGAACTTTTAGGCGGATTGGTTTTAATTATACTAGGAGTAAAAATTCTAATAGAACATTTATTTTTCGATTGAAAATTTCATTCTTAAAGTAGCTAAAGCTTTATCAAATTCCAAGGCTTTACTTTGAAATTTTTTATTAAAAGTTCTTTGTCTTTTGGCAAGTTGTGTAGTATGTATCGTGATTAAATTTTCAAGCTCTTTAAAGGAAATTTCTCCATCTAAATATTCTTTACACTCTTTCAAACCTATAGAATTTAATGCTTTAAGTTTATGATCAAATTTAGAAAAAAGAATTTTTGCTTCATCTAAAAGTCCATTATCAAGCATTTCTTTTGTTCTAGTTTTAATACGTTTTTTTAAAATTTCTTTATCCCACGCAAGCTCATAAATTTCTATATCTTTAAGCACCCCAGTTTTTTGTGTTCTTTTTAAAAATTCACTAGGAATTTCTCTTGTTTGTTCATAAATACCCAGCCATTTTTTTAATCTATAAGTATCATTTTTTTCTATTTTATAGTTTGGATCAATATTTAATAAAAGAGCATAAATTTCATCGTTATTTAAAGAACTCTTTGACTCTAAGGTTTTTTCACTTAAACCATCTATCATAGTTTTTAAATAAAATCCAGTTCCACCTACTATAATTAGAGGTAAATTTCTAGCTAAAGCAAATTCTTTTGCTTTTTGATATTCTCTTATGAATAACTCAACATTAAAATGTTCATTCACGCTCAATAAATTTACCCCAAAGTATTTTATACTCGCAAGATCATCTTGTGAAGGCTTGGCACTTGCTATATTAATCTCTTTATAAACACAAAGACTATCAAGACTTAAAACAACAGCATTAAATTCTCTTGCTAAAGTATTGGCTATGTATGTTTTTCCACTCGCAGTTGTTCCTATTAATGCTATTTCAAAAAACATTTTAATATTTATCCTAAAATTTATAAAAATTTTAGTAAAATCATAGCAAAAAATATTTTAAAGTAGAAAAATGAACACATTCTGGATAAAATTTAAAGATATTTTAGAACTTGTAGTATTTAAGCATTCTATTTTTGCTTTGCCTTTTTTATTTTCCTCTATGATTGTAGCATCAAAACTTGCAAATGACACTGCTTGGTTTGGTTTTAAGGCGTTGATTTTAGGCATTATTTGTGCGGTAAGTGCAAGAAATTTTGCCATGGCTACAAATCGTTTAATGGATGAAGATATAGATAAGGATAATCCTCGTTGTGCAAATCGCCCTAATGTCAGTGGAAAAATAGGTAGAAAAAGCGTATGGATTTTTATCATTATTAATGCACTTATTTTTATATCATGTTCTTATTTTATTAATACCTTGGCCTTTTATTTGTCTTTTCCTGTGCTTTTGGTATTGGCTATTTATTCAGCTTTTAAGCGCTTTAGTTCTTTAGCACATTTAGTTTTAGGATTTTGTTTAGGACTTGCGCCTATTGCAGGAAGTGTTATAATTATGGGTGAAATTCACATTTATAGCGTTATTTTATGTTTAGGTGTAACTTTTTGGACAGCTGGGTTTGATCTGCTTTATTCTTTACAAGATATGGAGTATGATAAAAAAATAGGACTTCACTCTATTCCTGCTAAATTTGGTTCAAAGGCTACTTTATTTATATCAGCTTTTTGCCATATTTTAGCGGTATTATTTTGGCTTCTTTTTGTGTGGGAAGTTTGGGGTGTAGCACTTGGAAAAATAGCACTTATTGGGGTAATTATAAGCGGTATTATTTTAGCCTTGGAACATAAAATTGTTCACAAGAATTTTGCTCATATTGATAGAGCATTTTTTACT
Organism: Campylobacter sp. BCW_6461; assembly: GCF_001762735.1. Lineage (NCBI taxonomy): Bacteria > Pseudomonadati > Campylobacterota > Epsilonproteobacteria > Campylobacterales > Campylobacteraceae > Campylobacter > Campylobacter sp. BCW_6461. The sequence continues at coordinate 15,658 of NZ_MJXJ01000012.1, read as the reverse complement.
CTAAATGGTTATTTAAGTATTATCTTTTTTATTTTTATTTGGATTGATTTATTATGGAATTAGCACTTTTTAAAGCAGGATTTGAAGCTCATTTAGAATGTTGTGAAATAGAAAATAACCGTTTTCTTGGAGAATACCTAAAACTTGGAGCAATTTCTCAAATTTTAAAATGGAAAAAACTTGCTTTACGCATTGATTTTGACGAGGGTGAAAAAATTATTTTTGATCTTCTTTTAAGTCTAAAAGAAGATATTTTAAGGCTTGAAAATTCTTTAGATAAAAATAAAGAACTTATACCACTTAAGCAAAAAGGGGTAGTAGAATCTTTGAATTTTGAATATCTAAATTTTTTGGATACTATTTTAGAAGAAGATAAAGAATATTATTTAAGATTTGATTTAAATAATCAAAAAATAGCTATTTTTATCAAAGCTCAAAGTCAAACATTGGCAAAAATTATCAAAATTAAGCCTGAAGACAAAATGGCTTTTGATGCTTTTGTTGTTGAAATTCAAAGAAATATGATAAGAAATAAGAAAGGCCAAGAATGAGTGATGATGTACTTTATTTAGTTTTTATAATTGTGCTTTTAATTGCAATGCTAGCCTATATGAATATCAAAGAAAGAGAAAATAATGCAAAAATAGCAAAACTTCAAAATGTGATAGAAGATATTACCAAAGAACTTCATTATTTTCGTAAAGAATTAGGAGTTAAAGATGATAGCGAAGAGGATGAAGACTATAAAACCTCTCTTTTAAAAGAAGAAATTATGATTGAACTTGATAAACAAATCAGTTCAAAAATCACTCCTGTTTTAAGAACACTAAAAACTATGGAACATATCATAGAAGATTTTCAAAATGAACAACAAAATCGTCTTTTAAATTTAGAACAAAAAGCACAAAGCATGGCTAAACTTACGCCAAATTACGATACAGAAGAACAAAAAATAGAAAATCTTTTCAAAGAAGGAAAAAGCATAGAACAAATCGCTAAAGATTTACGCATTGGCACTGGAAATGTAGAACTTGTCTTAAAATTTAAGAAATTAATAAAATAGAATGGAAAATAAATGCTTATAGATCAATTCGGTAGAAAGATAAATTATCTTAGAATTTCAGTTACACAAAGATGTAACTTTCGCTGCCTTTATTGTATGCCAAAAATTCCTTTCGATTATCAGCCAAAAGAAAATTTATTAAGCTTCGAAGAACTTTTTTTATTTGTTAAAGCAGCTATGGACGAAGGAATTGAAAAAATCCGTATAACAGGTGGAGAACCTTTATTAAGAAAAGATTTAAGTATTTTTATAAAAATGATTAGCGATTATAAAAGCGATATTGACCTTGCTATAACTACAAATGGATTTTTACTAAAAGACTTTGCTAAAGACCTAAAAAATGCTGGACTTAAACGACTTAATATTTCACTTGATACCCTAGATCACAAAAAAGCAAAAACTCTTGCGCAAAAAGATGTATTAGATAGTGTTTTATCTGGAATTGATGAAGCTTTAAATCTAGATTTGAAAGTAAAACTTAATACTGTAGCTCTTAAAAATTTAAACGATGATGAACTGATATCTCTTTTGGAATTTGCAAAATCAAAAAAAGCTCAAATTCGCTTTATAGAATTTATGGAAAATACTCATGCTTATGGTAAATTACAAGGATTAAAAAGAGATGAAATTATACAAATTTTGAGTCAAAAATATCAAATTCAACTTATAAAAAAAGATGAAAAAGCACCTGTGAGTATTTACAAGGCAGATGATTATGAATTTGGAATTATAGATCCTCATAGCCATGAATTTTGCGATTCTTGCAATCGCATACGCTTAAGTGCTGAAGGCTTGTTAATACCTTGCCTTTATTTTGATGAAGCATTAAGCATAAAAGAAGCGGTTCGAAAAGGTGATATTAAAGCCGCTGTAGAAATATTACAAGAAGTATTAAGAAATAAACCAGAAAAAAATAAATGGAGTGTTGTTGATAATGAAACCTCATCTCGTGCTTTTTATCAAACTGGAGGTTAATTTTGCAACTTGTTGAAAGTTTCTTAAGCATTCAAGGAGAAGGCAAATATAATGGAAAATTAGCTATTTTTATGCGTTTTGCTGGTTGCAATTTCAACTGTTTAGGTTTTAATGTAAAAATATCAAAAAACGATAAAACTCTCATTGGATGTGACACGATAAGAGCTGTTTTCACAAAAGATTTTAAAGAAAGTTATGAAACTTTAAATGCTAATGAACTTTTAAAAAGAGTGATAAAATTAAAAAAAGACTTTGATCCTATAGTTGTTATCACAGGTGGAGAGCCATTAATCCATTATGAAAATCCTGAATTTATAGAATTTATCCAAATGTTATTAAAAAATAAATTCGAAATACACTTTGAAAGCAATGGAAGCATAGAAATTAATTTTGATAGATATCCTTTTTACAAAGAATGTATTTTTGCTTTAAGCGTTAAACTCCAAAATAGTGGGATAAAAAAAGATAAACGATTAAATTTTAAAGCTTTAAAAGCATTTAAAAATTACGCAAAAGATAGTTTTTATAAATTTGTTTTAGATGCCAATACTCTTGATAATTCATTTTTAGAAATCAATGAAATTCTAAAAGAAGCTCCAAATCAAATTTTTTGTATGCCTATGGGTGAAAATGAGCAAAACCTTAAAAAAAATGCTCAAAAAATTGCTGAATTTTGTATTAAGAATGGTTATAATTATTCTGATAGAATTCATATTCGTCTTTGGAACGATAAAGAGGGTGTATGATTATAAGAAAATTATTTGAATTTGAAAACGCACACATTGTTAGATTTTGTTCTTCTAAGCGTTGCAAAAGTAGCATTCATGGACATTCTTACAAAGTTGAAGTTTTACTTGAAAGCAAATATTTAGATAATGCTGGAATGGTCTATGATTTTGGACTTTTAAAAACCTATATATGCCAAATTATTGATAGTTTTGATCATGCTATCACTCTTTTTAAATATGATGACGCAAAATATTTAGAAGAAATGAAAAAATATTCAAGTCGTTGGATTTGCCTGCCTGTTAATGTAAGTGCTGAAAATTTTTGTCGTGTATTTTTCATACTTATAGATGCTTTATTAAAACAAACAAAAATGGTAAATGGAGAACAAGGAGTGACTTTACAAAGCATCATTGTTCATGAAACAAGAACAGGCTATGCACAAGGTTTTAGAGAAGATGCCTATAGTGAGCTAATGCCAAAAATTTCACTTCAAGACATAGAATTTTCCAATGGCATTAAAGCAGAATGGAATGATATAGATTTTTATAACAAATTAAAAAATGAAGAAATTTTTATAAATCCAAAGGAGATTTAATGCAAAAAGCTAAAATTTTAATTGCCTTAAGTTTTTTTTTATTAGTTTTATCTGCCTGTTCTAATGATGAAAAAAATATTTCTAAGACTCAAAATACAGATCAAGAAGTAGTCCAAATAGAACAAAACGATGAAAAAACAGAATTAAGTGACTCCAACCTGCCTTTACCTGTAGATGATGAAGCACAAAGTTTAGATGATGAACATGAAGTCAATCCTAGTATTATCAACTCTTTATATAAACAAAAATGCGCCACTTGTCATGGAGAAAAAGGGGAATTAAAACCTAAAAACAGCACGGCCATTAAAACCTTGAGCAATAAAATTTTTATACAAAAAATAAAAACGATAAAAGATAAAAACCATAGTTTTTTAAGTGATGAACAAATTCAAAATTTAGCTGATTTTATAAACAAAGGAAAATAATGGATCAAAGTTACGAATTCTTTTTAGCTTTACATCTTTATAGTCTTTATGCGAGCGGTTTTTTAATGCTTTTTTATCTTATACTAACACAAGGAAATTTTAAAACCGAATTCATTTTTATTCGCAGAATACGATTATTTTTACCAATTTATTATTTATTTTTAGCTTTGATTATTTTTACAGGTTGTTTGTTATCAGCAATGAAACAATTTCAAATGAATGTCAATATCTGGGTAATGATTTTTTCTTGGATCTTAATTTTTGCCTTAGCAATTTTTCACTTTGTTTGTTTTAAAAAAGCAAGAAGATTTAGAAAATATGCCACTTTTAGATGGATTAGTTGTTTGATTTTACCTTTTGAAATTTTTTTATTGTTTTTGCCTTTTTTAATAGAAAGATATCTATAAAATGCAATTTTTGTATAACAAGCAAGCTGGAGAAGAGTTTATACAACTTCAAGGTGAAAACTTTAACCATTTAAAAGTAAGAAGAGTAAAGGAAAATTCGGAGCTAAATCTTAGAAATTTACAAGATAATTTTCTTTACAACTATACAATCACAAATTTAACAAGAAATTCTTGCACTTTAAAATTTTTAAACAAAAAATCACAAAATATAAAACAAAGTGAATTAAACTTAGCCTTAGCCATTATAGATATTAAAATTTTAGAAAAAACTCTACCTTTCTTAAATGAACTTGGAGTAAAAAAGTTACATTTGGTTTTTACAAATTTTTCACAAAGAAATTTTAAAATCGATTTAGAAAGATTTGAAAAAATCATTATTTCTTCTTGTGAACAATGCGGTAGAAATACTAAAATGGATTTAATTATCCACCAAAGCACTCAAGAATTTGTTCAAAAATTTCCAAATGCAATTATGGTTGATTTTCAAGGAGAACAACAAAGTCATTTCGATGAAAAAGAATTATATTTTATAGGTCCTGAAGGTGGATTTAACAATGATGAGAGATTATTGTTTAACCGGAAAATCTCTCTTAAAAGCTCTAATATTCTAAAAAGTCAAACAGCTATTATAGCTATAGCTTCAAAAATTTTGCTTTAACTTTTCTTAAATTAATCTCTTTTTTATGTTAAATAATTTATAATCACGGCTTATTGTTTTAATTTTTAAGGAAAACTAATGAAAAAAGAAATTCACCCAGAATATGTAGAATGCAAAGTAAGTTGTGCTTGTGGAAATACTTTTACAACAAAGTCAAACAAAGCAGAATTAAGAGTAGATATTTGTTCAAATTGCCATCCTTTTTTTACAGGCAGTGAAAAAATTGTAGATGCTGCAGGTCGTGTAGAGAAATTTAAGAAAAAATACGCAATGCAATAATTATGCTTTATTTTATTCCTACTCCCATAGGAAATTTAAGCGATATTTCTTTTAGAGCCTTAGAACTTTTAAAGACTTGCGATCTTGTGTTTTGCGAAGATACAAGAGTAAGTAAGTCTTTGATTTCGTTATTAAATACCAAATTTCACACTGATATACATATTTCTAAATTTATAGCCTTACACTCCCATAATGAAAAAGAAGTTTTAGCAAGTATTGATTTAAAGATATTTGAAAAAAATGTAGCTTATTTAAGCGATGCAGGAATGCCAGGGATTAGTGATCCTGGCAAGGCTTTGGTAGAATTTGCACAAGAAAATAATATCACCTATGAAATTTTACCAGGTGCAAATGCAGCCTTAGTTGCTCTTGTAAGCTCAGCATTTTGTCAAAAAGAATTTATCTTTATTGGTTTTTTAGCAAATAAAGGCAAAGAAAGACAAAAAGATATAGAAAAAATTTTAAACTTTCCTTATCCAAGTATTATTTACGAATCCCCCAAGCGTATTTTATCTTTAGTAGAACAGATTATGATTCTAGACAGCCAAAGAGAAATTTTTTTGATTAAAGAAATCAGTAAAAAATTTGAAAAAAAATTTAAAGGCAATGCTAAAGAGCTTTCTGAAATTTTAAAAAAGTCTAATTTAAACGGTGAATGGGTTGTAGTACTGCAATCAAAAGAGCAAAATTTTTTGCAAAATACTCTTTGTGAAAAAGATATTATGGATTTAGAGCTGTCTTTAAAAGCAAAAGCAAAATTATTATCAAAGATCAATGGAAAAAATGCAAAAGAAATTTATCAAAAACTGCTTTTAAGTCAAGATTAGGTAAAATTTTAATATGATAGTTTATGGGAAGCAAATATTTTTTTATATTTTAGAATATCATAAAGACTGTATCAATGAGCTTTATTTAGCAAAAGAATGTGATAAAATTACTTTTTCCAAAATCGCAAAATCTGGTTTTAAAATCAAAAAACTTGATTTTAAAACTGCTCAAGCTTATGCGAAAGGTGGAAATCATCAAGGTTTTTTGCTAGATATTAAAGAAAGTTCTTTTGCGAATTTAAATGAGATCAAAAAAAATGATTTTATTGTTATGCTTTATGGAATTAGCGATGTAGGAAATATAGGGGCTATCACGCGTACAGCTTATGCTTTAGGGGTTGGGGCTTTAATTTTTATTGGTGAAAAATTAGCCATGGAAGGAGTAATTCGCACAAGCAGCGGAGCGGCTCTTGATTTACCTATTGCAATAAGCAACGATGCTTTAAGTGTAATAAACGAACTAAAACAAGTAGGTTTTTATTTTTATGCGAGCGATGGCTCGGGAAAAGAAATTCACAGTGTAAAAATAAGCAATGGTAAAAAAGTTTTAGTTTTGGGTAGTGAGGGTTTTGGTTTAAGCTCTAAAATTATAAAAAAGTGCGATGAATGTGTGGGCATTGCGATGAAAAATAATTTTGATAGTCTTAATGTCAGCGCTGCTTTTGCAATACTTTGTGATAGGATGTTAAATGCTTAATTGGAAAAAAATACAAGAATTAAATTTAAAAGAAGTTGCAGCAAAAACGCAAATTGAACTTGATTTTCTTGAAGCTTTAGTAGAAAAGAATTTTGCTGTTTTAAGTCGTTTTAATGTTAAAGGTTTTGTTAAAATTTTAAGCAGAGAATACGAACTCGACTTTAGTGATTTTAACGAAGAGTATGAAGCTTATCTTAACGAAAACAATCCTACTCCACAAACAAAATCAAAAATGATAACCCCAAAACTAGATGCTTATAGTCAAAAATCCTTTAACACTTGGCCTTTTTTGATTGTTCTTATTGTTTTAGTGATTATAGGAAGTGGAATTTATTATTTTGATACACTTAAAACTTTTTTCAAAGATGAACAAAATAATACTAGTGCAACAGTTATAGACATAATAGGACAAGCACAAGAAAATTTAAAATCTTTAGGTGGAAACAATGTTGTTGTTATAGACAACAATAAAGCACAAGAAACAAATCAAACAGAGAGCGTTTTACCAAGCCAAAACACCTCATTACAAGAAAATGATAAAAACATAAGCATAGAAAATAATATCAGTGAAAATAACACAACTCTACTCGATGAAGAAAAAAATACCCAAATCCAAGAAGACACAAATACACTAAAAACTGATTCTTTAAAAGAAGCACATTTTAAAACCTCTACCAAGATTTGGATAGGTTTGATAGATTTAAAAAGCCTTAAAAAAACAAGCTTTGTTAAAGAAAAAGATTTTAATATTTCTTTAGATAAAGATCAGTTAATTTTAACAGGGGCTGCAGCTTTAACAATGTTTGATCAAGAAAATAAAGAACAAAAATTTCCTGTAGGAATTTCAAAACGTTTCTTGATTAAAGATGGAAAAATTACAAGTATTTCAGCTGCTGAATTTGTAAAATTAAATAAAGGTAAAGAATGGTAAAAAAAATTATTATTCTTACTTTTTGGGTTAATATATCTTTTGCAATCTCAAGTCTTGAATTAGCAAAAAATTTAGTAAACAATCCTAGTAAAAATTCTCAACTAGAATTATTATTCTCAAATAATTCTTACATAGATAATAATGGAAATTGTGATATTGCAAAAATATCTCAAATATTAAAAACCAATTCTTTAATTGCCTTAACACTATCAAATCCTCAAAGTCTAAAACTAAATTTTAAAGCAAAAGCTGATGAAGTTATGTTTTTTAAAATTTTATCCGATGTTTTAACAGATGCTGGATATATATATTTTATCCCTACAGATTTGATTTTAAGAGAAGGAAATATTGACTATACCATACAAGTAGAATCTCAATATGTTTTAGATCCTGGAACGCTTTACAATCTCTTAAAAGAAAATTCTGTCTATATAGATAATATTAAGCGCATTGGAGCATATGACTATGAATATGATTTAAATTTTTCCAATGCTGTATTAAAAACCAATACAAATGTTAATTTAAATACTCCAAAATCATTAGAAAAACCCCTTAAAGACTATGTGTTTGATTTAAAAAATGCTACAAATTTGATTATTGATGCAAATGATTTAGACAATTGGTTTCCTAAAATCTTCTTTTTAGATAAAAATCTGAATCTAATTAAAGCAGTAAAAAGCGAAAATAAAAATAATCATTTTTCAGAACTTATTCCAAATGGTGCTATATATGCTATTGTAAGCGATATGTATAGTTTAGATAATATACGCAGGGGTTTAAAAATCACACTTAAAAAATAAAGGATTAAGAAATGTTTGATGAAATCCGTTTTAATACCATAGAAAGACTTCCAAATTATGTTTTCGCAGAAGTAAATGCGATAAAAATGGCAGCAAGACGTGCTGGAGAGGATATCATCGACTTTTCAATGGGAAATCCCGATGGTAAAACTCCACAACACATTATAGATAAACTTTGTGAAAGTGCTAACAAAGATAAAACCTCGGGATATTCTACATCCATGGGGATTTATAAACTTCGCTTAGCAATTTGTAATTGGTATAAAAGAAAATATAATGTCAACCTAGATCCTGAAAATGAAGTTGTAGCTACTATGGGTTCAAAAGAGGGTTTTGTAAATCTTGCAAGAGCGATTATAAATCCTGGAGATGTTGCTATTGTGCCAACTCCTGCTTATCCTATACATACTCAAGCTTTTATTATAGCAGGAGGTAATGTAGCAAAAATGCCTTTAGCTTATAATGAAAAATTTGAGCTTGATGAAAATCAATTTTTTGAAAATTTACATAAAACTTTAAATGAAAGCATCCCGCGTCCAAAATATGTCGTTGTTAATTTCCCGCATAATCCAACAACAGTAACTTGTGAGAAAAGTTTTTATGAAAGATTGATAGCAACGGCAAAAAAAGAAAGATTTTATATTATTTCAGATATTGCTTATGCAGATTTAACTTATGATGACTATAAAACTCCTTCTATTTTGGAAATTGAAGGCGCAAAAGATATAGCGGTAGAAACTTACACTCTTTCAAAATCTTACAATATGGCAGGCTGGCGCGTGGGTTTTGTAGTAGGAAATAAACGCTTAGTCAGTGCGCTTAAAAAAATAAAATCTTGGTTTGATTATGGTATGTACACACCTATTCAAGTAGGAGCTACCATAGCTTTAGATGGAGATCAAACTTGTGTAGATGAAATCCGTGCAACTTATGATAAAAGAATGCACATTTTACTTGAAGCTTTTGAAAATGCAGGCTGGAAACTTCAAAAACCAAGAGCAAGTATGTTTGTTTGGGCAAAACTCCCTGAAAGCAAAAGACATTTAAAAAGTTTAGAATTTTCAAAGCAACTTTTACAGCGTGCTAGTGTTGCAGTAAGTCCTGGGGTAGGTTTTGGCGAAGCAGGTGATGAGTATGTAAGAATTGCTTTAATTGAAAATGAAAATCGCATACGCCAAGCTGCACGTAATATCAAAAAATATTTAAAAGAGTAAGTTATGAAAGTAGCGATTCTTGGTTATGGCACTGTTGGAAGTGCGGTGGTTAAATTTCTTTTAGAAAATGATAAACTCATTCGTGCAAGATGTGGGCAAAGCATAACTCCTGTGATCGCTCTTGCTAGAAGTCCTAAAAAAAATGCTTTAATTCCAATTACTCATAGCGTTGCAGAAATTTTAAATGCTGATGTAGATGTTTTTGTAGAATTAATGGGTGGGGTGGATGAAGCTTTTAAAATAGTGAGTGAAATTTTAAAAAAGAAAAAAGCTGTTGTTACTGCAAATAAAGCTATGCTTGCTTATCATCGTTATGAACTTGAAAATTTGGCTAAAAATTTAGCTTTTGGTTATGAAGCAAGTGTGGCTGGAGGAATTCCTATTATCAAGGTTTTAAAAGAAGGTTTAAGTGCAAATAATATTTTGGCTATAAAAGGGATTTTAAATGGTACGAGTAATTATATTTTAAGTTCTATGAGTCAAAAAAATATGAGTTTTAAACAAGCTTTGCAAATAGCTCAAAATTTAGGTTATGCAGAGGCTGATCCAACTTTTGACATAGAAGGGCAAGATGCAGCACATAAACTGCTTGTTTTATCAAGTATCGCTTATAATCTTAAAGCTAAACCTGAAGATATTTTGATCGAGGGTATTAGTGAAATTGCACCTGAAGATATGTATTTTGCTAATGAGTTTGAATTTACCATAAAACTTTTAGGTATAGCTAAGGTGCGTGAAAATAAAGTAGAATTAAGGGTGCATCCTACTATGATAGATAAAGAAAAAATGCTTGCAAAAGTTGATGGAGTGATGAATGCTATAAGCATTAATGGAGATTTGTTGGGTGAAAGTTTGTATTATGGAGCAGGAGCAGGAGGAGAGGCCACTGCAAGTGCTGTGATTTCAGATCTTATGGATATAGCAAGAGATCAGGTAAAAGCACCAATGCTTGGTTTTGTGAATACTTTAGAATACAAGCTTTTAAGCAAAGATGAAATTTATACAAAATATTATTTAAGGGTGAAAGTTGAAGATAAAATAGGGATTTTATCTAAAATCACACAATTGATGAGTGAAAATAATATTTCTATCGATAGTTTTTTACAAAAACCTAAAAAAAATGATGAAAATTACAGCACTTTGTTTTTTACTACACATTTAACTTATGAAAAAAGCATACAAAATTTGCTTGAAATTTTACGCAAACAAGATTTTATAAAAACCAAGCCTTTTATGATGCGTATAGAATAATGGGTGTAAAAGCTTATTTAGATGGAATTTTAGGGGAAGATAAGGCTTGTAAATTTTTAAAAAAACAAGGCTTTGAAATTTTAAAAAGAAATTTCCATTCTAAATTTGGAGAAATCGATATAATAGCCAAAAAAGATGAAATTTTACATTTTATAGAGGTTAAATTTACTCAAAATGATTATGAAGTTTCCGAGCGTTTGGATAGAAAAAAACTTGAAAAAATTTTAAAAACTATAGAATTTTATCATCTTAAAAATGGAATTTCATCGGATTTTCAGATTGATCTGATTTGCATTAAAAATGATGTGATACAATTTTGCGAAAATATAAGTTTTTAAGCTGATATTTAAAAAAATAAAATACAATTAGACAAAAATTAAAGAAAGGAAAAATTATGGGAAAATATATTGAATTAACAAGTGATAATTTTGCTCAAGCAAAAGAAGGTGTAGCTTTAGTTGATTTTTGGGCTCCATGGTGCGGACCTTGTAGAATGCTTGCTCCAGTTATTGATGAACTTGCAAATGACTTCGATGGTAAAGCTAAAATTTGCAAAGTAAATACAGATGAACAAGGTGATTTAGCAGCTGAATTTGGTGTTCGCTCTATTCCTACGCTTATTTTCTTTAAAAATGGTGAAGTTGTAGATCAACTCGTTGGTGCACAATCTAAACAAGCAATTAGTGATAAACTAAACTCTTTACTATAAACTAAAGGCTAGTATAACTAGCCTTCTTCTTAAAAATTTCAAATTTATACTAAATAATAATTTTTATTAACTACTATTAAGAATAATTTTTATATCATTATTAATAATAAAATTCAATATAAAGGAAATATAAATGTTAGATGTAGCAATCATAGGTGGAGGTCCTGCTGGACTTAGTGCTGGACTTTATGCAACTAGAGGTGGTCTTAAGAATGTAGTAATGTTTGAAAAAGGTATGCCTGGTGGACAAATTACCTCAAGTTCTGAAATAGAAAATTATCCAGGTGTAGCCCAAGTTATGGATGGAATTTCTTTTATGACTCCTTGGAATGAACAATGTATGCGTTTTGGTTTAAAACATGAAATGGTTGGAGTAGAACAAATTTTAAAAAATAGTGATGGAAGTTTTACCATCAAATTAGAAGGTGGTAAAACAGAACTTGCTAAAGCTGTGATAGTTTGTACAGGCTCAGCTCCAAAAAAAGCAGGTTTTAAGGGCGAAGATAAATTTTTTGGAAAAGGTGTAAGCACTTGTGCAACTTGTGATGGATTTTTTTATAAAAATAAAGAAGTTGCAGTTTTAGGTGGTGGAGATACGGCTTTAGAAGAAGCTTTATATCTAGCAAATATTTGTTCTAAGGTTTATCTTATCCACCGCAGAGATGAGTTTAGAGCAGCTCCATCTACAGTAGAAAAAGTTAAGAAAAACGAAAAAATAGAACTCATTACTAGCGCAAGTGTAGATGAAGTATATGGTGATAAAATGGGTGTTACTGGGGTAAAAGTAAAATTAAAAGATGGTAGTATTAGAGATTTAAATGTTCCAGGAATTTTTACTTTTGTTGGTCTTAATGTAAGAAATGAAATTTTAAAACAAGACGATGGTAAGTTTTTATGCAATATGGAAGAAGGTGGGCAAGTAAGTGTTGATCTTAAAATGCAAACTAGCGTTGCTGGACTTTTTGCCGCAGGGGACCTTAGAAAAGATGCGCCTAAGCAAGTTATTTGTGCTGCAGGTGATGGAGCTGTAGCTGCATTAAGTGCTATGGCTTATATAGAAAGCTTGCATTAAGATTTTATAAAGTTGCTAAAAGCAACTTTATTTTTATTTAGCTTCCTATCACTCCACCATCAAGTTTTCTTATCATCATTACACTTGATCTTGGCGTTTTTCCATAAGGAAAAGTACTACCTTTCAAACCTTCTCCTGGATGTTGTATGCCTACAAACATTGTAGTATAATCCTCACTAAAAGCAATCCCTGTTAATTCACAAGCAATAGGTCCTGTTAAAAAGCGTCTGATTTCCCCTGTTTTTGGATTTGCTGCTAGCATGCAGTTATTTCCCATGCCTTCGTATTCATCTTTATTAGAATAAGATCCATCTGTTTGTATCCAAAGTCTTCCATCTCTATCAAATTTAAGTCCATCAGGAGAATTGAATTTATTTTCACTTGTAATATTATTTGAGCCTTTATATAAGCCTTGTTGGTTATCAGGATTTCCAGCAAGAGCAAAAATTTCCCAAGTAAAATCATCGTCTTTATGAGAATTTTTTGGCATCCATTTTAAAATTTGTCCATAAACATTTTTAGTCCTTGGATTTGCTGCATTAGGTTCTTGGCGATTTTTGTTGTTCGTTAGTGTTGCAAATACTTCTTTAGAACCACTTTGTTTATGGCTTGCTATCCATTCACATCTATCCATAGGAGTTGCACCTACAATACTTGCAGCAAGACGCGTATTGATGAGTACTTGAGCTTGAGACTTAAAACCATTTTTTTCATTTAGGCTGTTTTTGCCATATTCTAAAGCTATCCATTTTCCCTGTCCTTTAAAATCTCCCACATTGCCGTTAAACTGTCCTACATACAAAATACCTTCATCTAAAATTTTACTTGTATCAGCACCTTTTTTGTATTTATGTTTGCTAACAAATTTATAAATAAATTCATTCATCTCATCATCACCCATATAAACTATAACAGAACCATCTTTTTCTACGATAATTTCTGCATTTTCATGTTTAAAACGCCCTAAAGAAGTTCTTTTAACAGGTGTGCTTTTTGCATCAAAAGGATTGATTTCCACTATCCAGCCAAAACGATTGGCTTCATCGATATTTTTAGCTAAATCAAATCTTTCATCAAATTTTTCCCATCCATAAAGACTAGTTTTGTTAAATCCATAGCGTTTAAGAGAGTCATTAAATTCTAGATTTTCATCTGAACTTCCAAAAAAATCGTCAAAATTTTCTTCACAGGTGATATAAGTTCCCCAAGGTGTTTGTCCATTTGCACAATTTGCAAAAGTTCCATGAACAAATTTTTCATTTTTTAAAACTTCTTTTTTAGCTGCTCCACTTACTTGCATTTTAGTGTTTGCATCGATTCTGCGGTTATACTTAGAGTCTAAAACCATAGTCCAATCATCACCCTTTTTTTCGATTTCTAAGATACTCACACCCACACTGGCTTGCTCATATAAAATATCTTCTTTGCTTAAATTTTTACCATGATGATTAAACATGATTTCAGGATTTATATATTCATTATTAACAGCTAAAATTCCTCTGTTTTTTGAAAGTGGAAAAAAACTCATACCATCATCGTTATCTCCAAAAACCAAATGAGCATTTTTAATTGCATTCATATCGATGATTTTATTTTCATCATAAGGTTTTGCTTTACTAAAAAGTGGATCACCCCAAGAAATTAAAACCTTTGCTTCATAACCTTGCGGTACTATAACTTTATCTTGTGTGCTTGCACTAACAGCTTTAAAACCTAACAAATCCTTATCCTTAAGCATAACAGCACTTAAATTTGAACTTGCAAAAAAAGCCACCATAGAACCTAAAGCTGAACCTTTTAAAAACAATCTTCTTTCCATTTGTTTTTACCCCATATTGAAATTTAAAACAATGGAAGTATAAAAATATTTGGAAACTTTTTAGAAACTTTGATGAAAAATTTAAATTGAAGGAAAAATTTATACCTAGTTTTTTACTAGGTATAAATGATTAATTAAAACCTTTTCTTCTTAACATCTTCTAAGATATTATTAGCTATATCACTTACTGTACTAGAAATAATAGCTGATTCATTAGCAATTTCAACATTATCTTTAGTAGTTTGATCAATTTGAGCTACGCTATCATTGATTTGAGTGATACCTGCAGTTTGTTCTTTAATACTTTCTGCCATATCATTGATAGATTGAACAAGTAAATTAGTATTAGCTTCAATTTCTGATAAAGACTTTTGAGTTCTTTCAGCTAACTTTCTAACTTCATCAGCTACCACTGCAAAGCCTCTACCATGTTCTCCAGCACGAGCTGCTTCAATAGCTGCATTTAAAGCTAAAAGATTGATTTGATCTGCAATATCACCTATAATACCTGTAACATTTTTAATCTCTTCAGATTGAGTGATAACATCACTAGTTTTAACTGAAACATTTTGCATAGAAGAAGTGATCTCTTCTAAAGCTGCTGCAGTTTCTTCTAAAGATTGAGCTTGAGAATTTGAAGAAGTGGTTAAGCTTTGAACAGCAGTTTGTAATTTTCCACTTTCATTAGCTAAAGCATTAGCAAAGTCTGAACTTTGTTTTAGCATTTTAACTATTTCATCACCTAAAGCATTAGTAGTTAATTCTACACTACCGCTAGCATTTTCTAATTTATTTCTAAAGTCTAAGCTTTTGTATTCTTCAAAAATTTTATGAATAGCATTCATATCAGAACCTACTCTAGCTTGTAAAACATCAAGAAGTTTATTTAGAACATTTTTAAGTTCAATAAGTTGTGGGTTTCTTGGATTAGCAGTAATTCTTGCTGTTAAATTACCACCTTCTACAACTGATACGGTTTGAACTGATTCTTTAACGGCTTGATTGTCTTGTTCTAAGCCTCTTTTAGTAGCAAGAATGTTTTCATTGATAGCATTTGAGATTTGTCCAAATTCATCATTGCTTTTTACTTCTATAGTAGAAACATTTTTTGTTTTATAGTTGATAAAATCAAAGAATGAAGTTAAACCTGTTTGGATAGCTGCAAGTGGGGAGAGGTATTTTGATACGATGAAATAAAGGAGGATGA
>NZ_MJXJ01000011.1:0-844 GCF_001762735.1 Campylobacter sp. BCW_6461 | reverse complement strand
AACATAATCAGGCACTACACCTTCTTTTTCAAGCATACTTAAAGCTCCATCAGCACAAAAGACCACCGCTTTATCTTGATAAGCTTTAAGTAAAGGAAGTTGTTTAGTAAGAGAAGGTCCTGCAGAAACTACTATAGCATTGTCAAATTTGTTTTTTCTTTCGCTTAAGATTCTTTGAAAAGGAATACTTCCAAGCATAGAAGGGATATTTTGCAAAAACTGTCCATGGACTAATAAAGGCAAAAAACAGGAAATATCAGCATTTCTTACTGCTACTCCTATGGTTTTTAAACATATTTCATTTAAAAACAAAATTTGTTTTTCATAAAAATGAAGATAATAAGAAGCATTGATCAATATTTCATACAAGCTTAGATACTCTAAAATACTTTGCTGATCAAAAATCATAGCAATTTGAATTTCTAAATCCTCTGCAACACAGTCAAACAATACAATCTTATAAATTTTCAATTCCTCACTCAAATCTATCGTGCTTAAAGCTAGGATAAAAAGTTCGATTTCACTTTCAAATACAAAAAGATGTTTATAGTGTTTGGATAAATTTTTAATAAGCAAAGCATTGCCTATACCATAAATACATGCAAAAGGATATCTATGAGTTTTTTCTAAAATACTTTGATAGAAAAAATTTATTTCTTCTTCTAAATTTTCATACATAAAAACATTATGAGTTTTATCATAGATATTTAAATTTTCATCTATATTAAAACGAGAGCAAGTTTTATTTTGTATGAAATTTAAAAGTTTATTTCCTAAGGGTTCATTTACCCCACTTAATAAAGCTTGTATGTTTTTTTCTAGTATGGTCATTGGGTTTCCTTAA
>NZ_MJXJ01000010.1:0-206961 GCF_001762735.1 Campylobacter sp. BCW_6461 | reverse complement strand
AACCTGTTTGGATAGCTGCAAGTGGGGAGAGGTATTTTGATACGATGAAATAAAGGAGGATGATGCTAATAGATATCATAACAATTAAGGCTATAACTTGTATATATGCTGCTTTAAATATAGGTTTATTTATAATATCAGCGCTTTCGGTAATACAAGCTGTATAAGCAAAGACTTTAGTACAAGCTCCAAGTCTTTCTTCATTATTTAGCTTATAAGAGAAGAAGTTGTTATCACCATTGAGTTTATATGCATTTAGAACAGGAGAATGATCAATGGATGGATTTAATAATTCTTTATTGGTTGCTGCAAATATTTTATTTTTTTGATCAAATAAAAAAGTATTTCCAGGAGTGTTTGCAACTAAATTTTGCAAATCTTCTGATGGTATATCGACACCCAGTACTCCTATGATTTTGCCATCTTTATAAATAGCTTTAGAATACGTTATTACATATTGTTTTAAAATTGTATCTAAATATGCTGGTGTAACAAAAATATCATTTGTTTTTAAAGCTTCTTGATACCAATCTTTTGTCTTTATATCTAAATCATCACGTAATTCAGGCATTTTTGCATCATTAGATTTTTGACTAAGTAAAACTTTTCCATTGTTTAAACCTAAATAAACATTTAGTGCATTTATACTATGACGATAATATTTCAATATTGGACCAACATTGTTAATAATATTTTCTTCAGTGATTAAAGATTGATAAGGTAAGTTCGCGATATCTTTTTCTAAAGCTCTAGTAAAAGATTGATTTGTGGAACGGAAATCTTCAACGGTAGATTGTGTGACTTTAAGTAGATCAGTTTGATTTTTAAGAGTGCTTTCATATAGTGAGGTTTTTGTAAAATAAAAACTTACAATACCTAGAACAATTAAGGCAAAAATTGCAATTAAATTTGCAATGAGAGAAAGTTTGATTTTAATACTATTCATTATTTTCCTTTTAATTTTTGTTATTTTTAGTATAAAACTAATAATTTGGCTATTATTTTATCACAAAAAAATAAAAATAAATTTTTATTTTTATTTTAAAAAGGAGAAAATATGGCTTATACTATGAAAAGAGGTAGAAAAAGAAACAAAAATTAGTGCTCATACTTTAAGATTTTGGGCTAAAAAGGTTTGTTTCCTTTTGTTCAAAAAGATGAAAATAGTGTGAAATATTTTTCAAAAAGCGATATAGAATGGGCAAAATGGATAGAATGGTTTCGAATTTCAGGTATGCCAATAGAACAAATCAAACATTATATAAAACTTTGCTCTTTGGGTATAAAAACTGCCAAAGAGAGACAAGAGATGTTAAAGCAAACAAAGAAAAAATTACAAAACCAGATTAAAACATTAAAAGAAAGTGAAAAAGTTTTAAGCAAAAAGATAAAAATTTATGAAGAAATGCTTGCAAATGAAGTCGATGGGTTTAATCCAGAAAGCAAGGACTATCAACCTTGCGATAAGTTTTGTAAAGAATCATGAGGCTTGATTCATTTTTTTAGAATTTAAACTTTTGCCTAATGCCCATTTTACAAGTAAGATAAGTACAGGAACTTCTACTAAGGGGCCTATAATGCTTGCAAAAGCTTGTTCTGAGTGAAGCCCAAAAGTAGCAATGCAAATGATTATAGCTAATTCAAAGTTATTTCCACTAGCACTAAAGCATAAAGAACAAGTTTTAGGATAAGAAAGATGATTTTTCTTAGAAATAAACCAAGTTAGAAAAAACATGAAGATAAAATACAAAGTCAAAACAAAGGCTATTTTTAAAGCTTCTAAAGGCAGGTGAAATACTTCATTTGCTTTGTAAGAACACATAATGATAATAGTTGCTAGCAGGGTGATAAGAGTTATAGGGCTGATTTTAGGTAAAAAGGTATTTTCGTACCATCGTTTGCTTTTGTATTTTAAAAGTAGGGTTCTTGTTATAAAGCCCATTAAAAAAGGAATTCCTAAATAAATCAAAACATTTTTACTTAGAGCTGAAAAATCTATATCTAAACTTGTAGCTAAAGTGCTTTGACCTAGTAATTTTGGTAAAAAATCCAGATAAATATAAGCCAAAGTGGAAAAAAATAAAATTTGAAAAATGCTATTCATCGCTACTAAAGCACTGGTGTATTCTCTATCACCTTTTGCTAAATCGCTCCATACCACCACCATTGCGATACATCTTGCCAAGCCGATGATGATAACTCCTTGCATATATAAAGGCTCGTCTTTTAAGAAAATAAAAGCTAAGATAAACATAAGCAAAGGGCCTATAAACCAATTTAAAATCATAGAAAGCAAGATAACTTTTTTAGAATCAAATACCTTTGAAAGCTTTGCATAATCAACCTTAGCCAAAGGCGGATACATCATCAAAATAAGACATAAAGTCAATACTACATTTACAGACTTGTACTCAAATAAATTCCAAAATAAAGCGATATTGGGGAAAATGATACCTAAAATTAAACCCAAAAAAATAGCTAAAAATATCCAAAGCGTGAGAAATCTATCGATAAAACCTAACATGTAAAGTCCTTAAGAGAATTTGTCTTTATGGCTTGTAAAAGAGCTGTTATTTTATAATCTAAAATTTGAATTATTTTCCTAAATTCATCATCATAACTTCCGCTAGGATCTTTTAATCCAAAATCAAAATAATACCTTGATTTTAAGCTAGGACAAGCCACGCCACAACCCATACTTACGACTATGTCTAAATTTTGAGGCAAAGAATCAATGAGTTTAGAATAATGCTTTTTCATATCGATTTGATAAATTTCACGCATAAGTCTTATAGCCTGTGAATTTACACCCTTAGAAGTGTCGCTTCCTGCGGAAAATACTTCGATATCTATGCCCATTTTTTCAGCTTTATGCCTAGCTAGTGCTTCTGCCATTTGAGAACGGCAGCTATTGTGAATACAAATAAATGCAAGTTTCATTTATCGTTCTCGCAAGTGTTTTGTTCTAAAACTATGTTGTCAATATCTAGATTTTTAATATTTTCAAAAAGGTCAGAATGCAGTTTTAAAAGCTCATTGTTGATACCATAATACGCCCAAGTTCCCTTACGCTTGACATATAAAAATCCTGCATCTTTTAAAATTTTTAAATGTCTTGAAAGTCTTGATTGACCCATGTTTAAGAGCTCTTGTAGATCACAAACACAAAGTTCTTTGTATCTTAAAAGATGATGCAAAATCAAAACCCTACTTTCATCATTGATTGCTGAAATAATGGTTAAAAATTTTTGCATTTTATTTCCTTAAATTAAATTAATAAAAATTCCAAAAGATATAGCCACGCCTAAAATAATCATAACAAATAAAAATAAAAATTTTATTTTAAACATTTGTTTGAGTAAAATAAGCTCAGGTAAAGAACATCCAGCACCAGCGATTAAAAAACTCATAATCACTCCTTGGGAAATTCCCATTTGCAAAAGTGCTAAGCCTATAGGAATAATAGTTTCTACTCTTAAATAAAGGAAAATTCCTAAAAAAGCCGCTAATACAATGCTTAAAATTTCATTCCCATTTAGGTATTTTTGTAAAATTTCTTGAGGAATGAAACCATGAATAAAAGCACCGATAAAAACTGCCACAACGATATAGGGTAATAATTTTTTATAATTTTTCAAACTTTCTTTGAATAATTCTTTATAGTTTATCGTTATATTTTTAGGCTTATCTTGAGTATTTGCACAGCATGATTTTTGTTTAAAAATAAAATTGCTAGGATTGTGAGTGGTTTGGGTAAAAATATTTGATTTTGTATTTTTAGGGATATGTTTTAAAAAACTCTCTTCCTTAAATTTGGAAAAAACAAAAGAAACAATAAATATCAAAAATACCAAAAAAACCACATAAGTCAAACTTAACTTTAAACCAAAAGTTATAAAAAGCATGGAAAAAATGATAGGATTAATAAGAGGTGAAGTAAAAAGATAAGCTAAAGCTACGCTAAGTTTTACTTTCGCTTCCAAAAAAGCTCTTAAAAGCGGTATGGTAGAACAGGAACAAAATGGCGTTAAAGCACCTAAAAATATAGCTTTAAAATAACTTGAAATTTTATCACCAGCAAGTTGTTTTTTAAAAATTCCTTCGTATTTTTGATTGATAATAGAAACTAAAAAAGAAATAGCTATAAAAAGTACAGAAAGCTCAGTAAATAGATATAAAAACTCTTTGAAAGTATTTAAAAAAGACTGCATTTTTTATCCTTTTAAAAATATTTCCAAAAATATAACATATATAAATTAATATATCAATATATATTGATATATTAATTTGTTTCTTAAACGATATTTTATAGCTATTTCCCTAATTCTCAAGACTTTTTAAGATGGATTCTAAACTATTGCCTAAAGATATAAGTAAGTATTCAACTATTGGAGGAATTTCTGCGTAAACTTTGCGTTTGATCAGAAATTTAGAACCAGTATGTTTTATACGCAATAACTCTAAAATGAATGAATTTTTACCTCAAGCTAAAATAGCGCAAAAAGATCTTTTTGAGCTTGATTTTAAAGATCTGATAGATTTTGATATTATTATCGACGCTTTTGGAGAATGGGAAAAATTAAGCTTACATAAAAAGCACATAGAATGCTTGAGTAAAATTTTGCAAGGAAGCAAGGCTAAATTATTTGTTATATGGGGTATTGGAAGTTTGTATATGGATGAAAATCATACTACAAGACTTATGGATATACCTGATTTTCTTAAAGAGTATTTGGATATAGCTAAAGCAAGTGCAGAAGTATTGGAAATTTTTACGTAATGAAAAAGGCTTTAAATGGGTATATGTGAGCACATCTGCTATTTTTCACCAGAACTTCCAAAAACCAATCATTATAAAATCATAGGTGAAAAATTTGAAATTAATGCCAACAATGAAAGTAAAATCAGCTATAGTGATTATGCTAGTGCTATGATAGACATAGTGCTTAATTCTTGCTATGAAAACACACGCATTGGAGTAATAAGCCTATAAATAAAAGATGCCTTATGCTTTTAAGGCATCTTTTATTTCTTTTAAATGCTTATTTTGAAGTTTCAAATTTTTCTAAAGATTTTATTTAATATAGATAAATATTTTTATTTTAGGTTATTGACTTAGACCTACTCTCATCTTTTATACTTTTAAAAATATTAATTGAAAGGATAAAATGAAAAATTTAAATAAAGCTTCAAGTACTCAAATTATTCTAGTATTTTGTTTAGGGGTATTTGGGATTTTGAGCACAGAACTAGGGATGATGGGTATAATTCCTATTGTTTCTCAAAATTTCAGTGTAAGTATTTCAGATGCGGGTTGGTGTGCGAGTATTTTTGCACTCGTGATAACTTTTTGCGCCCCTATTGTCCCCCTGCTTTGTGCAAATTTCAATCCTAAAAAACTTATGCTTATTTGTTTAGCTGTGTTTATCTTAAGCTCGTTAACTTCTGCTTTTGTGAGTGAATTTTGGCAATTGCTTATTTTAAGAGCTATTCCTGCTTTTTTTCATCCTATTTATATAGCTCTTGCTCTAAGTATGGTTGCAAATTTGGTCGAAGATAAGAAAGAAATTCCAAAAGCTACAGCTAAGATTTTTGCAGCAGTTAGTGCTGGAATGGTTTTGGGTGTACCTATGACTAGTTATTTTGGTGGAAATTTTAGTTTTAAAATGGCAATGTTATTTTTTGTATTTTTAAATACCTTATCTTTTATAGCAACTTTATTTTTTGTTCCTGATTTTAAAAAAGTAAATTCTGTAAAAATAAGCAAACAATTGCTTATTTTAAGATACCCACTTTTATGGATTAGCATACTTTGTGTTATTTGTATAAATGCTGGAATTTGGGGTTTTTACTCTTATTTTTCTGATTTCTTACATAGTGTAGGAAAGATGAATTTTACTTTAATTAGTATTGTATTGGCTATTTATGGTTTTTCAAATATTATAGGCAATTATATAGCCGGAAAGACCCTTGTTAAAAACGCAAATTTTACTTTGATTTTAACACCTTTAATTATGATAGGATTTTATATTTTACTTTTTAGTTTTTATAGTGAAATTATACTTATAATATTTGCCTTTATATTAGGAATTTTAGCAGGTGTGATGAATAACGGCACGCATTTTATGATAAGTTATCCCTTTCCAAAGGCTGCTAATTTTAGCAATGGACTTTTTATAAGCGTGGCCAATATAGGATTAAGCACCGGAACTGCTATTTGTGGACTTGTGATTTCTTTGAGCGATACGCGTTATATTATCGTAAATACTATTGTTTTGTTGATTTTAGGAATTATCATGATTTTTGTAAGAAGTAGGATAGAAAAAATGAAATTAAGATTTTAAATTTTTACTTGACTTAGAGTAGCTCTCATGTTTTATAATACTAAAAAATGAGGTAAAATGCAAGAATTAGAAAAAGCAGGAATTCATGGAAGTTTTAAAGGTGATAGTAAATTTTTTAGCAAAAATGTAAAAGTTTCTATGATGTTTAAATCAAATGAGTGGAGAAATTTTAGTGGGGCTTTAGTTGAATTTGAAGTCAGTGCTAGAAGTGCATGCCATACTCATCCTCAAGGACAAACCTTAATCGTAACAGAGGGTGAAATCATCACAAAAGTTCCAGGCCAAAAAGCCTTTATAGCTAAAAAAGGCGATGTCATAAGCTGTCCTATAGGAGTAAAGCATTTTCATGGTGCAACTAATACAAGTAGTGGAGCACACATAGCACTTACAGGCGAGAAAGAGGGTAAAAATGTAGAATGGCTTGAGCTTGTTAGCGATGAAGAATATGAAAATGCCTTAAAAGAAGCAAGAGAGTAAAGAAATTTGTAAATAAAACATAAAAATTTTATAAAAACTTTTATGTTTTTTTGGAGTATTTTAAATGCTCTTTTTTATAAACTTTAAAAATCACAAAGGATAAAACCATGCAATTAAGACAAAAAGCAAGAGAAAATTTTGAAAAACTCTTAGGAGAAGTAAAAAAAGGATCAACTTTTTGCAAGTGATGAAAGACACTACTACGCAAGAAAATCGCAAAATAAAAGGTAGGGAAATACAAAATACTATTTTTGGTGAAGCTAATATCACTAAAATGATAGAATCTACCCCAGAAGATAAAGCTTTTATAAATGATTTTTTGAGTGCGAATTGTTTTGGAGACTACTATACACGCATGGGGCTTGATCTAAAAACTAGGGAGCTTTTAACCCTTGTATATCTTATCTCACTTGGTGGGCTAGACAATCAAGTAAAAGCTCACATACAAGGCAATCTTAACATGGGGCAAAGTAGAAAAGATTTGCTAAATATCATTGCAGCTCTTATTCCATATATTGGCTATCCAAAGGCTTTAAATGCCCTAAATTTGCTTGATGATATTAAAAAGTAGAATGCAAGCAATAAATATTTATTGTAAATTGAGCTTAGAAGTTATTTGTAAATTAGTTTTTATCAAAAAACTTGCAATCATTTTAGTATGCTTTTAAGCTCATTTAGATATTCTTGTTGTATTTTTAGATTTTCTTCTAAAGAATTTAAAATCTCTTCACTAGTTTTTAGGATTTTTTCTTCTTTTACATTTGGATTTTTAGCACTTAAATCATAATTTCTTTCTTCAAGCTCTTTTTTGCTAACAAGCCAAGAATTAGCAGTGATTTTTCTTTCTTTGTAGCACTTTAGAAATTCTTTAAAATGTGTGTATTCTAAAGGCTTGTTTTTAGTAAGTTTATAAGGCGGTATAAGTTCGTAGTAATAAACTCCATCGCCTTCACAAATACATTTTTTACCTTTAGAGAAAAAAAGCACATTAGTCTTAACAGCACTATAAGGCAAAAATACCCCACTTGGCAAACTCAAAACGCATTCTAAATTAAAATCATCTAGTAAATCTTTTTTTACACTCACAAAGGC
This sequence comes from Campylobacter sp. BCW_6461, assembly GCF_001762735.1. Classification (NCBI taxonomy): domain Bacteria; kingdom Pseudomonadati; phylum Campylobacterota; class Epsilonproteobacteria; order Campylobacterales; family Campylobacteraceae; genus Campylobacter; species Campylobacter sp. BCW_6461. The sequence goes on along the minus strand of NZ_MJXJ01000010.1, from coordinate 199,048 downwards.
ATTTGAATTTTGAAAAAGCACACCTTCAGGCACGATGATCGCACATCTTCCGTTGTTTTTTAAAGATTTTAAAATGTGTTGTAAAAACAAAAGTTCAGTAGCGTTTGATTTTATAGGAAAATTTTCTTGAATTTGTTCTTTTTCTTTACCTCCAAAGGGTGGATTTGCCAAAATCACTTCGTATTTTTCGCTTTGGGTTATGTCTGTGATTTTTTTATTTAGAGTGTTTGTTTTGATGATATTTGGAGATTTTACCTCGTGCAAGATCATATTCATCACGCCCATTGCGTAGCTAAGCGGAGTTTTTTCTTTACCAAAAAGAGCATCATTTTTTAAAAATTCAAGCTCTTCTACGCTTAAATTTGCTTTTTTGCCTTTGGTTCTATCTTTATATAAAATATGTAAAAAACTCTCAACTAAAAATCCACAACTACCACAAGAAGGATCATAAATTCTTTCTTTTGGTTTAGGATCTATTACTTCCACCATAGCCTTTATCAAAGGACGAGGGGTGTAAAATTCTCCACTATTTCCACCATCGCTACCCATATCTTTTAGAAGTTTTTCATAAACTTCACCTAAGGCAAATACTTCATCTTCTTTATTAAAACTAATCTCATCAATGATATTTATCACTTCTCTTAAAGTATGTCCATTTGCTATGCGATTGTCTATAAATTCAAAAATTCCACCGATTTTATACTCTATACTTTTAAAATCATCATTATTTTTAAAATTTTTAAGATAAGGAAAAAGCTCTTTATTTACAAATTCAAGCAAATCCGATCCACTTAAAGCATTTTTTACATCAAGTTTGCCATCTTTTTTAGGCGCTGCCCAAACACTCCAACTAAATTTTTCTTGCAAAATGCTTTTATAATCTTTGCCATCTAAAAACGCTAAATCTTTTAAATTTGTCTCATAATCATCTAAAAATTTTAAAAAAAGTATCCAGCCAATCTGCTCTGTATAGTGCATAGCACCACTTATGCCATCATCTCTTCTTAGAATATCTGTGATTTTATCGACTTTATTTTGCATTTAAAAAATTCCTTTTCTAAAAAGTCTTAAAAGTTCTATATTTATATAATAATTACTTCTACCCATTTTAATACACTCTAATATTCCTAAATTTTCACAAATTTTAAGATATTTTGAAGCACTTTGTCTTGAAATGTCTAATTTTTTTATTAAAAAATCTATCTTTGTATAAGGATGAGAAAACAAAAGCTCCACAAAATCTTTACTATAAAAATTCGTTTTATTTTGTAAAATTTCACCTACATTAGACATCATTTTTTCTATCTTAATAATAGTTTCAATAGTTTTTACAGCGGTTTGCTCTATGCCTTTAAGTATGTATTCTATCCACTTTAAAATATCCCCTTCATCACGCACTTTTTGCAAAAGCTTATAATACTCATCTTTATTTTTTACTATGTAAGCACTAAGATATAAAATAGGAAAATCCAAAAGTCCTTTATATACTAAATAAAGTATATTTATAATCCTACCCGTTCTGCCATTGCCATCATAAAAAGGATGAATGCTTTCAAATTGATAATGTATAATTGCCATCTTTACTAAAAAATCAAATTCATCTAAACTATCATCGTTAATGTATAGTTCTAAATTTCTCATAAGTTCTTGTATATTATTAGGATTTTGGGGTGGTATGTGTTTTATTTCTCCTGTAATAGGATTTTTAAGCATAGTTCCACTTTGTTTTCTAAAACCTGCATTATTTCTTTCTAATCTTTTTTGAATTTCTAAAATATGTGCATTTCTTAATAACTGCTCTTTTTTTAATAACTCATATCCTTTTTTCAAAGCACTTTCATAATCTTTCACTTCTTTTGCTGCTCTTGTGAGTTTGTTTTCATCAACTCGTGATAAAAAAAGTTCATCATGTGTTGTGATGATATTTTCTATCTCACTTGAATCTTTTGCTTCTTGCAAAATCAAAGCATTGATTAAAATACTTGGATTTGGTATGCTTTTACTAAGTCCATTTAACTCTGCTAATTTTCTAGAAGCTTTAATGATAAGACTATAAATATTTGCATTTAATTCTATATTTAAAGGCAATTTTTGAGGTATAAATTCTTTCATAATTTTCCAATATGTTAATTTTTTCTAAAAATTTTAACATTATAAAAAAATATGTTAAAAAAATCAAAAATTTTTAACATATCAAGCCAATGTGTTAAAATTTGGCAAATTTTTTAACATTATAATTCTCCCTTAAAAGCTTTATTAAGCAAGGATTGCTTAAGCTCTTCATAATCTTTTAGCTCTTTAGTGTAAAGTTCTTTTAAAGCCTTTGCCTTTTCAAAGACAAAATCTAAATGCTCTGCGATTTGCTCTTGCTCTTTGAGTGGGGGTAGGGGGATTTGTAGGGATTTAAATTTTGGTATAGTAAGTTGCGGAATACTAGAACCTTCACCTTTTGCTATAAAAAAATTCAAACAAAAATATAAATAATGTAAGCATAATATATTTTCACAAGGAATTAAAGAAATAAGCCTTACAATAGGAAAATAAGGTTCTTTTCTAATGCAAACAAAACCTATTGTTCCTCTAGCAGATATAGTTAAAGAAGGTTTTATAATGGTAGCTTTATCTGTATATCCAACTAAACCATTATTATTTACACCATTTGCATAAACAGGGATTTGATTTTTGGCAGTTTTACTTTCTGTGCAGTTTTTTGGCTTATCTCCACCCGCAGAAATATTTTCGCTAATCTCTTCTAAGCTTTTCCATTCCCAAGATTGTGGGAGTTTATAGTTTTCTTTAGCATTGTCTTTTAATGGATTGAAAGCTTTTTGCAAGGCGCTTTGCATTAACTCATCTAAATTTAGCAAATCTTGCTCTAAGATTTTTATACTCTCATCTATCTTTGCAAAACTCTCATCTAAAATTCCCACTATCCTTTCTTGCTCTTTGAGCGGCGGTAGTGGGATTTGAATTTGTTTTAATCTTGTAATTGCCAATTTTGGTTGAGCAACTATTTTTGTAGAAGTTTGTATTTGTGTTTTAAATATATTTGATAATGTAAAAAAATACATAAATTTATTGGAAATATTGTTTTGAATATATTCTAGCTTTACAGCATTTTCTGTTAGAATGGCTCCGTTTAATTCTTTGGGGATAATACCGCTTTTTCCAATAGTTCCAGCAATGCTAATATATAGATTATCATCATAAATTTTATAATTTTTTAAAACATTGTAAGTGTTTTCATTGATAAATTTAATATTTTGTAAATTTATAGTCCCATTGTCCTGAAAATCCGCAACTCTTATATAAGCAAATTTTGTATTATTGTCTAATAAATTTTTACCCTTGGGAAGTCTTTTACCTCCTTTGATATTTGCAATTTCTTCAAGCTTTTTAACTTCCCAACCCTGTGGTAAATTTGTCATTTTATTTTGCATTGTCATTTTCTTCTATATCAAGGCTTTTTAATAATGCCTCAAATTGTTCTTTGTCTTTATTTTTAATATTTTCAATAATAATATTAATAACTTTATGTATTTCTAATAAATCTAAAGGCATTTTGGCTCTTTCAATATTTTCTAAATGAGAAAATTCGTTAATTACTCTATTAATTAAAATAGCATTCTCTTCTCCAAAAAAAAATATAATATTTTGTCATTAGACTATCATTATTTGGATATTTAAAATACATATAAGTATCTAAAAATTTTCTAATATTATTTGCCAGACTATAATATGAATCTATAGTAATATTTGTGTTGTTATAGTTTTTAAAAATTTGCTCAAATAGATAATTAAATTCAGTTACATACTTACGAATATAATCAGGTAAAATTTTAATATCACTATTGTTTGTTTTTTCTATCAAATACATAAAACTTTTTTTATCATTTTTATCGTATCCTGTTAAACTTTTTAGGTATTTTAGAAAATCTAAATTATGCGTTGATATAAAAAGTTGAGAATATTTGTTATCTTTAATCTTTTTTGCAATTTTAGCTTCTATTAAAGAGAAGATAAAAAATATATGATTGTTATCTAGGCTAGAGATAGGGTCATCTATCCATATTATAGGATTTTTATCTTTAGTTTTTGCATCTTCCAAACTTGCCACAAAATAGCAAAAGGCTACCAAACTACACTCACCCTCACTTAAATTCTTAGCTTGTTTGCCATTCCTTAAAATCTCAAATTCTCCATTTAATTGTCCTTTGTCATCTTTTTTTACTTTTAACTCTAGCATATTATGTCCAAAATATGATTTTAAATATTTGTTTATATTGCTTGTAGAGGTTTCTAGATTACTAAGTTTTTCTTTATATTTTTCTATTTCAAGGTTGTAGTTATTTATTTCATTTTTTTCTGTCTCAATAGTACTTTGCATATTGCTTAGTTTTTGGCCTAAGTTTTTAATTTCATCTTGTTTAGCAAAACAATCACTATCTTTAGCAAATTTTGCTACTTCATTTAGTCTTAGTTTTTTTCTTGCTTCATCTTGCTTTGATAATAAATTTTTTGCGTATTCGTTATTTTCTTTACATAAATTTTCAATTTTATTTAATATCTGCAATATCTCATCTGAAAAATCATTTATGTTTTCTAATTTCATAGGGGTAAAAACATCTTTTTTCTTTTTTGTTAATTTTTTTTCTATTTTTAACAACTCTTCGTTGTAATTTGCAATACTTACTCCTAGCTGTTCTTTCAAGCCAATAAAAATATCTTTATAGTTAGAATAAAAATTTTCATATTCAATACCTAGCAATAATTTTTTTGATTCTAGCTTATAGCTTTCAAAATTATCTAGTAAATCTTTTAATTCTTTTTCAATTTGTTCTTTTTCTCCGCTATCATCTTTTATGTTATTTTCAATCCAAGCTATTCTTTCTAGTGTTAAAGGGTTATTGCAAAATTTACATTGCTGTGTAAATGAATGCTCTTTGTGAAATTCCAAACCCTCTTCTAGCCATTTTCTCAATTCGCTTGTTAAATTTTCTTTAATGATAACTTCTTTTTCAAGAATCTTTAATGAATATGTGAAAATACCTTGAAAATTATCTTTATTAAAAGTATTTTTGAAAATTATATTTTGTTTTTCTTTATCTTCTAAGATTTTTATAAGTTGATTTTGTTCTTCATTGTTAAGAATATAAGCATTTATATTATCTTTAATTTCTATTAAATCATTTTCTAAATTTCTTTTATCATAATTACTGCCCTGTTTTATTAAATTTGGTTCACTTTTTACTAACTTAGCTTTATCTATAAGCTTTTCGTTTAAAGTTTTTATTTTAGCTTGTTGTGTTTTAGAAATATTTTCCCGATTGGCTTGTATATCTTTTAATTTTTCATTTCTTGTTTTTAAAATTTCCTTTCTTTTTTCAATACTTTCTTTTATATCTTTTTGCTCCACACCTATACTTTTAAAACCTTTTATATTTCCTTTTTTATCATATAAATAATTTAAATTTTCCTTTGCAAAATCACTATTATAAACTCTAATATCTAGATTAGAATTTATAACATCATTTTGGGTTAAAAAACTACCATCTTCTAGTTTTATTTTAAAATTTCCATCCAAAAAATCTTCATTATGTTTTTTAAGCTCAAAACTTCTAGCTATCCTTGAAAGTGTAGTTTTACCTGAATAATTTCTACCATAAAAAATATTAATTGTTTTAAATTCTTCAAGATTATTACCCCATTTAAAATTTTTATAAGAGCCAAAATTTATTTCATTAAATTTTAAAATTTTCATTTTTTACCTCGCATAAATCTCCCTTTGTAAATCATCAAAGCTTTGTTTTAGAATTTCTAAGCCACCAAATTCATCGGCCAATTCTCTTACATTACCCAAAGAACTAAGTTCTATAAGTGGTTTTAAGCCATCATCAAAATCTTTTATGCCGTATTCTTGATATCTATTTAGTAAAAATTCTATAAATTTTATAGCCTTTTCTTTTTGAAAGCGTTTTAAAAACTCACCATTTTCTACTTGTAAAACACGCTCTTGCCTTGTTTTTATCTCGGCATTAAAGCTTAAATGCGCTAAAACATCGTATATATCACAATCTTTTTGAAAAATTTCTCTTAGATCTTTTAAAGCATTTTCATCTACTCCATCATTTGCAAGGGCTTTTAAAAATCTTTCTCTATTTTTTTGATCACTCCAAATTTCACGCAATTTTGCTTCATCATCATAATACTCACCAAGCTTTCCTATCAAAAATTCCAAAAACTCCTTAGTGCTAAGTGGCTTACCTTGTGCTCCTACATAAGTAGTTGTGATATCTAAAACCTTAAGTTTTGTGCCTTTTAAGTGTATGGTTACGCTCTTTTTTTCTTTGCTTTCTTCTTTTGTTTGTTTTATATGCTCTTTAGTGATTTTTTCTTTTTCATCTTGCTCTTTTAATTCTTCTATTTTTTCACCATCCCATTTTGGATCATAAAAAAGCTTAGTCGCACCGACAAAATCAAGTATGGTAAAAAAGTCTTTGCCTTCATAAACCCTAGTGCCACGCCCGATAATTTGCTTAAATTCCACCATAGAACCTATATTTGCTAGCAATACTATATTTCGCACATTTTTTGCATCCACTCCAGTTGTGAGCATTTTAGAGCTAGTAAGTATGACAGGATAGCTTTTATCATTATCTTGAAACAATTTTAGATAATCAAGCCCTATTTTACCTTCATCACTCGTAACTCTTACACAATAATCATCTCTTTTAACACTTTTATATTTATCTATAGCTCTTTTTACTTCATTTGCATGAGCTTGATTTACACAAAAAATTATGGTTTTATCCATAGGATTTATAAGCTCTAAAATTTTCTTAGCGATAAAGTCATTATAGTTTGGTAAAAAGATATTTCTTTCAAACTCACTTTGTTTATAAAAGCCTTTTTCAAGCTCACCTTGTATCAAATCATCAGGATTGTAAGTATAACCATCACTCAAAGTTGTTTTTATGAGTTTGACTTTATAAGGGGTTAAAAATCCATCTTCAATACCACTTTTAAGACTATAATCATAAACACTCTCACCAAAATACTCATAAGTGTCTATATTTTCTTCTTTTTTTGGAGTAGCGGTTAAACCAAGCTGAGTCGCATAAGAAAAATACTCAAGCACAGCTCTCCAGCTTCCTTCTTCGTTTGCTCCACCTCTGTGGCACTCATCTATGATGATAAGATCAAAAAAATCTTTTGGGTATTGAAGATAAAATTTGCTCTCTTGTTCTTCTTGGATGTTTTCTTGTTCTTTTGAATTTGCGGCTAAGCTTTGATAAATTCCAAAGAAAATATTTGCATTTGTTATGATTTTTCCATCATTTTTCTTTATTTCTTCAGCACTAATTGCCTTACAATCACTTTCTATAGGATTAAATTCTCCTAAGGCTTGATCTCTTAAGCTCACTCTATCACATAAAAATAGTATTTTAGGCTTTTGATCTTTGTTTTCTTTATTCCATCTAGCTTCAAGCAAACGATAGCACAAATTAAAAGCTATGGTTGTTTTTCCTGTGCCTGTAGCAAGAGTGAGTAAAATTCTATTTTTGTTATTTATAATAGCTTCTATGACTTTGTCTATGGCTATTTTTTGATAATATCTTAATTCTTTTTGCGGAATATACATAACATTTTGGGTTAAAAGCCTGTATTGCCATTCTTTGACATTGCCATAAATCCTATCAAAAAGCTCTTTAGGACTTGGGAATTTATCTATATATTTACCACTATGATTTCTTATATCGTATTCATAAATTTTTTCTCCATTGCTACTATATACAAAAGGCACATTTAAAATTTTTGCATATTCTATGCCTTGAGATAAACCATCTAAAGGATCTTTACTAAATTTTTTAGCTTCTATTATAGCAAGGTTGTTTCCTTCATATCTAAGCAAATAATCTGCAAATTTTCTTTGTGCTCTTTTACCACCTAAAAGCTTTCTACCATCTGTAAAATAATAATTTCTTTTTATATTTTCTTCATTCCAAGAACTATCATAAAGCTTTGCATCTATAAATTTTACTCTAGTATCATCTTCTGAATACAAATTTTGCATTTTTACCCCAAAGTGAAATTAAATTTTATAATTATAGCATTTATACTAATTTTTAAAAAATTATTTTCACTCTTGACTTATAGCTACTCTAATGTTTTATAATTATAAAAAATCAAAAAAGGAGCAAAAATGCAATACAAAATTTTAGAAAACAATCGCATCGCAAGTAAAGGCTATGCAATGCTTAGCAAGGATGCGAAATTTACACCCTTTGAATTTAGTCGCCATGCTATTGGCGATAATGATATTTTGATTAAAATCCTATATGCAGGCATTTGTCATAGCGATATTCACACCGCAAGAAGCGAGTGGGGAGAAGCTACTTATCCTTGCGTGCCTGGGCATGAGATAGCAGGAGAAGTTATCGCTGTGGGTAAAAATGTGAGTAAATTTAAAGTAGGAGATTACGCAGGGGTTGGTTGTATGGTAAATTCATGCGGTGAGTGCGATGCTTGCAAACGCTCACAAGAGCAGTTTTGCGAAAATGGCAAAACCATCTTTACTTACAATAGTTGTGATGTATTTCATGGCAATGAAAACACTTATGGGGGCTACTCAAACAACATAGTTGTAAGTGAAAAATTTGCCGTTTGTGTGCCAAAAGATGCACCGATGGAAAAAGTCGCGCCTTTGCTTTGTGCAGGAATTACCACTTATTCTCCGCTTAAATTTTCAAATATCAAAGAAGGCTCAAGCGTAGCAGTAGCGGGATTTGGCGGACTTGGTATGATGGCGGTTAAATATGCTGTTAAAATGGGTGCAAAGGTTAGCGTTTTTGCTAGAAATGAAAACAAAAAAGCCGATGCTTTGGCTATGGGCGTGAGTTCTTTTTATACAAGCACAGATAAAAATGCTGTAAAAGAACGCTTTGATCTTATCATCTCTACCATCCCAACTCCTTATGATCCTAGTACTTATATGGATTTGCTTAAATTTGGCGGTGAAATGGCGATAGTGGGTTTGCCACCTCACGAAGTTGCTCCAAGTATCAGCGTGATAACCTTTGTACATAAAGCGGGTAAAAAAGTCTATGGTTCGCTAATCGGCGGGATCGCAGAAACTCAAGAAATGCTTGATTTTTCTTTAAAACATGAAATTTATCCAGAAACCGAGCTTATCACCCCACAAGAAATCGATAAAGCTTATGAAAATCTAACCTCAGGAAAGGCTAAATTTCGCTATGTCATTGATATGACAAAAGAATAATTTAATACTTATCAAAAACCACATCGCTAATGTCAAATCCCCTTTTTGCTTAGCGATGTTTAAAAGCTCTTTTATATTTTTTTCATCTATTATATTTCTTGCTAAAATCCAAAGATATTTTTTATCAGGACTACCCACAATGGCAACTTTATACTCGCTATCAACAAAAATGATTTCATAATTTACTTTATTAAAAAGGTTCATAAAGATGTTAAATCTCACTGCTAATTGCCTATTTGAAACGATTTTTGCCTTACCCTTTATACTTGAAATTTCATTTTTTTACTGCAAAAATTCTCAATTTCTACATAAGGAATGCCATTTTTGTATTTAAGCTCGTATTTTGCCTTTGAATTTAGGCAAGATTTTTGAAAAAAGGCCGGTTTTCTAGCCATTTCAAGCCATTCTCCCATATAATTTTGCAAAGAAAGTTCGCCAATTAATTCAAGCATTTTTTCCCTTTTTTGTCTTTCTTGCCCCATTTGCTCATAGCTTGTAAAATGGGAATTAAACTTTGTCCACGTTTGGATAAGCTATATTCTACCTTGGGTGGAATTTGAGCGTATTCTTTTCTGATAATTAAACCATCGTTTTCTAGTTCTCTTAAGGTATTGGTTAAAGTTTTAAAAGATATGGAGCTTAAAAAGCGTTTGAGTTCATTATAACGTACGATTTCATAGCGAAATAAGCAGTATAAAATACTCATTTTATATTTTCCATTAATTAATGCTAGAGTATAGTTAAATCCACATTCTTCGAAATTGCACTGAGAATTCTCTTTAGTCATTTAACATTCCTTTAGTATAGTATATTACTTTATTTTCTGTATTGAAAATGATATTATGCTAAGTTATAATTGTATCATAAAATTTAAAAAAGGATAAAAATGAAAAATATACTCTTGCTTAATGGTGCTAAAGAATTTGGAAGTTCAAAAGGACAGCTTAATTTGACATTGCATAATCATGCTTTAGAAATTTTAAAAACATTAGGATACGAAGTAGATCAAACTCACATAGATCAAGGATATGATCCTAAAGAAGAGATACAAAAATTTATAAAAGCTGATGCTGTGATCTATCAAATGCCAGCTTGGTGGATGGGCGAGCCTTGGATAGTTAAAAAATATATCGATGAAGTGTTTGGTTTGGGTGCTGGAGTGCTTTTTAAAAATGATGGAAGAACTCATGAAAATCCTAGTAAAAACTATGGAAAAGGTGGTTTAGATCATGGTAAAAAATACATGTTTTCTCTCACTTGGAATGCACCTCTTGAAGCCTTTAATGATAAAAATGAATTTTTTGAAGGAAAGGGTGTAGATATGGTGTATTGGCATTTGCATAAGGCTCATGAATTTATAGGTATGAAAGCTTTACCAACTTTTATGTGTAATGATGTGGTAAAAAATCCTCAAGTGGAAAAATATCTAAACGAGTATGAACTACACTTGAAAAAAATTTTTTAAAAAATTTGACTTAAAAATTTCAAGGTGTAACATTGACTCGAACAAAGTATTTGTATATCTTGCTTGTTATTGCTATGTTTTTATGGGGCTCATCTTGGCCAACATCTAAGATTTTAGTAAATTATACGGATACTTCTATTATTACCTTTTGGCGTTTTTTCTTTGTTGTATTGGGTTCATTTTTTGTTTTAAACTTCTTAAAAATTCCTCTTAAAATCGAAAAAACTGCCTTAAAATGGGTATTGATAGCAGGAGTTTTAAATGGGCTTTATGCCTTTGTATTTTTTATCGCTATAAAGCACGGCTTGGCAGGCAAAGGAGGAGTTTTAGTAACCACTATGATTCCTATTTTTTCTTATTTGATATTTATGATAGCGATATTTTTTCAAAAAAACAAAAAATCAACTCACAAGATCACAAAGAGTGAAATTCTAGGCTTATTTTTAGGTTTATTATCTGGATTTTGTTTGCTAAATTTAGGGAGTTTAGAAGATTTATTTGGTAAATTTAATATTTTATTTTTAACTTGTTCTTTTATTTGGGCTTTGATAGCAGTGTTTAATCATAAAGCCAAAGGAGCTCACCCTTTGGCGATTAACTTTTATATTAATCTCATTTCTGTTTTAATGTTTTCTTGGGTATTGTTTGATGTAAAAAGTTATGAAATTTTTCATTTTGAATTTAAATTTTGGATCAGTATGTTTGTCGTGGCTTTTTTATCAACTATTATAGGAACTAGTATTTATTATTATGGGATTCACATTTTAGGAAGCGTTAAGGCAAATTCTTTTGTTTTAATCACTCCTGCTAGTGCTTTAATTTGCAGTTATTTTATACTAGACGAGGTGCCAAATGCACTTACCTTGTTAGGTTGTGCCTTGGCTATAGGTGCTATATATTTTATCAATATTTATGGTAAAAAAGCTTAGATTAAATTTTCAAAATCAAGATTGATTTTTTGATCCATAGCTTTAAATTTCATTTCTCTTTGTTTATAAAGTTCTAAGGCTTCTTGCATGCTAATGCTTTGAAATTTAAAGCTAGAACCTAACTTAGCTTGTGCGAGTAAGCTTAGATCATTTTCTATAACCGTGGCTATTTTTGTATAGCCTCCTGTGCTTTGTCTTCCTGCCATTAAAATGATAGGAATACCACTTTTTGGCACTTGTATGCTTCCAAAAACTGCAGGATCTGAGATGATATCTGCTGAGTTTTTATGCTCTATACTTTCACTAGATTCTGCATAAATTGCCATTCTATCGCTTTTTAAACCTACTTTATAAGTAGTATTTAAAAAGGTTTCTATGCCTTTTTGGGTAAAAGCATCTTCATTTGTTCCTAAAATAACGCGTATAATAGGCTCTTTAGGGCTTTTAAAAAGAGGGTTTTCACATTCTCTAGCTTCTAAATTAAAAGGTATAAAAGTATTATGAGTATTTAAAATATCATCTTTTTGCAAAGCTCTTCCTTCAAAAACTCCAGCTCCCATTTTAGCATCACTGGATTTAGAGTTTAAAAAACTTTTTACTTCAAAGCCACCCGCTACGCATAAATACCCACGAAAACCTATTTTTGCTAAATCAAGTTCTAAAATATCGCCTTTATTTGCTTGATATACTTTGCAAGTTTTGATTTTTTGATTATCAAGCTTTGCCTCAAATTCAGCTCCACTTAAAACAAAATAATTCTCATCTAAAAATTCGTATTTTCCACCCTTTAAACAAAGCTCAATTCCTGCTTCATCTTGTTTGTTTCCAAGCAAGATATTTGCCATTCTTAAAGCATCTTCATCCATAGCTCCACTTCTTGCTATGCCAAATTTAGCAAATTTTTTTCTACCAAAGTCTTGCAAACTTGAATTTATAGACGCTTCAATGATTTTTATACTCATAAATTTCCTTTTGATAGACTTTTTTAGCAACTTGCTCTTGGATATCGAAAAATTCATCTTTTGAAATGGCTTTAAATTTTAAAAACATACCCGCTTTTAAAAGAGTGGGATTTTTTTCATCTTCTTTATCAAAAAATTCCAAAGGTGTTCTAGCAATGATTTGCCAACCCCCTGGGCTTGATATAGGATAAACTCCTGTTTGTTTATCGGCTATGCCTACGCTTCCAGCTTCTATTTTTGCTCTAGGGCTTGAAAGGCGTGGGGTAAAAAGTCTTTCATCTAAACCTCCAAGATAAGGAAAACCTGCCATAAAACCTAGCATAAAAACAAGATAATAAGGTTTAGTGTGAAGAGATATAAGCTCTTCTTTTGAAATTTGATTGTGTTTGCACACAAATTCTAAATCCAGCCCAAATTCTTCATCATAACAAAGTGGAACTTCTATACAAAGACTTGAGTTTTGCTCCGTAAGTTTGATATCCTTTTTAATTTTTTCCAAAAAATCAAGCAAAGAATTTAAAGAAAGCACGCAAGGATTAAAGTATATCAACAAACTTGCATAAGTACTTACCAACTCATCAATACCATAAATTTCACCTTCTTTTAGGGCTTTTTGTATCCTTTGTTCTGTGCTTAAAACATAGGCATTGATTTGAGGTGAAATTTCTTGCTCAAAACGCAAAAGCAAAGCTTTACTTCCACTAAAATGCACACTAAACATTGCTAAAACTTATATAAAATTTTCCAAAGCACAAATTTGAATTTGCTCTTTTTTTAAATTTTCTTTGATTTTTTTAACAAATTCTAAAGCTTTTGCATTATCCCCATGAACACAAATACTATCGGCTTTTAAATCAATTTCTTTGCCATTTATGCTTGTAACTTTGCTTTCTTTTATCATTTTTATCACGCGTTTGATAGCTAAATTTTCATCGTGTATTAACGCCCCTTCTAATTTTCTTGAAACTAAAGTGCCATCATCATTATAGGCACGATCCGCAAAAACTTCATTAGCATATCTTAAACCCTTTTTCTTAGCTGCTTCATTCATAGCAGAATTACTAAGCCCTAGAAAAATAATATTTTCATCAAAACTCGCCACTGCCTCACAAAGTGCTAAGGCTAAATTTTCATCAATAGCTGCCATATTATAAAGCGCCCCATGGGCTTTACAATGCTGTATTTTCATACCTTTTGCCTTAGCAAAGCCAAATAAAGCTCCTAGTTGATACAAGGCATAGTTTTTAGCCTCTTCAAAGCTTATTTGCATATTGCGTCTTCCAAAACCCAAAAGATCAGGATAAGATGGATGTGCTCCTATGCAAACACCATTTTGCTTGGCTAAATTTAAGGTTTCATCCATCACGCAAGGATCACCCGCATGAAAGCCACAAGCGACATTTACTGAACTTACAAATTTTAAAATTTCTTCATCCATTCCCATTTTATAGGCGCCAAAACTTTCCCCTAAATCACTATTTAAATCCACTTTGAACATTATTTGACCTTGTATATTTAATTATTGATTTTATTATATCTAAAGAAGAATTTTAAATAAACTAAAAGTTTTGAAAAATAAATAAAAAAGTTACAATAAGTAAAAAATGATATTTTAAGCAGGTTAAAACCTGCTTAATTTTTAGTCTTTTCTTGTTTTTGCATCAATTACAAATAAAGGTTTATTAAGAAGTTTAAAATCAGCAATGAAATTTAAAGTCTTATCACTTGTTACCCATTTGATAAATTTACTAGCTTCTGTATAATTTACATTTTTACAATGCTTAGGATTTGTCGCTATAACAGAATAAAAATTTTTAAGACTATCATCGCCTTCATTTACAATAACTAAGTTTGGTTTGCCTTTTTCATTGGCTTCATATTTGATATAAGTACCACGATCGGTTAAAATCACACCTTTTTTTTCTTCAGCGATTTTAATGCTTGCTAACATACCTTGTCCGCTTTGTTGATACCAGCTTTGCTTTTCAGGAACACCACCAAGATTTTTCCAAAGGCTTTTTTCTTTATTGTCAGTGCCTGATTTATCACCTCTTGAGATGAAAGTAAGCTTTTCATTTTTGATAAGTTCTAAGCTTTCTTTTAAATTTTTACCTTTAAATTTAGAAGCTAAAGATTTATCTGCGATGATGATAAAATCATTATACATCACAGGAGTTCTATCTACGCCAAAGTCTTTTTTCATAAATTCTTTTTCAGCCTTTGGAGAATGCACAAAAAGCACATCAGCATTGCAATCTTCACCCATTTTTAAAGCCGCACCTGTTCCTACGGCAACCCATTTTAAGGTATTGCCACTTTCTTTTTCATAAAGAGGTTTTAGAGCATCTAAAAGTCCTGTATTGTCAGTGCTTGTTGTAGTTGCCATTTTAAGTTCTGCTGCACTTGCACTTAAAGCTAAAGCAAGGGCTAAAGAAATGATTTTTTTCATTTTTTTTCCTTATAAATTTACATAAAAAAATATTTTAGCATAATTATGCTAAAATTACTTATTTTAAAAAGGATATTTTTGGATTATATTTTTGATGGTTTTAAACAGGCTTTATTTTTACTTTTCAATGCTGATGAAAGCGTAATTTCAGCTATAAAAACTACACTTTTAAGCTCAAGTATTTCTATAGTTTTAGCTTTGCTTATAGGTTTTCCTTTGGGATTTATCTTAGGCTTTTTTGATTTTAAAATCAAACGCTTTATAAAACTTATCATAGATACTAGCCTCTCTTTTCCAACAGTTGCAGTAGGACTTATACTTTATGCGCTGATTTCAAGTCGAGGACCTTTGGGAGAATTTGGACTACTTTTTACTATAAAGGCTTTAATTTTAGGGCAGTTTATCTTAGCGCTTCCTATAGTGATCGCACTTTTTTCAAATTTGATAGAAAATATGAATAAAAAACATTTTTTACTTATAAAATCTTTTCACCTAAGTCCTTTAAAACTTGTTTTAACGATGATTTATGAATTACGCTTTGCTTTGATTAGCGTCGTTGCACTAGCTTATGGACGCATTGTAGCAGAAGTAGGAGTAGCGATGATAGTAGGTGGAAATATCAAATACGATACTAGAACCATAACCACAGCTATTTCTCTTGAAACAAACAAAGGCGAATTTGCTAGCGGTATAGCTTTGGCTTTGGTTTTAATTCTCATTGCCTTTTGTTTAAATTTCATCACGCACAAACTCAAAAGAACATAAAATGATAGAAATTTCTAATCTTTTTTTCAACTATCAAAACAAAGAAGTTTTAAAAATCAAAAATTTAAAACTTGATACAAGTAAAATTAGCATCTTAATGGGAGCGAATGGAAGTGGAAAATCTACATTTTTAAGAATATTAAAATTTTTAGAAGGAGATTTTTCAAAAAATATTTCTTATTTTGGAAATTTTAAACCTAATAATAAACAAAAGCGTGAAATTTATTTGCTTTTTCCAGAGCCTATTTTGTTAAATCGTAGTGTAAGGGCAAATTTTTTATTTACCTTAAAAACTTATGGGATTAAAGAAGATATTGAAGAACGCATAAAAGAAAGTTTGATGTTTTTAAATTTAGATGAAAGTCTTTTAAGTAAACATCCTAATGAACTTTCATCAGGACAAAGTCAAAAAATAGCTTTTGCTATAGCTTTAAGCGTAAGAGCGAAGTATTATTTACTTGATGAACCAAGTGCTTTTTTGGATAAAAATACTACACTTTTATTTAAAAAAGCTATTCTTAAAATGCATGAAAATTTCAATACAGGTTTTTTAATCGCAAGTCATGATAAACATTTTTTAGATTCTTTGGCGCAAAAAAAGCTTTATTTACACAGTGGAGAAATTTTAGAATTTGAAAATACTAATGTTTTTGAACTAGAAAATCAAGGTGTGAAATTTTGTAATTTTATAGATTTTAGTAATTGTAAAAAATATAAAGATTTTAAAAAACCTCCAAGTAAAATTGCGATTGATCCTTATAAAATTTCTTTTTTTAATTCTAAAAATATCCCAAAAAATAATTATGATTTTATTTTAGAAAAATGTTATATTATAGCACTTAGAAGTAGGAAAAGTGATGTTTTTATAAGGGTAAGTTGTATGGATAAAATTTTAGAATTTGCCTTAGAAAAACAAGAATTTTTAAAATTCGATTTAAAATTATACGAAGAACTCAGTCTTTATTTTTATGAAGATGCAATATGTTTCTTAAATTAACATACATTATAAAATTTAAATAAAATATTACAAATATTCCCATTTTTTATAAAATTTATATTAATTATTTTTTAAATTTGTATTTAATACAAATAAACTCTTATATAATGTTTAAAAATAACCATATAAGGAGTTTTTATGCTTAATCAAAATAATCAAGAGCTTTTTAAGCCAAGTAAAGAATTTTCTCGTAATGCTCGTATAAAAAATTTATGTGAATACTATGATTTATGCGATGAAGCCAAGGAAGGTTTTGAAGGTTTTTGGAAAAGACAAGCACTTGAGAAGATCGAGTGGTTTTCGCCTTTTTCAAGAGTGTTAAATGAGGATAAAGCTCCATTTTATAAATGGTTTGAAGGTGGAACTTTAAATGTAAGTTATCAATGTCTTGATCGTCATATGAAAACAAGACGCAATAAAGCTGCTTTGATTTTTGAAGGTGAAATGGGAGATTATGAAGTTTATACTTATAGAAGATTATTGCATGAAACTTGCAAGGCGGCCAATTTGCTTAAAAAATTCGGAGTAAAAAAAGGCGATAGGGTTGTAATTTATATGCCTATGATTCCAGAAACAGCTATAGTAATGTTAGCTTGCGCAAGGATTGGGGCTATTCATAGTGTAGTATTTGGAGGGTTTTCTCCTGAAGCCTTAAGAGATAGAATTATAGATGCAGGAGCTAAACTTGTAGTAACGGCTGATGGTGCTTTTCGTCGTGGCAAACCTTATATGTTAAAACCTGCAGTAGATAAGGCTTTAAGTGAAGGGTGTGAAAGTGTAGAAAAAGTACTTATAGTTATACGCAATAATGAGCCTATAGAATATATTAAAGGAAGGGACTATGTTTATAACGAACTTGTGAAAAATGAGTCTTATAAGTGTGAACCCGAAATTATGGATAGTGAGGATTTGTTGTTTTTGCTTTACACTTCAGGATCAACAGGCAAGCCAAAAGGAGTTATGCATGCAAGTGCAGGATATATACTTTGGGCACAAATGACTATGGAATGGGTTTTTGATATTAAAGATTATGATAATTATTGGTGTAGTGCTGATGTGGGTTGGATTACAGGACATACTTATGTAGTTTATGGGCCTTTAGCATGTGGAGCAACGACTATAATGCATGAAGGAACTCCTACTTATCCAAATTCTGGGCGTTGGTGGAGAATGATAGAAGAGTATCAAATAAGCAAATTCTACACTTCGCCAACTGCCATAAGAATGCTTCATGCTGATGCACCTAATGAGCCAAGAAAATATGATTTAAGTACGCTTGAAGTGCTTGGAACGGTTGGAGAGCCTATCAATCCTAGTGCTTGGAAGTGGTTTTATGATGAAATAGGGGGAACTAAAAGTCCTATAGTCGATACTTGGTGGCAAACAGAAACAGGTGGGCATATGATCACGCCTTTACCAGGCGCCACTCCTTTAAAACCAGGTTGTGCCACCTTGCCTTTGCCAGGGATTTTTGCAGAAGTTATTGATGAAGAAGGCAATAAAAAAGATGAAGGTGAAGATGGGTTGCTTTGTATAACTAAACCTTGGCCTTCGATGATTCGTGGAATTTGGGGCAATGATGAACGCTATATAGAAAGTTATTTTTCTCAAGCTAAAAAAGATGGAAAAGCTGTATATTTTAGTGGCGATGGTGCTTTTTATGATAAAAATGGTTATATTACCATCACAGGAAGAACAGATGATGTGGTTAATGTTGCAGGACATCGTATAGGAACGGCTGAAATTGAAAGCGCTATTGCTAAACATCCAAGTGTAGCAGAATCAGCTGTAGTGAGTATTTTGGATACGATTAAGGGCGAGTCATTGTTTGCTTTTGTGGTTTTAAGTCCTGCATCCAGTTGTGATCTTGGCGGAGCTATAGAAACTTTAAAAGAACTTAATGACATTTTAAGAGTAGAAATAGGACCTATAGCTAAAATAGAAAAAATTCTTTATACTCCAGATTTGCCAAAAACTAGAAGTGGTAAAATAATGAGAAGAATTTTAAGAACTATAGCAAGAGGTGAAGAAATCAAACAGGATATTTCAACACTTGAAGATTCTAAAGTAGTAGAAACCATTGTTAAATTAGCTAAGGCAGAGTTTGAATAACAAGGTAAAAAGAACTTTGCCTAGTTGCATGAAAATTCATAAAAATAAGCTATAATGATAAAAAAATAAAAGGAAATTTTTATGCTTCAAACTTGTATTTTCCCTGCGGCAGGTTATGGGACGAGATTTTTACCTGCAACAAAAACTTTACCTAAAGAGATGTTACCTATCTTAACCAAGCCTTTGATCCATTATGGAGTTGATGAAGCTTTAGAAGCAGGAATGGAAAATATGGGATTTGTCACAGGGCGTGGAAAAAGAGCTTTGGAGGATTATTTTGATATTTCTTATGAACTTGAACATCAAATTTCAGGTACAAAAAAAGAATACTTACTTGATGAAATTCGCTCTTTGATCAATCGTTGTACCTTTACTTTTACAAGACAAAATCAAATGAAAGGCTTAGGTGATGCGGTTTTAAAAGGTAGACCTTTGGTTGGCGATGAAGCTTTTGGCGTAATTTTGGCTGATGATTTGTGTGTTAATGAAGAAGGCTTAAATGTTATGGCTCAAATGGTAAAAATTTATGAAAAATATCGCTGCACCATCATAGCTGTGATGGAAGTACCAAAAGAGCAAGTTTCAAACTATGGAGTAATTTCTGGAAATTTTGTAGAAGAAAATCTTATCATGGTTAATTCTATGATAGAAAAACCAAGTCCTGATGAAGCTCCAAGTAATCTTGCTATCATAGGAAGATATATTTTAACTCCTGATATTTTTGGAATTTTAGAAAATACTAAAGCGGGAAAAAATGGTGAAGTCCAACTTACCGATGCGCTTTTAACTCAAGCAACTAATGGTATGGTTTTAGCTTATAAATTTCAAGGAAAACGCTTTGATTGTGGAAGTGTAGAAGGCTTTGTAGAAGCGACAAATTATTTTTACGAGAAAAGTAAATGTTAAACAATACACTTTTTTTTAAGCAAAGTGAAATTCACACTATAAGTTCTTATGCAAATCGTATTAATGATGAGGTAAAAAGTGGAGATATAGGGTATTATCATCTTATTGATACAAGTTTGAATTTAATCGATGAGAGTTTGGCTTTTATCAAAGACAAAGAACACATAAAAAATATCGTTTTAGTGGGAATGGGTGGTTCAAGTTGTGGTGTAAAAGCCTTGCGTGATATGCTTTTTAATGAAAAAAGCAACCAAAGAGAACTTTTTATACTCGATAACACAAGTTCACATTCTTTTAATAAGACTTTAGAAAAAATCAAGCTTGAGGAAAGTTTGTTTTTAATCATCAGCAAAACAGGTAGTACTATAGAAGTTGTATCGCTTTTTAAACTTCTTATTGAACATTTTAAACTTGATATGCAAGAATTAAAAAAATACTTTGTTTTTATTACCGATAAGGATTCAAAACTTCATCAAGAAGGTGAAAATTTAGGTATTAAATGCTTTTTTATCCCTGCAAATGTAGGAGGTCGTTTTAGCATACTTTCAGCCGTAGGTATAGTTCCGCTTTGTTTTTGTGGCTATAATGCCAAAGCTCTTTTAGAAGGAGCTAAAGCTTGTTTTGAAGATTTTTTTACTCATAAAAAAGATGAAATTTTACAAAAAGCCTATCATTATTGCACACACAAAAATGCCAATATCAATGTACTTTTTTCATATAGTGATGCTTTTAAAGGCTTTAATGAATGGTATATCCAGCTTATTGCTGAAAGTTTAGGTAAAAAGCAAGGCTATAAACGTATAGGTTTAACTCCTATTGCACTCATTGGAGCAAGAGATCAGCATAGTTTTTTACAACTCATTATGGATGGACCTAAAAATAAAACTGTAACTTTTTTAAAAATCAAAGACGCTCAAAAAGCACCTATTATCCCTGATATTCATTTTAAATTTTTAGATTCTTTAAGTAATAAAGTCAATCTTCACGAACTTTTAAACGCTCAATGTAATGCAACTATGCACGCTTTAATCGCTGAAAATTTGAGTGTTGATGTGATAGAACTTGAAAAACTTGATGCTTGGCATGCGGGATATTTGATGTATTATTATGAACTTTTTACTTCAACTTGCGGTGTTATGCTAGGGATTAACACCTATGATCAACCTGGTGTGGAAGTTGGAAAGTTGATCTTAAAAAATATATTAAATTCTTAATCAAAATTCATTAAAAAAGAGTATAATAATTTTAAGTTAAAATTATAATAAAAATTTTTAATTAATAATAATTATTATTTAAGAATTTTATGTTATAATTTTAAAAATTAAAAAAAGGAGTCAATCATGTCAGTTACAAAACAATTATTACAAATGCAAGCAGATGCTCATCATCTATGGGTTAAATTTCATAATTATCACTGGAATGTAAAAGGTTTGCAATTTTTTTCTATACACGAGTACACAGAAAAAGCTTATGAAGAAATGGCAGAACTTTTTGATAGTTGTGCTGAAAGAGTTTTACAACTTGGCGAAAAAGCTATCACTTGCCAAAAAGTTTTAATGGAAAATGCAAAAAGTCCAAAAGTTGCAAAAGATTGCTTTACTCCGCTTGAAGTCATAGAACTGATCAAACAAGATTATGAATATCTTTTAGCAGAATTTAAAAAACTCAATGAAGCAGCAGAAAAAGAAAGTGATACCACAACAGCTGCTTTTGCGCAAGAAAATATTGCAAAATATGAAAAAAGTCTTTGGATGATAGGTGCTACTTTACAGGGTGCTTGCAAAATGTAATTTAAGGGGCTTTATGCCCCAATTATACAAACTAGGTTATAATATCCTTTTTTAAAGGATAAAATTGAAAGTACTTAATTTTTTTTATGAAAATCACCCTAAATTTGAAGTAAGTTATGAAAGAAAAAATCAAATTTCAAAACCAAATATTATCATAAAAGGCCCACGATTTTGTGGTAAAAAAACACTTATTTTTAATTTTTTATCTCAATTTAAAGCAAGTGAAATTTTGTTTTTAGATTTATATGATACACGCTTTGAAAAACAAAGTTTAGAAAGACTTGCTGATTTTCTGAATGAAAATTTACAAA
Organism: Campylobacter sp. BCW_6461; assembly: GCF_001762735.1. Taxonomy (NCBI): domain Bacteria; kingdom Pseudomonadati; phylum Campylobacterota; class Epsilonproteobacteria; order Campylobacterales; family Campylobacteraceae; genus Campylobacter; species Campylobacter sp. BCW_6461. Next base: position 177,082 of record NZ_MJXJ01000010.1, on the reverse strand, counting down.
TTAAAATTCTTTGCCTTTATAATTTGGATTTTATCCCTAATTTAGAAAAAATTAAAATTCCCATCATCTTAAGTACAAATATAAAAGATTTAAATATAAATGGGTTTGAAGAGCTTGAACTTGATTATTTTGATTTTGAAGAATTTATTAGTGTAAGTAAGAAAAATTTACCTATAAATAATTTAGTAGGTCTTTTTTTACAAAGTGGACGCAGTAAATTTGGAGAAAAAAACATACTTCTAAGACAAAGCTTTACTCTTTTAGAATTAGAAATTTTAAAGTATTTAGCTTTAAATTTGGGTCAGCAAATCAGTATTTCTAAGATATTTATAGAACTTAAAAAAAGATTAAAAACTTCAAAAGATAGTGTTTATCAAGCTATAAAAAAATTAGAAAATACTTATGTGATCTATACTTTAAAACATGATGAAAAAAAACTTCAAAAGATTTATTTTAAAGATTTTGGCCTAAGAAATAATCTTTGTATTTCAAAGGATTTTTCGCATTTATTTGAAAATTTAGTTTTAAGCGAGTTGTTTAAATTTAAAGAAGATTTTTTTTATAACAAATACTTTAACTTTTATAGCCAAATATCTAAAATTGCTTATATTTCAAGTCCAACTTTAGATATTGATTTGATTAAATTACGTACTAAGAAAATTTTACCAAAGGCTTTAGAACTTGGAATTTTTCATGTGATTTTTATCACTCTTTCAAGCGAGGATAGTTTTTTTGAGCAAGGGGTTAAATTTGAAGTCATATCTTTTGATAAATTTTCACTTGGATTTTAGGTGTTATTTGAGTTTGTATCGTATTTTTCAAGGTTGTATCGTTTGATGATTTTTGTAATAAGATTGATATAATATCCCTTGCGTTCAGAATAAGAATCTAAAGTTTTAATAGCCTCTAGTCCTGTTATCTCTTTGCCTTCGCTTGCAAATTTAGCTCTTGCATCGCGAAACTTTTCATAAGCAAAATGACGATTTAAATTTAAAACATAAGAGTAAACACTATCTTGCAGACTATCAAAAATCTTAATTTTATGTTTTTTATCTGGATGTCTTAAATCAGGAATTAAACCTTTCTCACCCCAAGTCCATTCTCCAAAAAGATTATTTGCTTCTCTTGCGAAGCGACTTGTACCTGTAGCACTTTCAACTAAAGCTTGGGCTATACCCATGGATTTTGGAATTTTTTGAATACGTTTTTTATATTCTGCAAAATCATAAAGATTTTCAATGCGATATTTGTTTTTTATCGTGATAAGTTTTTCAAGATTTGTTTGATTTGAAGTCCTAAAGCCTGTTTTGTAAGCATCTTTAAAAAAGGCTTCAATAAAAGCTCTTTCTTGTTCAATTTTTTTAAAGCTTTGATCAAACATTTCATTCATTTTTATAAAAAAAATTTGTCTTTTTTGATCTATATCAAGTTTGTAATATTCCTCTCCAAAGCCATTTTTTAGATCATCAGCAAAAAGTGGGATTAGAAAAAGACTAAGAAAAATTATAATTGGCTTCAAAACAATACTTTACCTTTCCTTCAAAAAACAATTCTTCATTTTTATATGTAAACCCAACCTCTTCACCACTTTTAGGAGTTATTTTAACTTTATTTTGTACTTTTTTATTTAAAAATGCCAGATAAAAACAAGCCCCCATTCCTGTGCCACAAGCTAAGGTTTCATCTTCAACTCCGCGTTCATAGGTACGAACTTTTAAATGATTTTCATCTAAAATTTTTACAAAATTAACATTGGCATTATATTTTTGTCTCATTTTTTGACAAAGTATTGTATCAAATTCATCTAAATTTTGACAAAAATGCACTAGATGTGGAACTCCAGTGTCGCAAAGTTGCCAAGTTTTTCCTAATTCTTCAAAAGTATTTTGCACGCTTTTTATTTTGCCTAAAGATACTTCAACTTTATCTTGATTTACCTTTGCTTTTATTATTCCTGCACCGGTTAAAAAACTCATGTTAGGATTTATTTTGTTAATATGATGTGCAAAATGTGCCGCAGCCCTTGAGCCATTGCCACACATAGCAGCCCTTGAGCCATCGTTATTATAAAATTCCCATTCAAAGTCGTATTTTTCATGAGGCAATATCACGATAAAGCCATCCCCACCTATGCCCTCATAACGATTGCAAAGTTCTTTAGCTAAAGCACTTCTATCTTCTTTTCTATCAGCATTTGTTATGACAAAATCATTCCCACTTGCACAATATTTATAAAATTTCACATTTTTCCTTTAGAAATTTCTTGTATTACTTTAACACATTCTTGCCTAAAATCGACATAAGAATTAGTATTTTTAATGATAAAATCTGCTTTTTTAAGTTTTTCTTCAATATCTATTTGAGAATCAAGTCTCACTTTTGCAGCTTCTAAGCTGAGCTTATCTCTTTGCATGATTCTTTTAAGGCTTAATTCTTTAGGTGTGTAAATTACAATGACTTTGCCTAAATTTTCATAAGCACCGCTTTCAAAAAAAAGAGGAATTTCTACAAAAAAAGCTTTATTTTCTTTATCTAGAATTTGCATTTGTTCTAAAATTTTAGCTCGAATTTTAGGATGAGTGAAATTTTCTAAGGTTTTTTTAGCTTCTTTGTTGTTAAAAACAATTTCTCCAAGGATTTTTCTATCGATTTTCTTTTCTTTTGTGAGTAAATTTTTTAAGTTAAAGGGAGAAAAAATCTTTTCAAGTTCTAAAGCATTTTCATCTAAAATTTTATGAGCAATTTTATCTGCGCTAATGCTTTTAAAGCCTAAAGAATTCGCTATTTCTATAAAAGTGCTTTTACCACAAGCAATTGAAGCGGTTACAAAAAAAGCATTTTTCATCTTATGCCTTATTAAAACTTTTTTCGTTAAAATACCTTTTTAGTTCTTAAAGGAAAATAAATGAAAATTTCATATGAAGATGCAGGCGTAAGTATAGATAATGGAAATGCCTTTGTAGAGGCTATAAAACCTTTGGTTAAAGAAACTTTTAATGATAATGTTGTAGGCGGAATTGGTTCTTTTGCTGGTGCTTTTAGAATGCCAAGCGGTTTTAAAAAGCCTGTGATTTTAGGTGCAACAGATGGAGTTGGTACCAAGCTTCGCTTGGCAATTGATGCTAAAAAATATGATACTATAGGACAAGATTTAGTAGCAATGTGCGTGAATGATTTGATTTGTAATTTTGCTACGCCTTTGTTTTTTCTAGATTATTATGCTACAGCTAAACTTGAAGTAGAAGTAGCAAAGGCTGTTGTATCAGGCATTGCCAAGGGATGTAAGATGGCAAATTGTGCATTAATCGGCGGAGAAACTGCTGAAATGCCTGGAATGTATGCAAAAGATGATTTTGATCTTGCGGGTTTTGCAGTGGGTATGGCTGAAGAAGATGAGATCGATAGAAGTAAATTTGTTAAAAATGGTGATATTTTATTGGCACTTCCTAGTTCAGGACTTCATTCAAATGGTTATTCTTTAGCTAGAAAAGTACTTTTTGAAAGTTTAAAATTAAAATTTGATGACAAGATAGAGGATAAAAATTTAATTGATATTTTATTAGAGCCTACAAGGATTTATGTGCGTGATTTTCTTACATTAAAGCCTTATATTAGTGCTCTAGCTCATATTACAGGGGGTGGTTTAGTAGAAAATTTACCACGCGTTTTGCCTCGTGGCATGGGTGCAACTATACGCAAACACCATCTTAAAACTCCTGAAATTTTTTATATTATAGGACAGGCTGTAGAAGAAAGCGAAATGTATAGAAGCTTTAACATGGGAGTGGGTTTAGTAATGGTTGTAGATCCTTCTAATGTAAGTAAGGTTTTAGAAAATTCAGATGCCTTTATTATCGGCGAAATTTGCATTAATGAAGGTATTGTTTTAGAATGAAAATAAAGCGTCATACGCTTTATTTTTTTATTTTAAGTTCTATTTTTGTAGTGTTTTGTTCTTTTGGCAAAGGATTGGTTTGTGCTAGATAAAAGGCTACAAGTACATTTACAAGCATAGCGATAAGTAAAAGAGGAGTGGTCCGTTTTATAATATCCATTGGAGCTACTTTTGCAAATCCAGCTAAAGCTATGATTCCGCCTGCTATTGGTGAAGCTGCGCGACCTAAACAAGATGCAATTTCTACAGGTAAAACTAGAGTAATAGGTGCAATGCCTAATTTCGTAGCTATATCAGGAGCTAGTTTTCCAAAAGCATTAAAAGCAGCAATTCCACTTCCCATAATCACTGTGGCAAAATAAACTAAAAAGCTTAAAATAGCTATACTCAAAAGAATTCCAAACCATGCAAAATTTCCTGTTCCAAGATTTGAAACCGCGTTAGCAAGGATATTAACTCCACCAAGTGCTTTAATGCCTTCAGCAAATACTCCAGCGGCGATGATTATGCTTACGACTGAGATAAAAATTTTAGCCATAGCCTTTTAAAATCACCATCATATCTTCGCCTAATTTTCTAGCATTTCTGTGTCTTGCAAATTCAACAAGAAAAACTAAAGAAATTCTTACAAAATTTGCTTCACAACATCGAGCTTGATAGTAAAAAAATATGCTATAAATAAAAATACAACAGGTAACCAAGGAAAGAGTATGTAAAAAAGTAGGGCATTTAGGATCAATGATTTGCGGAATTTCAACTTCATCATTTAAAACACCTTTTTCTTTATCTCTTTTATCAATCCAAGCAAAATAAAAAGGAATCAAGATGGCAATAACTACAACATAGGCAATCACACTATAAATTTGGTAATTTAAAAAAAGCCCTACGACATTATCACTTTGTCCTACCATATCTGCCATATTGATTGAATTTCCATCTTTTGGATCATAATCAAGTGCAATTAAAGAAAGCGCACATACAGTTGTAATAGGACGGATTTTAAGTGAGATTAAAACAGGATAAATACATGCTAACAAAAGCAATCCAGCATAGCTAGAAATGACGATTTTTAAAGCCATTCCAATAACAAAAGTTCCACTTAAAATTAAGTATTTATTTTTTGATTTTTCCTGAGGGTTTATTTGCTAAAAAAGCAAGTTTTGCCGAAGCATTGATATGTTTCATGTAAGCAGTAAAGCCTGCCACACTCATGATAATAAGCCCTGCTCCAGAAAGCTGACTTTTAAAAGTCGCTGTGATAAAAGATAACTATCAAGTAAAACATTTAAAAGCTTGTATACTCTCTGCTTGGAGCTTTTGGTATAGGTGTTCCTGTGATATAAAAAGCAAAAATAAGCAAGATAATATTTGAAAGAAAAATACAAAAATGGGATCGTATTTTTTTGAGTATATCATAAAAATTAGCATAGGGTCTCTTGAATTTACAATAAATTGGATTTTATCTAAATTTTTAAATAAAAAATATTTTTTATTTAAAAATTACTTGTTTTTTGTATTATAAAATTAACATATATAGTTTGGTTACTGAAAAGTTTATGTTTGTTTAAAAAAATGATTTTTGTATTATAATTATACACAAATCATAAATATTAAAAAGGATCTAGTGTGGCAAGAATTTTGGCATTTGATATAGGAATAAGCTCTATTGGCTGGGCATTTAGTGAAAATGATGAGTTAAAAGATTGTGGAGTTAGGATTTTTACAAAGGCTGAAAATCCCAAAACAGGAGAATCCTTAGCCTTGCCAAGACGCCTTGCAAGAAGTGCTAGAAAACGCCTTGCTAGACGCAAAGCAAGGCTAAATCACTTAAAACATTTAATCGCAAATGAATTTAAGTTAAATTACGAAGATTATCAAAGCTTTGATGAAAGTTTAGCCAAGGCTTATAAAGGATCTTTAATTAGCCCTTATGAGTTAAGATTTAGAGCTTTAAACGAGCTTTTAAGTAAGCAAGATTTTGCAAGAGTGATTTTACATATTGCAAAAAGGCGTGGCTATGATGATATTAAAAATAGTGATGATAAAGAAAAAGGTGCGATTTTAAAAGCTATCAAGCAAAATGAAGAAAAACTAGCAAATTATCAAAGTGTGGGCGAGTATCTTTATAAAGAGTATTTTCAAAAATTCAAAGAAAATTCCAAAGAATTTACAAATGTTAGAAATAAAAAAGAAAGTTATGAACGCTGCATAGCGCAAAGTTTTTTAAAAGATGAATTAAAGCTTATTTTTAAAAAACAAAGAGAATTTGGCTTTTCTTTTTCAAAAAAATTTGAAGAAGAGGTGCTTAGTGTAGCATTTTATAAAAGGGCTTTAAAAGATTTTTCTCATTTGGTGGGAAATTGTAGTTTTTTTACCGATGAAAAAAGAGCGCCAAAAAATTCGCCCTTAGCTTTTATGTTTGTAGCACTTACAAGAATTATCAATCTTTTAAACAATCTTAAAAATACTGAAGGAATTTTATATACAAAAGATGATTTAAACGCCCTTTTGAATGAAGTTTTAAAAAACGGCACTCTAACTTATAAACAAACAAAAAAGCTTTTGGGCTTAAGCGATGATTATGAATTTAAAGGGGAAAAAGGAACTTATTTTATTGAGTTTAAAAAATATAAAGAATTTATAAAAGCCTTAGGTGATCATAGTTTAAGCCAAGATGATTTAAATGAAATAGCAAAAGATATTACCCTTATAAAAGATGAGATTAAGCTTAAAAAGGCTTTAGCAAAATATGATTTAAATCAAAATCAAATTGATAGTTTAAGCAAATTGGAATTTAAAGACCATTTAAATATAAGTTTTAAAGCCTTAAAACTTATCACTCCTTTAATGCTTGAAGGTAAAAAATACGATGAAGCTTGTAATGAGCTTAATTTAAAAGTAGCAATCAATGAAGATAAAAAAGATTTTTTACCCGCATTTAATGAAACTTATTATAAAGATGAGGTAACTAATCCTGTGGTTTTAAGAGCGATTAAAGAATACAGAAAGGTCTTAAATGCTTTACTTAAAAAATACGGCAAAGTGCATAAAATAAACATTGAATTAGCAAGAGAAGTAGGTAAAAATTACAGCCAAAGAGCTAAAATAGAAAAAGAGCAAAATGAAAACTACAAGGCCAAAAAAGACGCCGAACTTGAATGTGAAAAACTAGGCTTAAAAATAAATAGCAAAAATATTTTAAAATTAAGATTATTTAAAGAACAAAAAGAATTTTGTGCTTATAGTGGAGAAAAGATTAAAATTAGTGATTTGCAAGATGAAAAAATGCTTGAAATTGATCACATTTACCCTTATTCTAGAAGTTTTGATGATTCTTATATGAATAAAGTTTTAGTTTTTACCAAGCAAAATCAAGAAAAACTTAATCAAACCCCCTTTGAAGCCTTTGGCAATGATAGTGCAAAATGGCAGAAAATTGAAGTTTTAGCAAAAAATTTACCTACTAAAAAGCAAAAAAGAATTTTAGATAAAAATTACAAAGACAAAGAGCAAAAAGACTTTAAAGATAGAAATCTAAACGATACTCGCTACATCGCAAGGCTTGTTTTAAACTACACTAAAGATTATTTAGATTTTTTACCTTTAAGCGATGATGAAAATACAAAGTTAAACGACACACAAAAAGGCTCAAAAGTGCATGTAGAAGCAAAAAGCGGTATGCTTACATCGGCTTTAAGACACACTTGGGGCTTTAGCGCTAAGGATAGAAATAACCATCTTCATCACGCCATCGATGCAGTAATTATTGCTTATGCAAACAACTCTATCGTAAAGGCTTTTTCAGATTTTAAAAAAGAGCAAGAAAGCAACAGTGCAGAACTTTATGCAAAAAAAATAGTGAATTAGATTATAAAAACAAAAGGAAGTTTTTTGAGCCTTTTAGTGGTTTTAGGCAAAAGGTTTTAGATAAAATTGATGAAATTTTTGTCTCAAAACCTGAGAGAAAAAAGCCAAGCGGAGCTTTACATGAAGAAACATTTAGAAAAGAAGAAGAATTCTATCAATCATACGGCGGAAAAGAAGGAGTTTTAAAAGCCCTAGAGCTTGGTAAAATCCGCAAAGTAAATGGTAAAATAGTTAAAAATGGCGATATGTTTAGAGTGGATATTTTTAAACACAAAAAGACAAATAAATTTTATGCTGTGCCAATTTATACTATGGATTTTGCTTTAAAAGTATTACCAAATAAAGCTGTAGCACGAAGTAAAAAAGGTGAGATAAAAGACTGGATTTTAATGGATGAAAATTATGAGTTTTGCTTTTCTTTATACAAAGATAGTTTGATTTTAATTCAAACTAAAGATATGCAAGAGCCAGAATTTGTTTATTATAATGCTTTTACAAGCTCTACTGTTAGTTTGATTGTTTCAAAACACGATAATAAATTTGAAACGCTAAGCAAAAATCAAAAAATATTGTTTAAAAATGCAAATGAAAAAGAAGTAATCGCAAAAAGCATAGGAATTCAAAATCTAAAAGTATTTGAAAAATACATAGTTTCAGCACTTGGGGAAGTTACAAAGGCTGAGTTTAGACAAAGAGAAGATTTTAAAAAATGAGTTACGATGAAGCTTTTAAAACACTGCTTATTAGCTCTAATGCCAAGCTAAATTTAGAGCTAAATCATCTTGTGATTAAGCAAGATGAAAATATAGCCAAATTGTTTTTAAAAGATATAAATATCATCGTTTTAGAAAGCTTACAAGTAAGCATTAGTTCCGCACTTTTTAACGCTTTTGCAAGGCATAAAATCATCTTGCTAACCTGCGATGAAACTCATAGTATAAATGGTGTTTTTACTCCTTTTTTAGGGCATTTTCAAAGTGCAAAAATCGCAAAAGAGCAAATGAATGTAAGTGCTCAAAAAAAGGCTATTTTATGGCAAAAAATCATTAAAAATAAAATCCTAAATCAAGCCTTTATCTTAAAAAAATACAATAAAATAGAGCAAAGCAATGAGCTTATAAATTTGGCTAAAAAAGTAAGCTTAAATGATAGTAAAAATATTGAAGCTGTTGCGGCGGCGCTTTATTTTAAAACTTTGTTTGGGACTTCTTTTTCAAGAGATGAGCTTTGCTTTGAAAATTCTGCTTTAAATTATGGCTATGCAATCATTAGGGCTTGTATTATTAGAGCAGTTTGTATAAGTGGGCTTTTGCCTTGGCTTGGCATTAAGCACGATAATATTTATAATTCTTTTGCGCTTTGTGATGATTTGATAGAAGTGTTTAGGGCTAGTGTTGATGATTGTGTTTTAAAGCTTAAGGGTGAAAGTGAGTTTTTAAGCAAAGATGACAAAAGAGCGTTGATTGGCAATTTACAAAGCAAAATCAATTTTGATGGGCAAAATTATCCTTTAAACAGAGCGATAAATCATTATGTGGCAAATTTTAAAAATGCTTTATTGTATGAAGATGAACTAAAGATAGTGAAATTTGATGATTGAAGATAAATTTATGCGCGTGCTTTTGATGTTTGATGTACCTACTAAAAGTAAAAAAGAGCAAAAACTAGCAAGTAAATTTAGAAACAATCTTATAAAATTAGGTTATTTTATGCTGCAATTTAGCGTTTATATGCGTATTTGCAAGGGTTTAAGTTCTGCAAAAAGTTCTATTGAAAATGTAAAAAAGATTTTGCCACCTTATGGAAATGTAAGGGCTTTAATCATCACTGAAAAGCAATTTGATAAAATGGAGCTTTTGCTTGGTGGCATAGTTTTTAATGAAAAAGTTAATAACGAAACCAATTTAACACTTTTTGATATAGATAGTCATGGAGAATTTAAATACAAAAATTCAAATAATGAAGAAATACAACTAAACAAAAAACAAGAAAAATATCATCAGCAAAATTTATTTGAATTTTAAAAGCGGTTTTAGGGGATTGTAACCCCGCAGAGTCCCGCAAACTCTTTATTTTAGTCCCTTTTTAAATTTCTTATGAGATTATAGCATAATTTTTGCTATTTTTCATGAAAAAACCCCGAAATTTTCATTATCTGGTAAATATCTATTTTACCATAAAGAAATTTAAAAAGGGACTAAAACAGCTACTAATGAAAATGAAACAATTTTAGAATTTTACCATAAAGAAATTTAAAAAGGGACTAAAATAAACCCTAGTGGATTGAAACTCCGCTAGGGCTAATTACTCCACTAAAAGGAGGTTGCGAATTTGAAACTTATTGAAATTTAGGGTTGATTAAAATCGAAATAAAATTATTTAAATAATTTTAAGGCATAAAGATAATATCCACTAAACTTTCATTTTCTAAAATTTCACATTCTTTTGGCGCCACCATAAGGGCAGCTTTATTGTTAAGATTGTTTATAATCGCACTAGAGCCTTCTTTTTTGCCTTCAAGATTGGCTAAAATGCGTCCATTTTCAAACTTTATGTTACAAGCGACAAATTCCAAATAAGGTGTTTTTTTCTTGTAACTTCCTTGTAAAAAGGCTTTGCAAATATAGTCTTTAGGCTGAAGTAACCAAGAGTTTAAAATCTCTCTTGCGTAAAGATTAAACATTACCATAGCCGAGTAAGGAAAACCTGGTAAGGCGATGATGAATTTTTCATTAGCCTTAGCTATTTTGATATGTCTACCTGGTTTTATGTCGGCTTTATCGATGATGATTTCGTATTCTTTGATGGCTTTTTTTAAAAAGTCAAAATCTCCCATAGAAACCCCGCCCGTTGTAACCAAAATATCACAACTTTGCAAAGCACTTTCAAGGGTGGAAAAAGTGGCTTTCTCATCATCTTTTAAAAGAGGAAAAACCCTTGTATCGCAATTTAAATTTTTAGCTAAATTAGCTATGGCGATATGATTTGAAGAGCGGATTTGAGCAGGATTTTCCAAGGCTTCTCCTAGATCTTTGATCTCACTTCCACTACTTAAAACCCCTACAATAGGCTTTATAAACACACTAATGTGAAAAAATCCAAGTTCAGCTAAAAGAGCTATCTCGCTATAATTTAACTTTGTGCCTTTTTTGAGTAAAATTTCATCTTTTTTATAGTTTTCTCCTACCGCACGCACGGCAAAAGCTTGGGGAACTTTTTTTTCTATAAAAAGAGTATCATTTTCTATGCGTATATTTTCAACAGGGACTAAAGTATCGCTTCCTTCGCTCATGAGTGAGCCTGTAAAGGTTTTTACACAAGTGCCATTTTGTACGCTAAATTGTGGCATAGTGCCCGCAGGTGTGAGGCCTAAAATTTTTAAAGGCTTGTCTTGATCTTCAAATTTGATCGCATAACCATCCATAGCCGAGGTTGGAAATTCAGGCTGATTTTTAGGGGCTTTTATGTCTTGAGCTAAAATGCGTCCTAAACACTCTGTAAGAGCTATTTTTTCAATCTTTTCATAGGTTTTGATATGAGAGTGTAAAATTTTTAAACTTTCTTCATAAGACATTAGCATCTTTATTCCTTCATACTGATATAAATTTGAGTCTTGTTTGTTGTATAAAATTCAAAATCTGTGTCAAATTTTCTTTGGAGACTTGAATTTTTAAAAAATTCATTGATATTTTGCCAAAGTTTTGGGGCAATGATTTCAGGTTTTCCAGAGTCTTCAAAAAGCATGTATTTGCCACCTTTTATACAAATTTTTTCGCCTTTTTCGTGAGGATTTTTCATACCCACACAAATTTTATACTCTAACTTGTGAGTGTTTTTATAATCATAATACACGCTATAAATTTCATCGGGCGCACCAAAGATGCTATGAAATTTTTTCCACAAAGGAAAAATTAAAGAGCTGTTTAAATCGCTCTCAAGTTCCTCATCAGTTTTAACGCTTACTCCATAAATACTAAATTCTTCTATTTCTTGTATCATTTTAAAAGTCCTGCACCGCAAAGTTTGGTTGATCTTTCTTTGGCATAAATTCTTTCTTTGTTTATCACATCATACTTCCAAATGGGTGCACTTGCTTTAAAATCTTCAACAAATTCATTAAGAAGTTTAAGTCCTAATTTTCTTTGTTTGCTTAAAATTCCTGCAAAATACGAGCTTTCATGAACCGCCACATCGCCTATAGAGTGAGCAAAAAGCAAGCTAATACCATCAAAATCTACTCTTTTTTGCCACTCATCAAACCATTTTTTTAAAAGCGGTTCATAAATATCAAAACTAAGTGCCTCAATACCTCCTTCTTCACGCACAATACCACAAAAAGTCAGTAAAGCACCGCAGTTTTTATCCTTGGAAAATTCATACCATTGGCTATAAATTTTAGGAATATCTAAAGAGCCTTGATAAAGTGTAAAATGTTTCATTTAGCCTCCACAAACTGGCGGTAAAAGTGCTATTTTATCACCATCTTTTAACTTGGTGTTTTCATCAAAAATGATTTCATCATTTAAAGATACAGCACAAAGTTCTAGCCATTCTTTTAAACTCTCATCTTTTTGCAAAATTTCTTTTAATTCTTTTAAATTTTTTACTTCAAGTTCTAAATTTTCTTTATTTATAGGGCCTAAAAATTCCACTTTTACCATTTTATTCCTTTACTTCTAAATTTCCCATCATTCCTAAATCTTCATGTTCTAAAATATGGCAATGATACATTCTAAGTCCTTTAAAATCTTGTTTCATTCTAAGTCTTAACTCTTCATTAGGACGCACATTTATAGTATCTCTGAAGGCTCTAAATTCGGCTTTTTGAACTTTGCCATTGAGTTTTGATGAGATGAGTTCAAATTGCGTGCCGTGTATGTGGAAAGGATGATCCATGTGAGATTTATTTATCACTATCCAGTCTTCAACTACTCCAAGCTTGGAGCTTAAATCAATGCGTTTTAAATCATAGCTTTTGCCATTGATTAAAAACATAGACGCAAGAGCGATTTTTAATTCATTTTCACTTTTTCCCATCATTCCATGCATTTGCATATGATCTTCACTCATGATTATTTCTTTAAATTCCTTAGGTTCTTCTAAAGGTTTGAAAATTTTTAAATTTTTTGGAAGTTCTAATTTTTCTTTTTTTAGGCTAATACTAGCTAAAAATAGGGTATTAGGTTCTTCTTCTACCATCATTTTATCCCTATCATAATAAGCACTTTCTAGTCTAAATTCCCCATCTTTTGGAGCGTCGATTAAAACTTCTACACGAGAAGCAGGACTTAAGAAAAGTTCTTCTTTATAAATAGCTTTTTCTATAAGTCCACCATCAGTACCAACAAGTATAAACTTAGCTCCTTGTATGCGTAAATTTAAATATCTTGCTGCAGTAGCATTATAAATGCGTATGCGTTCGTTTGTGGCGAGTTTGATTTTAGGTTTGAATTGTCCATTGATGAGTACAAATTCTCCTTCTCTACCATTAAGCCAATCATTTAGGTTGTTGTTTGGAATTTGAGCGTTTTCATCAAGACGCAAATCGCTAATCATCAAATCTTTTTCTTTTAAATGACTTAAAGCATCTTTTTTTGCTTTGATCACAAAAGCCCCTGCTAAACCCATAAAAACTTGTTTAGAAGCCGTATAATGAGGATGTGGATGATACCAGTAAGTTCCTGCGCTATCTTGAGGAATTTCAAAACGATATATTCTTTCTTCTCCTGCTAAGATAGGATCATGTGGGCTTCCATCTTGATCAGGTGGCACAGGAACGCCATGCCAATGTATAGTTGTAGCTTCTTTGAGTTTGTTTTTGACTAAAATTTCAAGTTTATCTCCTTCAAAAACTTCTATTTTTGGAGCAGGCACGAGGCCATTGTAAGTATAAAATAAGGTTTTTTTACCTTTGATAAGCTCTATATGATTTTCTTTGATTTCTAGGGTAGCACGAAAAATATTTTTTTCTTTACTTTCATTTTTGAGTAAAGGCAAGGCTTTTAAAATTTCTCCTTGGGGGAATTGTTTTGGATCTAAAAGCTTTAAATTTTTTGGAGCAAAGTTTATAAAAGAAGTATCTAAGTCATGATTTATAGAATGATTTTTATGCATGGAGTGCATATCGTGCATAGGATTTGCATAGGCTACACCCATACTTGCTAGAGTAAGTGCATTAAATTTTAAAAAATTTCTTCTATTCATTAGTTTTTCCTTTTGCTTGATTTTTTATATTATAGTCATTATTTTTTTAGTTTTAGTAAATATTTATTTTGAAAATTTGGTTTAATTTTGTTATGATTTTAGCAATTTAATCAAGGAAAAATAATGTTTTATGAAAAAATTCAAACTCCAGCTTATATTTTAGAAGAAGATAAATTAAGAAAAAATTGTGAGCTTTTAGCAAGTGTTGGTGAAAAAAGTGGTGCTAAAGTGCTTTTAGCTTTAAAAGGTTTTGCTTTTTCAGGAGCTATGAAAATTGTCGGAGAATACCTAAAAGGTTGCACTTGTAGCGGACTTTGGGAAGCAAAATTTGCTAAAGAATACATGGATAAAGAAATTCATACTTATTCGCCTGCTTTTAAAGAAGATGAAATAGGTGAAATAGCCAGTTTATCTCATCATATAGTGTTTAACTCTTTAGCTCAATTTCATAAATTTCAAGCTAAAACACAAAAAAATTCCTTAGGTCTTCGTTGTAATGTTGAATTTTCTCTAGCCCCAAAAGAACTTTACAATCCTTGTGGAAGATACTCAAGACTTGGAATTCGTGCTAAAGATTTTGAAAATGTGGATTTAAATGCTATAGAAGGACTTCATTTTCACGCACTTTGCGAAGAAAGTGCTGATGCTTTAGAGGCTGTTTTAAAGGCTTTTGAGGAGAAATTTGGTAAATGGATAGGGCAAATGAAATGGGTGAATTTTGGAGGAGGACATCACATCACCAAAAAAGGCTATGATGTTGAAAAACTTATTGCTTTGTGTAAAAATTTCAGCGATAAATATGGTGTACAAGTTTATCTTGAACCAGGTGAAGCAGTGGGTTGGCAAACAGGAAATTTGGTTGCTAGTGTAGTAGATATCATAGAAAATGAAAAACAAATTGCTATTTTAGATACTTCAAGCGAAGCACATATGCCAGATACTATCATCATGCCTTATACAAGTGAAGTTTTAAATGCTAGAATTTTAGCCACGAGAGAAAATGAAAAAATTTCAGACTTAAAAGAAAACGAATTTTCCTATTTACTAACCGGAAATACTTGTTTAGCAGGTGATGTAATGGGAGAATATGCCTTTGATAAAAAGCTTAAAATCGGCGATAAAATTGTTTTTTTAGATCAAATTCATTACACCATTGTGAAAAACACAACTTTTAATGGTATAAGACTTCCAAATCTCATGCTTTTAAATGCAAAAAATGAACTTCAAATGATAAGAGAATTTTCTTATAAGGATTATTCTTTAAGAAATTAGTATTATTTATAATTTGCATAAAATGTTAATTTTATTTGGAAGAGAATCAAAGATATAAATTTTATGCAAAGTATTTTATTTTTTCAAATATAAAATCAACTCAAATATCTAATTTTCAATACTTTGGTATGATTTTTTTAAGATTTTAAATCCTTGTGGAATTTTATTGAAATTCAGTGATTTTTAAATCAAATAGTATTAAGATAAATCGATTTAAAAATCGGCTTTAAAATGAATATTAGGTATATTTTGCATAATATTCATTCAAGCAAAATTTAAAGCTATTTTTGAAAATTTTGAATGCATGGGGGCTTTAATGGATTTGGAAAAATTAAGATTAGCTAGAAGTCTTTATTATCAATGTCTAGGAGAGCTTTTTGTTTTTTCATTTTCTGAAGAAAGATTGTCAAAATTACAAGAGTATTTAAAGACAATGCAAGAATGTTTATTTGATGAAAATTTAAAATCAAATTTTGATATCTTGCTTAAGCATTTAGATGATGAAAATTCTATACAAGCATTTTTTAAAGAATATGATTTGCTTTTTTTAAGTCTTAAAAATAGCATTCCAACGACTTTTTCTTACATAGAAGAAGGTTTTGAAAATTCAAATCCTTTACTTTGCGTGCGTCAAATTTTAGTCAAAAGTAAAATAAGACGCAATGAAAAATTTTTTAAAGAAAGTGAAGATAGTGTTGGATTTTGTTTATTGTTGATGAGTGAATTTTTAAGGCAAAATGAAGATGATTTAGCCAAAGAGCTTTTTGAAAAAGTGATCAATAAAAGCATTGATGAGTTTTTAGGCGATGTTTTCATGAATAAAAATGCGAATTTATATAAGGAAATTGCAAGTATTGCATCGGCTTTTATGGAATTTGAAAGACTTTGCTTTGAAGTGGAAAAACCTGCAAAAATAAATTCTAAAAAAGTGCAAAACGATCTATCGCGTTCAGAATTTTTAAGAAGAGAAGCAAATAAACAAAGGAGGACTCGTGAAAAATCGCAGGGAATTTCTTAAAAAATCTGCTTTTGCCTTAGGGGCTGCTGGAGTGCTTGGTAGCACGACTTTAGCTCTAGCTAAAGATGAAGAAAGAAAAGATTTGGTTAAAGGTAAAAGTAAGAAAAAAGAAGTGCTTTTTCAAAGAAGTGCTAATTGGGAAAAATATTATATAAAGGCTGAGTAATGTCAAGTGTAGGTGAAAATATCAAGCTTACGCGTCGTTCTTTTCTTAAAATGGCAGCACTTTCAAGCCTAGCAACACCGTTGCTTGCTAGAAGTGAAACTTTAAGAGAAGCGAGTGCTGATGAGCTTAAAGAAGCGTATGAAGGTAGTAAAAAAGTAAAAACAGTTTGTACAGCCTGTTCTGTAGGCTGTGGGATTATTGCAGAAGTGCAAAAAGGTGTTTGGGTGCGTCAAGAAATTGCTCAAGATCATCCTGTGAGTTCAGGTGGACATTGCTGCAAGGGATCTGATATGATCGATATGGTGCGTTCACATGTGCGTTTAAAATATCCTATGAAAAAAGAAAATGGAGAATGGAAACGCATAAGTTATGAGCAAGCTTTAAGTGAGATCGGAGAAAAACTAGCTGCTTATCGTAAAGAAAATCCTGAAAGTGTTATGTTTTTAGGTTCTGCAAAACTTAATAATGAACAAGCTTATTATATAAGAAAATTTGCAGCATTTTTTGGAACGAACAATGTAGATCATCAAGCTAGAATTTGACACAGCGCAACAGTCGCCGGTGTGGCGAATACATTTGGTTATGGCGCTATGACAAACCATCTTGGAGACATTCAAAGAAGTAAATGTATCATTATCATTGGGGCAAATCCAGCGGTAAATCATCCTGTGGGTTTTAGACATTTCTTAAAAGCAAAAGAAAAAGGTGCAAAGCTTATCGTTGTAGATCCTAGATTTACAAAAAGTGCGGCAAAAGCGGATATTTATGCAAGAATTCGTCCAGGAACCGACATTGCTTTCATGTATGGAATGCTAAAAATCATCTTTGATGAAGGCTTAGAAGATACAAAATATCTTGATGAAAGAGTTTTTGGAATCGATAAAATTCGCGAAGAAGCAGCAAAATGGACAGCCGAAGAAGTAGAAAATGTTACAGGGATCTCTAAAGAACTTTTGGTGCAAATCACTCACGAAGTAGCTAAAAACAAACCAACTACGCTTATTTGGGCTATGGGTTTAACTCAACACACTGTAGGAACTTCAAATACACGTTTAGCACCTATTGTGCAAATGGTGCTTGGAAATATAGGTAAATTTGGTGGTGGAGTTAATATCTTACGCGGACACGATAATGTTCAAGGTGCTTCAGATATGGCTTGTTTGAGCGAAAATTTACCAGGTTATTATCCTTTAAATGAAGCGACTTGGAGATACTATGCCAAAATTTGGGGTGTGGATTATGAGTGGCTTTTAGGAAATTTTGTAAGCAAAGATTGGATGCATAAAACTGGGCTTTCACTTGCTAGATGGTGGGCAGCGGCTTTAAATGGAAAAGATGGAAATGATGCTATCGATAATGCAGGAACGCCTTTAAAAGCTTTAGTAGTTATGGGAAATGGTATTACTTCGACTGCACAACAAGTAAAAGTTAAAGAAGGTTTGGAAGCTTTAGAGCTTTTAGTTTTAGCCGATCCTTTTGTAAATGAAGCAGGGATTATTGCAGAAAGAAAAGATGGAATTTATCTTTTACCTGCAGCAACACAGTTTGAAACAAGCGGAAGTGTAACAGCAACAAATCGTAGCGGACAATGGAGATTTAAAGTTGTAGATCCACTTTATGAAAGCATGGAAGATCAAGAAATTTTATTTGAGCTTGCTAAAAAATTAGGTTTTTATGAAGACTTTACCAAGACTTTACGCGATGAAAAAGGTGAGATTGTTTGGCCTGAAAATGCAACAAGAGAAATTGCAAAAGCAGTTAGAAGTATAGGGCTTAATGGTTGGAGTCCTGAAAGGCTTAAAAAGCATACTTTATACTGGGATAAATTTGATGAGGTAACTTTAGAAGGAAAAGACGAAGTTGCTGGCGAGTATTACGGGCTTCCTTGGCCTTGTTGGAGTGATAAGCACCCAGGTTCTCCTGTGCTTTATAATACCGACATTGAAGTAGCAAAAGGTGGTATGGGCTTTAGAAACAATTTTGGACTTGAATATGAAGGAGAGAGTTTACTTGCTAAAAATGCACCTTTAAATTCACCTATTGATACAGGTTATCCACAAATTACTAAAGATAATATAGAAAAAGTTTTAGGTATTACTTTAAGTGCTCAAGAAAAAGAAAAAATGGGATCAACTTGGTCTTATGATGATAGCAATATCATAGCAACTAAATGTATAGAAAAAGGCATAGTTCCTTATGGAAATGCTAAAGCTAGAGCTGTAGTTTGGACTTTTAAAGATAAAATTCCACTCCACCGTGAGCCTTTACATTCTCCAAGAAACGATTTGGTGCAAAAATATCCAAGTTTTGAAGATCAAAAAGCGCTTTACCGCGTGGATACTAAATTTGTTTCTGTGCAACAAGCTAAGGATTATTCTAAAGAATTCCCGCTTAATCTTGTTACTGCAAGACTTGTGAATTTAAATGGTGCAGGTATGGAAAATAGAGCATCTATGTATCTAACGCGTTTAACACCTGAAATGTTTTGTGAGATCAATCCTGAATTAGCAAAAGAGCAAGACATTAAAGCAGGAGATATGATTTGGGTGCATTCTCCAGAAGGTACTAAAATTCATGTAAGAGTGAAGGTTAATCCAGGTGTAGCAAAAGATATGATTTTCTTGCCTTTCCATTTTACAGGAGTTATGCAAGGCGTGGATTTAACGCACAATTTCCCAGAAGGAACTAAGCCTTATGCAAGCGGAGAAAGTGCTAATACGGTAACAAATTATGGTTATGATATCATGTGTCAGATTCCAGAGACTAAAGGTGGACTTTGTAGAATCAGTAAGGATGGAAAATGAGTAAGGTAAATTTTGCAAATTTAGAAAAAGAACGCTTGAAATTCTTTTGTGATAATGAGCGTTGTATTGATTGTAATGGTTGCGCGGTAGCTTGTGATGAAGCACATGAGCTTCCTATTCATATTCGCCGCCGCCGTGTGATTACTTTAAATGAAGGAATTCGAGGAAAAGAAGTTTCAACTTCTATTTCTTGTATGCATTGTGATGATGCTCCTTGTTCTATCGTTTGTCCTGTGGATTGTTTTTACATCCGTGCTGATGGTATTGTTTTACACGATAAAGAAATTTGCATAGGTTGTGGATATTGTCTTTATGCTTGTCCTTTTGGTGCACCACAATTTCCAAAAGATAGTGTTTTTGGAAATAAAGGCATTATGGATAAATGTACTATGTGTGCAGGTGGCCCTGAAGCAACGAATTCAGAAAAAGAAAGAGAACTTTATGGTCAAAATCGTATCGCAGAAGGAAAAGTCCCTGTATGTGCTGCGATGTGTTCAACAAAAGCACTTTTAGTAGGTGAAAGTTCTAAAATAGAAGAGATTTATCATAATAGACTTATGAATAGAAATTATGGCATTCCAAATCCTTCGGAAAGTTTGGAATGGAAGATTGCTTACACAGGAAAGGAACGCTTATGAGAAAAGTATTTGTAACGCTTTTATTAAGCGTAGTGAGTTTATTTGCTTATGGTAGCGAGAGAATGGGACAAGATACTCAAATTTGGGATTTTCATCGTATTACAAATATCCCAAATTATGATACTTTTGGCAAACTTTGGACAACTTTGCAAGGTGAATATATAGCTACTATAGCTTTAATCGCTGTTATTGCGGTATTATCTGCATTTGCTTTGCATTATATGGTTATAGGACCTAAGCAATTTTCACACGATGGAAAGAAAATTTATGCTTTTACATTATTTGAAAGACTTTTTCATTTTATCGCGGCAATTTCTTGGGTGATTTTAGTGCCAACTGGTTTTGTGATGATGTTTGGGGCGACTTTTGGAGGCGGACTTTTTGTAAGGGTTTGTAAAAATTTACATGCTTTTGCAACGGTTTTATTTATCATCTCTATAATCCCTATGTTTTTATGGTGGATTAAAAGAATGCTTCCTGCAAGTTATGATATCAGATGGATGATGATAGTAGGTGGTTATTTAAGCAAAGTAAAACGTCCTGTACCTGCAGGTAAGTTTAATTTTGGTCAAAAATCTTGGTATTATATAGCTGTATTTGGTGGATTTTTGATGATAATTACAGGTGGATTTATGTATTTTCTTGATTTTAATTCCACGGCAATTCAAGGTCTTTTTGGTTTAACTCAAATTGAACTTTTAAGAATTTCAGCTATAGTGCATAATTTCTTGGGTATAGTGTGTGCAGTGTTTTTTGGTGTGCATATTTATATGGCAGTATTTGCAATCAAAGGCAGTATCCATTCTATGATTAGTGGTTATAAAGAAGAAGAAGAGGTTTATATTTTACATTCTTATTGGTATAAAGAATTAAGCAATAAAAAGCAAATTGAACCTAGTTTTTCTTATGATCCTAATGTAAAAATTTAATCTTTAACCGCTATGTTATTGCATAGCGGTAGTTTTAAGCTTTTTTGAAATAAATAGAACGAATTTTATTTTATAAGTTGAATCTAAAATCTATTTTTCCATATGTGAATTTGTTATTTATGTTTTTTTGATATAATATTATTTAAAGATATTTAAAGGATAAGGTATGGATCCGTTATTTACAACTCAAATTTTAAAATATAAAGGCAATGAATCTTTTACATGTGATGATACTTTAGTGCGTGAAATTAAGCTTGAAATTTTTATTAATGATGAAAAAGTAGGTGCTTTAATGGCAACTCCTGTAGATGAACAGGCATTAGCAATAGGATATTTAATGAGTGAAAATATCATTGCGAAAGTAAGTGATATTGAGAGTATAGAAACAAAAGATGATGGTATGAGTGTGCATATTAAAGCAAAGATTGATAAAGAAAATTTAGCAAAGCTTAATGCTGAAGGTGTAGTTATAAGTGGTTGTGGTAGAGCACATACTGCAAATATCGATCCAGAAGCGATTGAAGCGAGTAAAATTAGTTCTGATGCAAAATTTAGCAAAGGTGAAATTTTAAAACAAATGAGTACTTTTTATACTCAATGCGAGCTTTACGAGAAAACAGGCTGTGTGCATACGGCTAAGCTTTTTGTAGATGAGAAAACTTTTTTTATAGGTGAAGATATAGCTCAACATAATACCATAGATAAAGCTTTAGGAAAAGCACATTTAGCTGGGGTTGATTTAAGTCAATGTTTTTTAATGGTTAGTGGAAGGCTAAGTTCTGAAATGGTAGCTAAAGCAGTTATGCATAAAATTCCAGTGCTTGTTTCACGCACGGCTCCTACTTGTTTAGGGGTTATGATAGCAAGAAAATTTGATTTAACGCTTTGTGGTTTTGCTAGAGAAAATAAGATCAATATTTATAGTGGAGAATTTAGAATTCATGGATAAAAATCAAGAAAAAGAAATCATCTCATATATGAGAGAATTGTTAAATAGCAATGAAAAATTAGATTGTGGTACGGCTTTTAAAATTGCAAAGAAATTTAATATAAATATAGAAAAAATCGGACAATTAGCCGATGAAAATCACATGAGAATTGATAATTGCGAGTTGGGGCAATTTGGACATTTAGATTTTGAAAAAGCAAAGATTGAAGTGCTTAAAAAAATAGAACCTAGTTTAGATGAAAAGCGTAGAATTTTTTGTAAAGATGCAAGAGATATTGCTAAAGAAGGTTGTGGACTTAAAGGTATGCGTTCAGCTTTAAAAACTTATAAGGTTGATGTAAAGTATTGTCAACTTGGTTGTTTTAAAGAAAAAAAAGGTAAGCAATTTATAGTAAGAACAAAAACTTGGATTGAAAATGCGGATGGAGATTTGCTTTTTGGTCGAGGAAAAACAGAACTTTTAGAACTTATCGGACAAACAGGTAGTTTATTACATGCTTCTAAACTTATGGGGATTAATTATAAAAAAGCTTGGATGCATTTACAAACCTTACAAAAAAATTCTCAAGAAATTTTAGTTAGCACAAGACAAGGACGCTCTAAAGAATCAGGAACAAAACTTACTCCTAGAGCTATGGAATTGATGGAAAATTACTCTATTTTGCAAAAAGACATAGAAGAATACGCTAATAAACGCTTTAAAGAATTGTTTTTAAAAGGAAAAAAATAAATCTTCTATCAAAAAATACTAATACATAATTTTTTTATAATTAATTAATATTATTTTTTTAAAAATATGTTAAAATTAGAATCTAAATTTTTTATTTTTTAGGAGTTATAAGATGTTTAAATCTTTAAATATAGGTTTAAAACTTATTTTTTCTGTGGCAGCTGTTGTTGTTATTGGACTTGTTATTTTAATTTCATTAATCACAAAACAAGTAAGTCAAAATATTACCAAAAATACAGAAGATATTCTTGCTTCTATCACGAAAGAATATGCTACTCAAACTCAAGGAATTTTTGGGGAAATGATCGCTTTAAATAAAAGTATTTCAGGTACTTTAACAGAAATGTTTAGATCAACCTCTAAAGAAGATTTAGATATAGACAATATAACAAATATTATAACCAATACTTTTGATAATAGTGCTTATTCTAATTTTACTTATTTGTATCTTATTGATCCGCCAGAATACTTTAAAGAAGAGAGTAAATTTTTTAATACTCAAAGTGGAAAATTTGTTATGCTTTACGCTGATGAAGAAAAGGATAATAAAGGCGGAATAAAAGCAATACAAGCTAGTGATGAAATAGCTAATCTGCAAGTTGTGCAAGATATATTAAAAAAAGCAAAATATGGGGAAAATAAAGTATATATAGGCCGTCCTATTAAGATGAATTTAGAAGGTCAAGATTTTGATGCTGTAAATGTTGCTATGCCTATTTTTGATCGAAAAAATCAAGTTGTAGGTGTCATAGGCATGACTTTAGATTTTTCAGATATTGCTACTTATCTTTTAGACCCTAAAGGTCAAAAATATGATGGTGAATTAAGAGTTCTTTTAAATTCAGATGGTTTTATGGCGATACATCCAAATAAAAATCTAGTTTTAAAAAATTTAAAAGATATCAATCCTAATAAAGGTGCACAAGAAACTTATAAGGCCATAAGTGAAGGAAAAAATGGAGTTTTTAACTATATAGCTTCTGATGGTGATGATTCTTATGCTGCGATTAATAGTTTTAAAGTGCAAGATAGTTCTTGGGCAGTTTTGGTAACTGCTCCTAAATATTCAGTATTTAAACCCTTAAAAAAATTACAATTAATTATTCTTGGTGCATCTTTTATTTTTATTTTTGTTGTTTTAGGAGTGGTTTATTATTGCGTAAGAAAAATTGTCGCATCTAGATTGCCTGTGATTCTTAGTTCTTTAGAATCATTTTTCCGTTTTTTAAATCATGAAAAAATTGAACCTAAGGCTATTGAAATTCGTGCTAATGATGAGCTAGGAGCAATGGGAAGAATCATAAATGAAAATATTGAAAAGATTCAAATATCTTTAGAACAAGATCAAAATGCTGTAGATGAATCGGTGCAAACTGCTAGAGAAATCGAAAAGGGTAATTTAACTGCAAGAATTACTAAAAATCCTATAAATCCTCAATTAGTAGAACTTAAAAATGTTCTTAATAGGATGCTTGATGTTTTACAAAGTAAAATTGGTTCTAATATGAATGAAATTAATAGAGTTTTTGATAGTTACAAGGCTCTTGATTTTAGTACAGAAGTATTTAATGCTAAAGGTGAAGTTGAGATTACAACTAATATTTTAGGCAAAGAAATTAAAAAGATGCTTGTAGCTTCTTCAAATTTTGCTAAAGATTTAGCCAATCAGTCAGAAGAGTTAAAAAATTCTATGCAAAAACTTGCTGATGGCTCTAATGCACAAGCGAGTTCTTTAGAACAATCGGCTGCAGCTGTAGAGGAGATTAATTCTTCTATGCAAAATGTAAGTGGAAAAACAGTTGAGGTTGCTTCACAAGCTGATGATATAAAAAATATTGTCAATGTGATTAAAGATATCGCTGAGCAAACGAATCTTCTTGCTTTAAATGCAGCTATTGAAGCTGCACGTGCTGGAGAACATGGGCGTGGTTTTGCAGTTGTTGCAGATGAGGTAAGACAGCTTGCGGAAAGAACAGGAAAATCCTTATCTGAAATCGAGGCAAATATTAATATACTTGTTCAAAGCGTAAATGAAGTAGCAGAATCTGTAAAAGAACAAACAGCAGGAATCACACAGATTAACGATGCTATAGCACAACTTGAAACTGTAACTAAGGAAAATGTCGAAGTTGCAAATGTCACCAATAATATAACAAATGAAGTCAATCAAATTGCTGCGGCAATTCTTGAAGATGTGAATAAAAAAAGATTTTAAAAAAGCTCATTTTTGAGCTTTTAAATTTTTTCTATATTATTTAAAATTTTTAAACACAAAACAAGTAATAAAATAATATTATTTTTCAAAGCTAATATCAAGGAAAAATAATGAAAATTGATTGTCGCAATCTATCTTGTCCTCAGCCTATAGTTGAAACAAAAAACGCTCTTGAAAAACTTCAAGAAAATGAAATTTTAGAAATTGTTTTAAATTCTATTATTTCAAAAAATAATGTTGTAAAATTTCTTAACTCTTTAAATTTAAACCCTATTGTAGATGAAAATGCACAAGAGTTTTGCATCAAAGTACAAAAAAAGAATTTTGATTCTAGTGAAGTAAATATTCACGATTATAATGTTTTATTTTTAAAAACCGACAAAGTGGGTGAGGGTGAATTGGGACAAAATTTACTTGTAGGATTTTTAAGTACCTTAAAAAATTTAGATCATGCTCCAAGTAAAATTCTTTGCGTAAATGAAAGTGTTTTAATCAATGTTGATGAAAATCATAAAGCACATTTAGCTATGAAAGAACTTGAAAATTTAGGTATTGAGATCATAAGTTGTGGAGCTTGTCTAGAATTTTTTAATAAAAGCAAAGAACTTAAAATAGGAAATATAGGCAATGCTTATGAAATTTTAAACGAGCTTTTTGGTAAAGCAAAAATCATTACTCTATAAGGAAAAACACTGCAATATAAAAATCAAAATTTAACGCATTTTGTTAAAGCAGCAGGTTGAGCAGCGAAATTAAGCCCGGGTGGTCTTAAAACAATTTTAAATTTCATGCAAAAAACTCCTGCTTTACTTAGTGATATCGGAAATAATGAAGATGCAAGCGTATATCAAATCAGCCGCGATTTAGCTTTGGTGCAAACGCTTGATTTTATCACTCCTATAGTAGATAGTGCTTATCATTTTGGTGCTATTGCTGCAGCAAATGCTTTAAGCGATGTTTTTGCTATGGGTGCAGAGGTAATTAATGCCTTAAATATAGTAGGTTTTGATACTTGTAATCATGATGTAAATATCTTAAAAGAGCTTTTAGAAGGTGCAAATGATAAGGTTCAAGAATGCAATGCTTTAGTTGTGGGTGGCCATACTATAGAAAGCACTGAGCTTTTTTTTGGACTTAGTGTTACAGGAAAAGTACATCCTAGTAAATTTATTGCTAATAATACTTCTAAAATCGGAGATTGTATCATTTTAACCAAGCCTTTAGGAACAGGAATTTTAAGTACAGCTTTAAAGGCGCAAATGTTAAATCAAAAACATTTAGATATAATGCTTAAAAACATGATGGAGTTAAATTATAAAGCCAGTCAAATTGCTCTTAAATTTCATCCAAGTGCCATGAGTGATGTCACAGGTTTTGGACTTTTAGGACATTTAAAAGAAATGCTAAATAAAAATATTTCTTTTGAAATTTTCCAAAATGAAATTCTTTTTCTAGAGGGAGCAAAAGAATATTTTAATATGGGTTTAATTCCTGCTGGAGCTTATAAAAATTTAGAATTTATAAAAGAACTTATCCCTGATTTAAATGAAGAAAAATTATTACTTTGTGATCCGCAAACTTCAGGAGGACTTTTAATTTCTATAAGTGAAAAAGAATCCTTAGAATGTTTAAAAAAACTAGAAGATGAAAATATTCAAGCTAAAATTATTGCTAAGGTTGTAAATAAGCAAGAAAATGATATTATCATTTCTTAATTTTTGTTACTTATATACCCATTAAAATTTTTTTTATCATTTTTTATACATTTTCTATGATTTAAAATATTATTTTTATCTTATTTATATATTATTTATTAAAATTTAATTTTATCTTAGGAGATGCGAAATGATACAAAAAGCTTTAGCCTTAGCTGAAGAATTGCAAGGACAAATAGAAGCCAATATTTCAAATTCTGAAAAAGAATTTCATGCTAAAATGCAAAAACTTCTTAACAATCCCAAAAATAAAGTTATGCTTATAGAACTTTTAGATCGTTCTTTTAGATGTAAAGATAAAAATGCAAGTTTTGAGCTTATAGAATATACTTTGAGTAAATATGGCATAGCGGATTTTTTTAGCACTTTTGAAAAATTCCTACTTTTTAGCTTTTTAAATTTTGGCAAATTTGCTCCTAATTTAAGTGTGCCTTTTTTTGTCAAACATTTAAGAGAAGATACTAAAGCTATGGTTCTAGATGCAAACCCTAGTGTTTTAGAGCCGCATATTAATAAAAGAAAAGAGCAAGATAAAATTATCTTAAATGTGAATTTAATCGGCGAAGAGGTTTTAGGTGAAGCTGAGAGCAAATATCGTATGCAAAAATATGAAGAAGCTTTAAAATCAAGTTATATCACTTATATTTCCATAAAAATTACTACTATTTTTTCACAAATTAATATTATAGATTTTGATTATTCCAAAGAAGAGGTAGTAAAAAGACTAGATTATCTTTATGCTTTAGCCTTAGAAGAAGAGAAAAAACAAGGTGTATCTAAATTTATCAATCTGGATATGGAAGAATTTAGGGATTTAGAGCTCACCGTTGCAGCTTTTATGGAAAGTGTGGCTAAATTTGATATTAAAGCAGGGATTGTTTTGCAAGCTTATATTCCTGATTCTTATAAGTATCTTAAAAAACTTTTTGCTTTTTCAAAAGAGAGGGTTTTAAAAGGTATGAAGCCTATTAAGATCCGTTTTGTTAAGGGTGCTAATATGGAAAGTGAAGAAACTATTGCATCTCAAAAAGGCTGGGAGCTTCCTACTTTTTACAAAAAAATAGATACTGATAGCAATTATAATAAAATGCTTGATTTTATTCTTGAAGGAGATAATTATAAATACATCAACATAGGAATTGCAAGTCATAATATCTTTGAGATTACTTATGCTTATACACGCATAAGTGAAGCGGGTGCTTTAGATTCTTTTACTTTTGAAATGCTTGAAGGTATGAGTTTACAATGTTCTTATCAATTATCCAAAATGCATGATTTAATCCTTTATGCCCCAGTTTGTGATGAAGCACATTTTAACAATGCTATTGCTTATCTTGTAAGACGCCTTGATGAAAATACAAGTGAAGATAATTTTATGCGTTATTTTTTCAATCTTAAAGTAGGAGATAAAAACTGGAATATCCAAAAAGAACTTTTTTTAAAATCTTTAGAAGGTATAAAAACTCTTGATAATACTACACATCGTAAGCAAGATAGAAATAAAGAGCAAAATATCACAAGTTCTTACGAGAGTAAAAAATTTAGCAATGAAAGTGATACAGATTTTATTTTAGCGCAAAATAGAGTTTGGGCTAAAGAAATTAAAGCTAAATATGAAAATTTAAAAGATTATGATGTTTATCCTGTTATAGGTGAGCTTGATTTTAAAGCAGAAAATTTAAATGTTTTAGAAGTTAAAGATAAGATTGAAGATAGAGTGATAGGAAAGGCTTATTTAGCAGGAGAAAAAGAAATCAAACAAGCTTTAGAAGTAGCTAAAAATTCCAAATTTACACAAAAAAGTCATGATGAAATTTATCAAATTTTAGCCAAAAGCGCAAAACTTATGAGAGAAAGAAGGGGAGATTTAATAGGTTTGGCAGCTTTAGAAGTGGGCAAAACCTTTTTAGAGATCGATCCTGAAGTAAGTGAGGCTATTGATTTTATAGAGTTTTATCCGCACTCTTTAGAAGAGCTTAAAAAACAAAATCCAAAAGTTAAATTCGCACCTAAGGGCATAGGGGTTACCATAGCTCCTTGGAATTTTCCTGTAGGGATTTCAGTGGGCACCATAGCTGCACCACTAGCTGCAGGTAATGTGGTGATTTACAAACCTTCTTCACTTTCAACTCTAACAGGTTATATGCTTTGTAAGTGTTTTTGGGATGCAGGTATTCCAAAAGACGCTTTGATTTTCTTACCTTCAAAAGGAAGTGATATTTCTAAATATTTACTTGTTGATGAAGCGATTAAATTTTCAATTCTTACAGGAGGAGAGGATACTGCTTATGCTATGTTAAAAGCTAATCCAACCTTGCTTTTAAGTGCTGAAACGGGCGGAAAGAATGCGACTATAGTTTCTAAATTTGCTGATCGTGATAGTGCGATTAAAAATATCATTCATTCTGCTTTTAGCAATAGCGGTCAAAAATGTTCAGCTACTTCTTTGCTAGTCTTAGAAGAAGAAGTTTATCATGATGAAGAATTTAAAAAGACTTTAGTAGATGCTGCAAGTTCTATGGCAGTAGGCAATCCTTTTGAATTTAAAAATAAATTGGGTTCTTTAGCTGATAAGCCAAGTTCTAAAGTTCAAAAGGCCTTAGATGAATTACAACCTTATGAAGAATGGGCATTAAAACCTAAGTTTTTAGAGGATAATCCTTATTTGATGACTCCAGGCATAAAATATGGCACTAAAAAGGGTGATTTTACTCATATGAATGAACTTTTTGTACCGATTTTAAGTGTAATGAAGGCTAAAGACTTAAAAGAAGCTATTGATATAGTAAATTCCACAGGTTATGGTTTAACTGCAGGTTTTGAAAGCTTAGATGAAAGAGAATGGGAGTATTTTCACACTCACATAGAAGCAGGAAATATTTATATTAACAAACCAACCACAGGGGCTATAGTGCTGCGTCAACCTTTTGGTGGGATTAAAAAATCTGCCATAGGTTTGGGTAGAAAAGTGGGAATTTATAATTATATCACTCAATTTTTAGAGATTAAGCAAGAAGATTTTGATGATCATTTAATTGAAGATAAATTTTCAAAAAAATTAGCACAAATAGATTTAAAAGAAGCACAAGATTTTATGAACGATTTAATTAAAATGTCTCAATCTTATGCTTATCATTATAAAAATGAGTTTAGTGTTTCAAAAGATTATGTCAATATTCGTGGAGAAGATAATCTTTTTTCTTATACTAAAATAAAGAATATGGTTTTAAGACTTTGTGGAAATGAAAGCTTAAAAGATGTTTTAGGTGTGGTTTTAGGTGCAAATATTGCAAATATTGATCTAAGTATCAGTTATGATGAACAAGATGTTAGTATGATAGAACGAATTGTTCAAAGCATAGGAGCAAAAGTATTGTTTTTAAAAGAAAATAAAGAAAATTTTATCAAGAGTATTAAAGAATATGAAAGAGTGCGTTATTTAGCAAAGCCAGATGTAAATGATGAGATTTATAAAGAGGCTGCAAAGCTTGCTAAAATCATTATAAGAGAAAAGCCATTATTAAATGGTCGTTTTGAACTTTTAAATTATTTTAATGAAAAAGCTTTAAGTATATCTTTTCATCGTTATGGAAATTTAGGCATTAGAGCAATATCTTAATGATCAAGGAGAGATTGATGGAAGTGGTTCAAATTAATACCCCAATAGCAGTGATGTTTGTAGTGTATGCCTTATTAATGCTTTATATAGGTTTTTATTTTTATAAGCAAAATAAAAATTCAGAGGATTATTTTCTAGGTGGGCGTACTATGGGGCCTGTGATATCTGCACTTAGCGCAGGGGCTTCTGATATGAGTGGTTGGCTTTTAATGGGTTTACCGGGAGCTTTATATGTAAGTGGTTTTATAGATTCTTATATTGCAATTGGGCTTACTATAGGAGCTAGTTTAAATTGGATTTTTGTGGCAAAAAGACTTAGAATTTATACCAGTGTGATTGCAAATTCTTTGACTATTCCTGATTATTTTGAAACTCGTTTTGATGATGATAAACATATACTGCGCATCGTATGTGCGGTGGTAATTTTGATATTTTTTACCTTTTATGTTTCATCAGGGCTTGTAAGCGGAGCAAAACTTTTTGAAAGTACTTTTGGTATCAGATACGATTATGCTTTAACTACTGGAACGATTATTATTGTTGCTTATACTTTTTTAGGTGGATATAAGGCGGTTTGTTGGACGGATATGATACAAGGACTTTTAATGATGATAGCTTTAATTATTGTACCTTTGGTTATGCTTTATCATTTAGGTGGCTTTGGTGAAGCGATGAATATAGTAAAAGAAATAAAACCACAAGCTTTATCTATGGGCGAAGGAGTAGGAGTTATAAGTATTATATCTGCACTTGCTTGGGGTTTGGGTTATTTTGGTCAACCACATATTTTAGTGCGTTTTATGTCGATTCGTTCTACTAAAGATATTCCTATGGCCACTTTTATAGGTATTGCTTGGATGGCGGTTTGTCTTTTAAGTGCTTGTATGATAGGTATTTTGGGCATAGCTTATGTGCATAAATTTGAATTAAGTTTGCAAGATCCTGAAAAGATTTTCATCGTGATGTCGCAGCTTTTATTTAATCCTTGGATAGCAGGTATTTTACTCAGTGCTATTTTAGCGGCTATTATGAGTACGGCAAGTTCACAATTGCTGGTTTCAAGTTCTACTATAGCGGAAGATTTTTATAAAAAGATTTTTAGAGAAGATGCACCAAGTCATATTGTATTAAATTTAGGTAAATTAGGTGTTTTATTGGTAGCTGTAATAGCGTTTTTGATTTCTACTGATAAAAACTCAAGTGTTTTGAGTATAGTTTCTTATGCATGGGCTGGATTTGGAGCTTCTTTTGGTTCTGTAATGCTTTTTTCTTTATTTTGGAGTAGGATGACAAGAGTAGGAGCGATCTTAGGTATGATAACAGGAGCTGCTACTGTGGTGCTTTGGAAGAATTTTGCAAATTCAGGTCTTTATGAAATAGTTCCAGGGTTTTTAGCAGCTTCGGCGGTGATTATTATTGCAAGTTTGTTTACAAATGTAAGATCTGGAACTAAAGCAGCTTATGAAAAGATGTTAAAAGAGCTTTGAGAACAAAAGCCTTTTTTAAGGCTTTTGTATTAAAAATCTTAGCGTGGGTCCACTTTGATCGATTTCAAGCACTTTAAAACCACGGTTTTTTACATCTTGAGGTATGGAATTGATACTTTGTGGGCAATCGCAAAGCACTTCCAAAATTTCTCCACTTTTAAGCTTAGGTAAGACATCAAGTGTTGCTATAGCAGGATAAGGACAAGCTTCACCTTGTAAATTTAAACTATAAGTAATTTTCACTGTTTATCCTTTAAGTTGATTTTTAAAAAAGTGTTTTTTGTAAAATACTACAAAAACAAACATTAAGATGAATAAAATAAGGTTGATAAAAAATCCATTTAAATTGCCAAATTCAGTTAAAAGATTGATTTTTATACCTTCTTTAAAAGCTTTTGGTAAAAAGTCATAACTTAAAGCTAAAATCATAGTTCCTATTATATTTGCAATTCCTACTATTATAAAATGACTTTGTCCTTCAAAGGCACGATAAGTCCAACCACACTCGCAACCTCCGGCAAAAACTATACCAAAACCAAACAAAAATGCTCCCACAGCTACAGCAGGAGAAAGTTCTATGAGTTTACTAGTATGACCCTGCAAGATAAAAGCAAAAGCGATTAAAGAGGCGATAATCATACCGATTAATGCGCCTTTTATAGCATTATCTCTACCAAATAAAAATAAATCTCTAAAGCAAGAAGTAAAACAAATTTGCCCTCTAGAAATAACAAAGCCAAAAACAAAACCAAAAATCAGTGCTAAAGCTAGAAGACTTTGTTTGTTTTGTGTGCTGATATTGCCATTTGTAAAAACAAGATAAAACACCCAAACTAAAAAGGCTATGAAAAGCAATATGCCTAAGTTAAAATATAATTTTGTACGCAAACTTTGCTTGTTTAACGGCAAGTTTTCTTTATTTACACGTTCTAATTTAGCTTTAGGTTTAAAAAAGGAAGTGTTGCAAATTTTCACTCCTAGATAAATTCCTAAAACCATAAAAACAGTAAAAAGCCAAGTGTGTAAAGAAAAATAAGGTAAACCTGTAAAAAAATTAGCTAAATTGCATCCAAATGCAAGTCTTGCTCCATATCCTGAAAGAATTCCACCTACTATTGCTTGAAAAATTCTTATATTGCTAGCAGGTAGACGAAATTTGACTTTGTTAGCTAAAAGTGCGGCTACTAAACAACCTATAAACATACCTATGAGCATAATACCATCAGTTCTTGTTAAAGGGGTTCCATTTAAATTTTGCTTTTGGTAATAAGAATATCCATCTAAATTCATACCTAAAAGCTCTAAAAACTCGCCACCCCAACGTGTCATTTCTCCAGTAACAGCCCAAACGCCACCAAAAATCCCAAAATACACTGCACTTAAAATTCCAAGTGCAATCATAGAACGGGAATTGTCCCAAAAATTGATTAAATATTTTTGTTTAAAAGAATTCAAAGAAAGATCCTAAAAATGTAATCATCAAAACTTGATGCTAAAAAAGAGTGAGATTATAGCTTAAATTTAATATGAAGTCAAAAAGAATATTGATAAATTTATTTTGTTTTTCATTAAAAATCGCTATAATTATCACTTTGGAAGATTAGCGTATCTGGTGATCGCCACTGACTTCAAATCAGATGAAAGGATAGTTGACTATTCTTTGGGGAGTTCGATTCTCTCATCTTCTCGCCAATATTAAGTAAAATCAAGGAAATTTTTATGAGCAAAGCAGATATTATTGTCGGCATTCAATGGGGCGATGAAGGAAAAGGTAAGGTAGTTGATAAATTATGTGAAAATTATGATTTTGTTTGCAGAAGTGCAGGTGGACACAATGCAGGACATACGATTTGGGTAAATGGTGTAAGATATGCGCTTCATCTTATGCCAAGTGGAGTTTTGCATCCAAGATGTATTAATATTATCGGAAATGGAGTTGTGGTTTCTCCTGAAGTATTGATTGCTGAAATGGCTCAATTTGAAAATTTAAAAGGTAGATTATATATCAGCGATAGAGCTCATTTAAATTTAAAACATCATTCTTTAATAGACATTGCAAAAGAAAAGCTCAAAGGCAAAAATGCCATAGGAACAACAGGTAAGGGTATAGGACCTTCTTATGCAGATAAGATTAATCGTACAGGACATAGAGTTGGAGAGCTTTTAGAACCACAAAGACTTTGCGAGGCTTTGATAAAAGATTTTGAAGCTAATAAAACTTTTTTTGAAATGCTTGAAATTGAAATTCCAAGTGCTGAAGAATTGCTTGCTGATTTAAAACGTTTTAATGAAATTTTAACTCCTTATATTACAGATACTACAAGAATGCTTTGGAAGGCTTTAGATGAAGATAAAAGAGTACTTTTAGAAGGAGCTCAGGGCTCTATGCTTGATATTGATCATGGAACTTATCCTTATGTTACAAGTTCAAGTACTATTTCAGCAGGCGCTTTAACAGGACTTGGGTTAAATCCTAAAGAAGCGGGAAATATTATAGGTATTGTAAAAGCTTATGCAACGCGTGTGGGAAATGGAGCTTTTCCTACTGAGGATAAGGGCGAAGATGGAGAAAAAATTGCGCAAATTGGAAAAGAGATTGGCGTAAGCACGGGACGCAAAAGACGCTGTGGATGGTTTGATGCGGTTGCTGTAAGATATACAGCAAGGCTTAATGGTCTTGATGCTTTATCTTTGATGAAGCTTGATGTTTTAGATGGTTTTGAAAAGATAAAAATTTGTCGTGCTTATGAATATAAGGGTATGGAAATCGACTATATACCAAGTGATTTAGAAAATGTTCAACCTATTTATGAAGAAATGGATGGTTGGGATAAAGTTTTTGGTATAAAAGATTATGATTTATTGCCAGAAAATGCTAAAAAATATATAGCAAGACTTGAAGAGCTTGCAGGGGTTAAGGTAAAGTATATTTCTACTAGCCCTGAAAGAGATGATACTATCATCTTATGAAAAGTAAATATAATTCTGTTGTAAAGGTAAGAAAACAACAACTTGATAAAGCAGAATCAAATCTTAATCAAGCCAAACAAAGACAGCTTGAACATGAAAAAGCTTATGAACTTTCACGCCAAGAGTGTGAAAGTTTAGGCGTATTGCCAAAATCAGGATCTATAGCAGAGTTAAGATCGAATTTAAGTATGGCACAAGTAGGACGCGAGGCTTTGGCAAGAGCTAAGGAGAAAGTAGAACTTTCTAAAAAAGAAATGAATCATTATCAGTTTTTATATCAAAAAGCACATTTAGATTATGAAAAAATGAAGGTTTTAGAAGCCGAGGAAATTAAACAAAAGCAAAAAGAACTTGCCAAGGCTGAAGAAAAATTTTTAGATGAAATTGCAATCAGTCGTTTTTTCAAAGGAGAAAAAGATGATTAAAAAATTTATATTGTTAGTTTTTATTTCAAGTGTAGTTTTTGGAGCTGAACAAGATTGTGAGCAGTATTTTGAAGCTAGAAAAGCTCAAATTGAATTGCAAACTAGAGAATTTGATGAAGCAAGACAATCTTTAGAAGCTTATAAAGCCTCTTTTGAAGCTTTGCAAAAAGAAAGGCTTGAAAATTTAGAAAAAAAAGAGGCTGAGGTTAATGCAACTTTGGCAAAAATTGAAGAATTAAAGCTTGAAAACGCAAGGCTTGTAGAAAAACAACAAAAGATTTTAAATTCAATCAATGATAAAACTCAAGGTAGGGTTAAAGAAATTTATTCCCAAATGAAAGATGCAGCCATTGCAGATGTTTTAAGTCAAATGGATGCAGAGGATGCAAGCAAAATAATGCTTTCTTTGGAATCGCGTAAAATTTCAGGTGTTTTATCTAAAATGGATCCAAAAAAAGCTAGCGAGCTTACTTTGCTTTTGAAAAATTTAGATAATAATGCTAGTAATTAGGTGATTAAAATAATGAAAATTTTTCATTTTTAACATTCTTTTACCAAAAATAAGCTATTATTTCAAACATTATCAAATAAAAGGTTTTTAAGATGCGTATAAAATTACCACATATTCCTTATATCGCAAATAAAATGATGTTAGATATAGCTAATTCTTCTTTTGTAGAAATTAAAGATCAATTAGAAAAGCTTAAGGTATGTATAATAGAAGTTTTAGAGAAAGATATTCTAAATGAAAGAAAATTAGATGAAAGAGTAAAAGAGCTTTTAGAGCAACAAGAAGATGAAATGGAGCTTATGCAAGTAGATCGTAAAAATATGTTTTGGCTTGTGAAGAAAAAGTTAGCTCCTGAATTTAATGTGATTTTAGATTCTGAAGATAGACATAATCATCTAGCGCATCAAATTTTAGAAGAACTTGTAGAGAATGATTATATTAATTTTATAGTGAGTGAAAATAGAGTTAAAAATTTAATCTTTTCAAGCATAGAGTCTTATCTTAAAATTTATGAAAAACTTGAAGATGAGGTTTATGAGAAAATTAGCAATTATAAAACAAAACCTATTCCAGGTAGCGAAGAATACGATCTTATCTTTGAAAAACTCTATCAAGAAGAGCTCAGAAAAAAAGGTATGTTTTAATGAAGGCTTATATTTATTTAGAAAATGATATTTTTTTAAGTGCTAAGGCTTTTGGAAAGAGCGGTACTTTTTTTGGAGAGCTTGTATTTAACACTTCTTTAACAGGGTATCAAGAAATTATTTCAGATCCTTCTTATGCAGGGCAATTTATCGTATTTTCCATGCCAGAAATTGGTATAGTGGGAACCAATGAAAATGATAATGAAAGCAAGGAAATTTTTGCAAGTGGTGTTTTAATGCGTGAATTAAGTTCCAGTTTTTCAAATTTTCGCGCTAAAGAAAGTCTGCAAGATTATCTTGAAAAACATGGAAAAATAGGAATTTATGAACTTGATACGAGATATCTAGTAAAAATGATAAGAAATAATGGCAATTTAAGAGCTGTAATTTCAACTGAAATTTCAAATAAAGAAGATTTAAAAATCGCCTTAGAAAAATCAGCAAAAATTGATGAAGTAAATTTTGTAAAAGAAGTTAGCACTAAGAAAAATTATTCTCATAAACAAGGCGTTTGGAACGCTAGTTTTCAAAAATTTAATGATGCTAAAAGAAGTGAGAAAAAAGTTGCTGTTATAGATTATGGTGTTAAAACAAATATCTTAAATGAACTTGTAGAAGTAGGTTTTGAAGTAGAAGTTTATCCATATAATGTTAAAGCAGATGAGTTGATTACTCTGTATAAAAAAGGTGAAATTCAAGGCGTGTTTCTTTCTAATGGTCCAGGTGAGCCAAGGATTTTAAAACAAGAGATTGCAGAGATTAAAAAACTTGCAGAAGCTAAAATTCCTATGCTTGGAATTTGCTTAGGTCACCAGCTTTTAAGTAATGCTTTTGGATATGAAACTTATAAAATGAAATTTGGACAACATGGAGCAAATCATCCTGTGATCAATCTTGATACAAAAACGGTAGAAATTACCGCACAAAATCATAATTATAATGTTCCAGAAGAATTAGCTCAAGTGGCTCATATCACTCATAGAAATTTATTTGGCGATAATGTTGAAGGAGTAAGATATAAAGACTATCCTATTATTTCAGTACAACATCATCCAGAAAGTTCTTCAGGTCCTCATGAAAGTAAGTATATTTTTAAAGAATTTATGAATTTGATGTGAGTATAGATTTTTTAGCTATTATCAGCGTTGCTTTTTTATCTAGTTTTGGACATTGCTATTCTATGTGTGGTGGTTTTAATTTACTTTTTATAAATTTGAATTCAAAAAGCAATAATTTATTTTTATTAACTTTTATTTATCATTTGTTTAGAATTTTTGCTTATATTGTTTTAGGGATAATTTTTGGGACTTTTGGGAATATCTTGGCAATCAATGCTAAGGTTCAAAGTTTGTCATTTTTTATTCTTGGTATATTTATGATGATTTTGGGTTTTGCTCTTATTTTTAGAGGCAATATGTTATCTTTTATTGAAAATAATGTTTTTTTTGATAGTTTTGTAAAGAAAATTATTAAAAAATCTAAAAATTTTAAAGGATTAAAATCAGCCATATTTTTAGGATTTTCAAATGGTTTTGTTCCTTGTGGATTGGTGTATTTTTTTATAGCCAATGCAATGAGTAAGCAAAATATTTTTGAAGGTATTTTGGTAATGATGATTTTTGGAATATCAACTTTACCTGCGATGTTATTTTTTTCTAAAATTTCACAGTTTTTTAGTGATTTTTTGAAAAATTTATTTAATTATTTATCGTATGGCGTTATTGTTTGTTACGGTATAAATCTTGCCTATATAGGTTTTAAGGCTTTTCAATGAAAGATTTTTTTAAAGATCAGTTTTTTAAAGCTCTTGAAAAAAATACAATTTTTTCAAGAGCTGATGTTCAAGGAAATTTAATTTTTGTCAGTGATAAACTTTGTCAAATAAGTGGATATAGTAAAAAAGAGCTTATAGGAAAAAAACATTCAATATTTAAACATCCAGATGTTGAGGAATGTTATATTGAAGAACTTTTAAAAAAACTTTCATATAAAAAACCTTATCAAGTTATTTTTAAAAATATTGATAAATTAGGCAAAACTTTCTATCTTGAAACTTTATTAATCCCCATATTGGATAAAAATAATGAATTAATAGAAATAGTAGCATTCTCTCATGATGTTAGTAATTCTTTTAAGCTTAATGAAGAGCTTGCTCTAAATCACGCTAAATTAAGAGAATTAAGTATTAATCTTGAAAATACAGTTAAAAATCACCAACAAGAATTTATACAGTTAGGTAAAAAATTTGAGAAAAAAATGCAAATTGCCTTGGAAAAAAATGAAAAAGATATTAAAATAGCATATGAAGAGATTTTGAAATCTTCATTAGAACAAATGATTAGCGATATAGCACATCAATGGAGACAACCGTTAAATGAGCTCGGTATTGCCATGTTTCAAATGAAGCAAAATCTTAAAGATGAAAAAGGATTTGCTGAAATTTACTCACAATCAAAAGATATGATTAAAAATATGTCAGAAACAATTGATGTGTTTAGAACTTTGTTTAACAAAGGAGTAGAGCAGTGTGTATTTATAAAAGAGACTTTAAATAAAGCCTTGGAAATTGCTTTTGAAACTATAGAAAAAAATCATGTAAATATTAATATTGTTTCGAAAAGTGATTATGAAGTTTTGGCATATGAGAATGGTTTAATAAGAGTTTTTCTTAATTTGATTTTAAATTCAATAGAAGCATTTAAAAACAAAAAAAGGAAAATCATAACAATAAATTTTTCAAAATTTGGAAAAAATTATCTGAAAATTACAATAAAAGATAATGCTGGTGGGATTGATAAAGAAAATTTAGATAAAATTT
The DNA here is from genome assembly GCF_001762735.1 of Campylobacter sp. BCW_6461. NCBI lineage: Bacteria > Pseudomonadati > Campylobacterota > Epsilonproteobacteria > Campylobacterales > Campylobacteraceae > Campylobacter > Campylobacter sp. BCW_6461. The sequence goes on along the minus strand of NZ_MJXJ01000010.1, from coordinate 138,206 downwards.
TTCAACCTTATTTTACAACAAAACATCCTAGTCAAGGTATAGGAGTAGGACTTTATATAAGTAGACAAATTATCGAAAGTTTCCAAGGAAAAATAAAAGTTAAAAATGGAAAAGACGGGGCTTGTTTTGAGATATTTTTAAAACTAAAAGAGAGGGTAGAGTAGAAATGTCACAAGAATGTAAAGAATTGATAATATTAGTAGTTGAAGATGAGGTTAAGGCTAGAGAATCAATGATTAATATATTAAGCGAACGCTTTAGTAAAGTAATCGGAGCTCAAAATGGAGATGAGGGGCTTAAAAAATTTAAAAAATTTAAGCCAGATTTAGTTATCACAGATATTGCTATGCCTATTATGGATGGACTGGATATGGCAAGAGAGATTAAAGAAATTTCAGATGATGTTCCAATTGTTGTTCTTAGTGCGTATTCAGAGAAAGAGAGACTTTTGCGTTCTATTGATATTGGTATAGATAAATATTTGATTAAACCTGTTGATATAGAAGAGTTGTTTAAAGTTTTAGATTATCTGATAGGTGAAAAAATTGAAGCAAATATGCTTGTAAAAATTTCTGAAGAATATCAATTTAACAAAACTAAACGAACTTTAATTTACAGTGGTGAAGAAATTGTTTTAACTAAAAAAGAATTGGCTTTTATTTCTTTGCTTTTAAAGCAACCTGGGGCTTTGGTTTTGCATGAAGATATTAAGAAAAATGTTTGGATAGGTGAACATGTGAGCGATACTGCTGTTAGAACTTTTATAAAAAGAGTAAGAGATAAAGTGGGTGAAGATTTTATAAAAAATGTGCCAAGTTTAGGTTATAAGATAAATATCAATAAATAAGACTGATTTAACCTTAAAATATAAAGCATAACAAATGATTAACAAAATTGTTGTTTTTAAGAAAAAATGTATAATTAATATTCTATAATATTCTCTTGTTATCAAAAATTTTAAGGAGAAAGTCGATGCATCCAGGTAATGTATTAAATTACGACTATACGGTTACAAGATATTTTATGTTTGCGACCATATTGTTTGGCATTGTTGGTATGGCTATAGGAACTCTTATAGCTTTTCAAATGGCATATCCTAATTTAAACTATTTAGCAGGAGAATATGCCACTTTTTCAAGACTTAGACCACTTCATACTTCGGGTGTGATTTTTGGTTTTATGCTTTCAGGGATTTGGGCAACTTGGTATTATATAGGTCAGCGTGTTCTTAAAGTGAGTATGGCTGAGTCAAGATTTTTAATGGCTGTTGGTAAGCTTCATTTTTGGCTTTATATGCTTACTATGGTTTTAGCTGTTATATCTTTGTTTATGGGTGTGACTACATCTAAAGAATATGCAGAGCTTGAGTGGCCTTTAGATATTCTTGTTGTTCTTGTTTGGGTTTTATGGGGTGTAAGTATTTTTGGACTTATTGGAATTCGCCGTGAAAAAACCCTTTATATTTCTCTATGGTATTATATAGCTACATTTTTAGGTATAGCTATGCTTTATCTTTTTAACAACATGGAAGTACCAACTTATTTTGTTACTGGAATGGGTAAATGGTGGCATAGTGTATCAATGTATGCAGGAACAAATGATGCTTTAGTACAATGGTGGTATGGACATAATGCTGTGGCATTTGTATTTACTGTGGGTATTATTGCTCAAATTTATTACTTCTTGCCAAAAGAAAGTGGTCAGCCGATTTTCTCTTATAAACTCTCTTTATTTGCATTTTGGGGCTTAATGTTTGTTTATCTTTGGGCAGGTGGTCACCATTTGATTTATTCAACTGTACCTGATTGGATGCAAACTATGGGTTCGGTTTTCTCTGTAGTATTGATTTTACCTTCTTGGGGTTCAGCGATTAATATCTTGCTTACTATGAAAGGTGAGTGGAGTCAGCTTCGCGAGAGTCCGTTGATTAAATTTATGATTTTGGCATCAACTTTCTATATGTTCTCAACACTTGAAGGGCCAATTCTTTCAATTAAATCTGTTAATGCTTTAGCACACTTTACAGATTGGATTCCAGGACATGTTCATGATGGAACATTAGGTTGGGTAGGATTTATGACTATGGCTGCGCTTTATCATATGACTCCTAGAGTTTTCAAAAGAGAGCTTTATAGCAAATCTTTAATGGAAGCTCAATTTTGGATCCAAACCACAGGTATAGTTCTTTATTTTGCTTCAATGTGGATTGCGGGTATTACTCAAGGTATGATGTGGAGAGCGACAGATGAGTATGGTAACTTGCTTTATAGCTTTATTGATACTGTTGTGGCTATTGTTCCTTATTATTGGATTAGAGCGATTGGTGGATTGTTGTATCTTATCGGTTTCTTTATGTTTACTTATAATATTTACAAAACAATTGCTTGTGGAAGAGTGCTTGATAAAGAACCAAAAAGCGCTTCGCCTATAGCAGCATAAAAAGGAGAAAATATGTTTAGTTGGTTAGAAAAAAATCCATTCTTTTTTGCTGTAGCTGTTTTTGTAGTGATTGCTTATGCAGGCATAGTTGAAGTTTTACCAAATTTTGCAGAAAATGCAAGACCAATTGAAGGTAAAAAACCTTATACGGTTTTACAACTTGCAGGGCGTGCAGTATATATTAAAGATAGTTGTAATGCTTGTCATTCACAGCTTATTCGTCCATTTAAATCAGAAACAGATCGTTATGGTATGTATTCTGTAAGTGGTGAATTTGCTTATGATAGACCTTTTCTTTGGGGCTCAAAAAGAACAGGACCTGATCTTGCTCGTGTAGGAAATTATAGAACGGCTGATTGGCATGAAAATCATATGTGGGATCCTACTTCTGTTGTTCCAGATTCTATTATGCCTTCATATAAGCATATGTTTAAAAATAATGCAGATATTGAAACTGCTTATGCTGAGGCTTTAACTGTGAAAAAAGTTTTCAATGTTCCTTATGATGCAGAAAATGGAACAAAACTTGGTTCTTGGGAGGATGCACAAGCTGAAGTAAAAGCTGAAGCTCAGGCTATAGTTGATCAAATGAAAAATCAAGAAGTAAAAGATGCTTTTGCTAAAGGTGAAATCAAAGAAATAGTTGCTTTGATCGCTTATTTAAATAGTTTAAAGTAAGATGATGGAACATTTATCAATAGTTTTTGATGTGATTAAAAATTTAATCACATTTGATTTAGCAACAGTTCAAAAACATGAGTGGGAGATTTTCCAAGGTTATGGTTTTTTTGCACTCGTGATGTTTTTGTCAATAGTATTATATGCGTATTTGTATCATTTATATAGAACAGAAAAAAAAGGCGAGAGAAATTATGAAAATTATGCAAACCTTGCCTTAAAAGATGATATTGATGATAGTGTATTAGAAAGTAAAAGGAGTGCTTAATGCAATGGTTAAATTTAGAAGATAATGTTAATCTCTTATCTTTAATTGGAGCTATTCTTATCATTTTAATCACACTGGTTATTGTGGGTAGAATGTTTAAGCAAATGAAAGAAAAAAAAGGCGAGTCAGAGCTTAGTGAACATAGTTGGGATGGAATAGGAGAGTATAAAAATGCTGTTCCTACTGGTTGGGCTGTGGTATTTTTCCTGACTATTGTTTGGGCTATTTGGTATTTTCTATGGGGATATCCTTTAAATTCTTTTTCAAGTATAGGTCAATATAATGAAGAAGTAGCAACTCATAATACAAAATTTGAAGAAAAATTTAAAAATTTATCTCCTGAAGATAAAATAGCAATGGGTCAAAATATCTTTTTAGTTCAGTGTTCGGCTTGTCATGGAATTACAGGAGATGGTATCAATGGTAAAGCTCAAAATTTAAATATTTGGGGTAGTGAAGAAGGTATAATCAATGTAATTAAACATGGTTCAAAAGGTATGAATTTTCCAGGTGGAGAAATGCTTGGTGCTGCTGATTTAGGTGTAGCAGAAGAAGATATTCCTGCTATTGCTGCTTATGTAGCAAAAGATCTTTCAGCTATTAAGAAAACTGCAAATGAAAATTTAGTAGCAAAAGGTAAAGAAGCTTATGCAACTTGTGCAGCATGCCATGGAGAAGATGGAAAAGGTCAAGATGGAATGTTCCCAGATCTTACAAAATACGGTTCTGCAGCTTTTGTAGTAGATGTTTTACATAGTGGTAAGGCTGGTTTTATAGGAACAATGCCGAGTTTTCCAACACTTAATGATATTCAAAAAGAAGCTGTTGGCGAGTATGTAATTTCTCTTTCAAGGGGTGAATGATGGAAAATAATAATAGATGCGTGTTTTCTCTTTCAGGTGTTACAGGTATGTTAATTGCTACGGTTTTGTTGCTTGCTATCTTAGCAGTTTTAACTATTTGGGGTCTTAAAGCTCAGCAAGAAGTGATGCAAAAGCCATATAGTCTTAAAGATGTACAAAGTGTAAAGATGTTTGGTTCAAAAGAACAAGATCATAGAAGTATAAAGGAAGCACAATGAGTAAGGCTTTGGAATATTTAATTGTTATTGGTTTAGTTGTTGCTGCTGCAATCACCGCTTGGTCGGTTTTGACCGTAAATCATCTTCATATAGGATGAAAAAAATATTACAAGATGGCTTTTTTTTAGCTATCTTCTTCTTTGTTTTATTGCCTTCTAGGGTTTTTGCTCTTGATGCTGTACTTTTTAATGAAAATATTTTAAGTCAAAAAGTAAGTAACGAGATTAATCTTATAGGAAAAGAGCTTTACCAAAAAAGTAATATTTTTATCGGCGTTATGGTTGGTGATAAAACTGAAATTGAAACTTTATTAAATAAACAAAAAGAACTTCCTCAATCTTATATATTGCTTCTTTTGTCAAAAAATTCTCACAAAGTTGATATAGTGGGCTCAAAAGGTGCTTTAGCTTTGATTGATAAAGAAGCTGTGCTTAGTCCTTATCCTGGAACAGGATCTATTTTGCCGATATTAGCTACAAATAAAGGTGATATTTATAATGCTGCTATACTTAATGGTTATGCAGATATTGTAGATCGTGTGGCAAAATCCTTGGGATTACAATTAGAACATTCTATAGGTAATGCAAATCGTGATACTATCAATATTTTAAGAATACTTATCTATGGATTTATTTGCTTTGCATTGTTATACTATGCACAAAGAAGAATAAAGAGGAAAAAAAATGTTAGAAACTAAAAAAAGTTTTTGGCCTTATGGTATTTTGCTTTCACTTTTGGCTATAATTATTGCTTGTATTGTAACGATTTTTATAGCAAGTCACCATCCTGTGTATGAGGATGATTTTTATTTTGACTCTTATCAAAATGTTGAAAATAATTACAATCAAATACAAAAACAACAAGTAAATTTTGATAAATTTTTTAAAGTAAATTTTCAAAATGATAAAATCACTTTTATAGGTAAAAGAAAAATTCCTAGTTATGAAGTGGATCAAAATTCCTATGTTGCAAATTTTAAAATTTCTGCATTACAAAATATAAATTCTAATGATTTAAAAGTTCAAGTTCTTCTTACAAGACCATTCACTAAAAATTTTGATCAAAAGTTAGAAGGACAAGTTAAAAATGGAATTTTAAGTATCGCTTTACCTAAATTAGATAAAGGTAGATGGGAGCTTAAGCTAAAGTTTTATGCAAATCAAGAAACAGTGGGTTTTTTTAGCTACGAATTAAATGCTCAATGAAATTAAGAATTTTTAGCTCTTCAAGGCAAATTAGAGAATATTATAATCAAAAAAAACAGCAAAATGCTTTATTAGATAGTGCTATTCATATAGGTGAATTTTTAGATAAAGTTTGTTTGAGCAATTTTCATAAAGCAAGTTCTTATGAAAGTTTGCTTTTAATGCAAGAAGCTTGTCTAAAAAGTAAGGATTTAGAAAAAAAACTAGGAATTTCGGTAGAATTTTTTGCTTTTTTGAAAAATAACGAATATCTTTTTTCTTTTTTTAAAGAACTGAGTTTGGAAAAAAAAAGCATAGAAGATCTTAAAAACAATGATTATTATGCCACCTATAATGAACATTTGGAAATTTTAGATGAGGTATATAAGAATTATCTTGCTTTGCTTGAAAAGAATTCTTTTTATGATGATCTTTCTTTACCTAAAAATTACACTCTTAATAAAGATTTTTTAGATGAGTATGAAGCTATAGTTTATGATTTGCAAGGTTTTTTAAGTAAATTTGAAGAAAATTTATTAAGTGAAATTTCTCAGATTAAAGAAGTGGTTTTAAGTTTTAAAACGAGTAAATTTAATCTTGAATATCTTTTAAAACTTGATTTTTTAAAAATATTTGATTTAAAAATAAACACTCATTATGAAATCAATCTTTCAAAACAAGAGATCTTAAAAGAAGAAATTTTTAAAACAAAAAATTCAAAAATGAAACTCAAATCTTTTGAATTAAGGGCTTTGCAATGTGCTTTTGTTATGGATGAAATTTCACATTTTGTACGCAAAGGTTTAAAGCCTGAAAATATTGCAGTTATAACTCCAGATGAAAGTTTTTGTGAGTTTTTAAGACTTTTTGATAAAGACAATATGCTTAACTTTGCAAGTGGAATTAGTATTAAAGAGAGTTTGTTTTATCAAAAATTTCAAGCACTTTATGAAAGTGCTAGTAGTGCTTCTTTTGTCTATAAAAATCAAGAGGATTATTTTGAAGACACGCAGATGATTTTTGATTATCACAATACGCTTTTACATTCTTTAAAACTTGATTTTATAGAGTTTAAAAAGTATTTTGATGAGAAATGTGATTTTGAATATTTTGAAAAATTACTTGCTTTGTTTTTAGAAAATGAAAAGCAAGAGCTTATGTATTTGATACGAAAAGAACTTTATTTTATTAAAGATTTATTGAAAAATCAGTCTTTAACTCTTAAAGAGTTGATCCATCTTTTTTTCATGCAAATTTCACAACTTTCCCTTAGTGATGTAGGTGGAGGTAAGGTTACGGTAATGGGACTTTTAGAAAGTCGTGGGCTTTGTTTTGATGGAGTGATTTTGGTTGATTTTAATGAAGAATTTATTCCTAAAAGAAGTGTTAATGAGCTTTTTTTAAACAATGAAGTGCGTAAAAAAGCAGGATTGATTAGCTATGATAGAAGAGAAAATTTACAAAGATTTTATTATGAAAGCTTGATGAAGAATGCTTTAGAAGTAAGTATTTGCTTTGTGGAAAATGAAGAAAAAAGCAAATCACGTTTTTTAGATGAACTTGATTTTGACTTTTTTTATGAAACTCATATCCACCAAAAAGCTTATCTTAATGCTTTAAAATTAGACTATGAAGGCATAAAACCTAATCTAACTCCTATAAAAGCTCCTATTTTAAAGCATAATCCTTTCGAGTTTCCGCTTTCTTTTAGTCGTTTTAATTTATTGGAAAATCAAAAAAGAACTTATTATTATCGTTATATTTTAAATTTAGCAGAACCTAGGGTTTTAAGCGAGGAAAGCAAAGCGAAAAATCAAGGAAATTTTATCCATAAAATGCTTGAAATTTATTATAAAAATTATGCAAATAATGATTTTGATATAAAAGTTTTTGCAAATTTATTGGATAAAGAATATCAAAAATACAATATCAGTGAACTTGATCTTGAAGTATTTAAATTAAAATTTATACAATTTGCTAAAAATGAAAAAGAGCATTTTTCAAAAGGCTTTTATGTCGTACATACAGAGCTTGAGTTAAACAATATTTTAAAGCTCGGAACAGATAGTATAAAATTTAAGGGTACTATAGATCGTATCGATAGTTCAAAAGAAGGTAATTTGATTATTGATTATAAAAGTGGAAAAGTGCCAAGTAATTCTTATCAACTTGCTTTTTACCAAGCTTTATATGATAAAAATGCAAGCGTGGGTTTTTATGATTTAAATAGTATGCAAATATTGCATCAAAAAGCCAAAAGTTTAGATGAGCTAAGAGAAAGACTTAAAGATTTAGTTCTTATGAGTAAGGAAGAAATAGAGTTTGAAAATGAACAAGATGAGTATTGTCCTTATAAACTCATTTATAAAAAGGAATTAAAATGAGTCAATTTGAGCCTTTTTTGGCATTAGAAGCGAGTGCAGGAAGCGGAAAAACCTTTGCCCTGAGTGTGCGTTTTGTAGCACTTATTTTAAAAGGAGCTAGGATTAATGAAATTTTAGCTTTGACTTTTACCAAAAAAGCTGCTAATGAAATGCAAAAAAGAATTATTGAGACTTTTTTAAACTTAGAAAAAGAAAATAAAACCAGTGAATGCAATGAACTTTGCAAGCTTTTAGGTAAAGATAAAGAAGAGCTTATTTCTTTAAGAGATGCTAAAAAAGAAGAATTTTTAAGAACAGAGTTAAAAATCAGTACTTTTGATGCTTTTTTCGGAAAAATTTTGCGTGTTTTTGCTTTAAATTTGGGCTTAAGTAGTGATTTTACAATGAGTGAAGAGAGGCTTGATGTAAGAGAGATTTTTTTAAAACTTCTTAAAAAAGATGAATTAAAAGATTTGGCTTATTATATTAATTTAGTTGATGAGAAAGAAAATTTTTTTAACGAGCTTGAAAAATTTTATGAGAATGCTTATTTTCAAAATCGTCCTAAAATTCTAAATCCAACTAAAGCTTATATCAATAAAGCTTATAGTGAGTTAAGAAGTTATTGTTTGGGTCTTACTCATGTAAAAAATTATAAAAATTTGTGTGACAATTTCAAAAGTGAAGTTTTAGATTTATCCGTGTTTATGCAATCAAGTTTTATGACAAAATTTGAAAGTACAAAATATTTACAAGATTTAGAAAGTACTAACTTGCATTTTAGTGCAAAAAGAATGGAGTTTATAAATGCTTTAAATACCTATGTCATAGAGCTTGAAAATTATAAAATTGCTAATTTAATGAATCTTTTAAATCATTATAGTGAAGCTAAAAATATATTTCATAAAGATAAAAATACCTTAAATTTCCAAGATGTGAGTAAAAAAGTTTATGAGTTAATAACCAGTGAATTTAAGGATATGATTTATTTTCGTTTAGATGGTTTTATTTCGCATTTGCTTATTGATGAATTTCAAGATACAAGCGTGATCCAATATCAAATTTTACGCCCTTTGATCGCTGAGCTTGTTTCAGGAGAAGGGGTTAAGAAAAATCGCACTTTTTTTTATGTAGGAGATAAAAAACAAAGTATTTATCGCTTTCGTAAAGGAAAAAAAGAATTATTTGATTTGTTAAAACAAGAATTTAGTCAAATTAAAAGTGATAATTTAAATACTAATTATCGTTCTAAAGAGCTTTTGGTTGATTTTGTTAATGAAACTTTTAAAGAAAAAATCAAAGATTATAAAGAACAATTTGCCTTAGAAAGTAAAAAAGGCGGTTTTGTGCGTATTGTGGAGTCTAAGGAACAAAAGGTTAAAAACCAAGCCCAAGAAATTAAGGAAAAGACTTTAGAAACTTTATTTGAGCAAATTAATTTTTTAAGATCTAAAAATATTTCTTATGATGATATTTGTATTTTGTGTTGGAAAAATAGCGATGCAGATATGGTTTTGGATTTTTTAAGAGAGCAAAATATTCCTGCATTTACTCAAAGTAATGTTTTGCTTGAAAATAAAGCAAGTGTAAGACTTGTTTTAGAATATGCTAAATATTGTATTTTTGGTGATGAGTTTTACTTGGTATTTTTAAAGGAACTTTTAGGTTTTGAGCCCAGAAAAATTACCCTTGATTTTTCAAAAAATGCTATGGAAAATGTACTTTTTTTAATAAAAGAATTAAAACTTGATTTAAATGATATCGCTTTAATACAATTTATCGAATATGCTAAAACTAAGGAGAATTTTTTAAAGCTTTTATTTGAGCCTTGTGCTTTGAAAATAGTAAGCGAACAAAATATGGGAATTAGTATTATGAGTGTGCATAAATCTAAGGGTTTGGAATTTGATCATGTGATTTTACTTGATAGTTTATCTAAAAACAATTCAAACAATGAAGATATCATGCTTGAATATGATATCAATCAAGGTTGGCAACTCCATATTAAAGATAAAATTCGAGAGCTTACTAAAGAGCCTATTTATACTCTTTTTAAAGAAAATATTACAAGAGCAAATTATGAAGATGATATTAATAAACTTTATGTGGCTTTTACAAGAGCTAAGGAAAGTTTGATCATCATAAAAAGAAATGAAGAAAGTGTAAATGGAAATTATCCAAGTTATTTTAAGGGGGGATTTTTAAATATACATTCTCAAGAGAGAGGTTTTTTAGAAAGCAAAGAACAAATTTTAAGCGTTAAAAAAGAAAGCATTCAAACTTTGCAAAAATTTGAAAAAATTACCTTGCAAGAAATTCAAAGCGAAGAAAGGCTTGATAGTAAAGAACTATATTTTGGAAATGCTTTTCACTTTTTTATGCAAAATTTAAAACTTCCTAAGGGTGAAAATTTTCAAATACTTACTCAAAGATGCAAGAGTAAATTTAGACATTTTTTAGATGAGAGTGATTTTGAAAAGCTTTTTAAAAGAATTGAAATTTTACTTAAAAATATTCAATTTCAAAATTTGATTGGTGATGGAAAGCTTTTAAAAGAACAAGCTTTGAGTTTTAATGGAGAAATTAAACAATTAGACTTGCTTGCTTTAAAAGATGAAGAAGCTTTTATAATTGATTATAAAACAGGTCTTGCTATGCAAGATAAACATAAAGAGCAGGTAGGAACTTATAAGATCGCCATTAGTGAAATTTTGCAAAAAGATAAAGTGCGTGCTTTTATAGTTTATTGTTTGGAAAATGAAATTCAAATTTTGGAAATATAAACTTTATTTTTACTTAAATTAAGTAAAAATTAATATTATTTTTTATACAATCACATTTTAAATTTTTGGCAAAGGTAAAAATTATGACAAAGATAACAAAGCCAAACGAAGTAAAACGAGAATGGATTGTTTTAGACGCAGAAGGCAAACGCTTTGGTCGTCTTTTAACTGAAGTAGCAACAATTTTGAGAGGTAAAAACAAACCTTGCTTTACTCCAAATGTTGATTGTGGTGATTATGTAATTATCATCAATGCTTCAAAAGCTGTATTTACAGGTGCTAATAAAGCAGAAGATAAGCTTTATCATAGACATTCAGGATATTTTGGAAGTGTAAAAAGCGAAAAATTTGGTGATTTACTTGAAAAAAATCCTGCAAAATTATATAAATTAGCAGTTAGAGGTATGCTTCCTAAAACAAATTTGGGCAGAGCTATGCTTAAAAAATTAAAAATCTATGCGGGTAGTGAGCACCCACACACTGCACAAATTGCTAAAGAAGGAAAATAATCATGGCAACAACATACGCAACAGGTAAGAGAAAAACTGCTATCGCAAAGGTATGGGTAAAACCAGGTAGTGGTAAAATTAGTGTTAATGGTGTTGATTTAAACACTTGGCTTGGTGGACACGAGGCGATTAAGCTTAAAGTGGTTCAACCTTTACTTGTGACTAAACAAGAAACTTCAATGGATATTAAAGCAACTACTTTAGGCGGGGGCTATAGTGCTCAAGCTGAAGCTTTAAGACATGGAATTTCAAGAGCTTTAGCAGCTATGGATGCTGATTTTAGAGCCTTATTAAAACCTAAAGGACTTCTTACTAGAGATAGTAGAACTGTTGAGCGTAAAAAATATGGACGCCGCAAAGCAAGAAGAAGCCCACAATTCTCTAAACGTTAATATTTTTGGTGGGATTTTCCCACCTTTCTACAATTTTTTATAAAACTCATCCTTTTTTCTATCATTTATGTTATAATTGCAAAATTTAAATTTTTATTTTATAACACAATGAAAGGTTTTTTCTATGAAAAAAATATTCTTATGTTTAGGTTTGGCAAGTGTTTTATTTGGTGCTGATAACAATGTAAAATTTGAAATCACTCCAACTTTAAACCATAATTACTTTGAAGGTAATTTAGATATGGATAATCGTTATGCACCAGGGATTAGACTTGGTTATCATTTTGACGATTTTTGGCTTGATCAATTAGAATTTGGGTTAGAGCATTATTCTGATGTTAAATATACAAATACAAATAAAACTACAGATATTACAAGAACTTATTTGAGTGCTATTAAAGGTATTGATGTAGGTGAGAAATTTTATTTCTATGGTTTAGCAGGTGGAGGATATGAGGATTTTTCAAATGCTGCTTATGATAATAAAAGCGGTGGATTTGGACATTATGGCGCGGGTGTAAAATTCCGTCTTAGTGATTCTTTGGCTTTAAGACTTGAAACTAGAGATCAAATTAATTTCAATCATGCAAACCATAATTGGGTTTCAACTTTAGGTATTAGTTTTGGTTTTGGTGGCAAAAAGGAAAAAGCTGTAGAAGAAGTTGCTGATACTCGTGCAACTCCACAAGTAAAATGTCCTGTTGAACCAAGAGAAGGTGCTTTGTTAGATGAAAATGGTTGCGAAAAAACTATTTCTTTGGAAGGTCATTTTGGTTTTGATAAAACTACTATAAATCCAACTTTTCAAGAAAAAATCAAAGAAATTGCAAAAGTTTTAGATGAAAATGAAAGATATGATACTATTCTTGAAGGACATACAGATAATATCGGTTCAAGAGCTTATAATCAAAAGCTTTCTGAAAGACGTGCTAAAAGTGTTGCTAATGAACTTGAAAAATATGGTGTAGAAAAAAGTCGCATCAAAACAGTAGGTTATGGTCAAGATAATCCTCGCTCAAGCAATGACACTAAAGAAGGTAGAGCGGATAATAGAAGAGTGGATGCTAAATTTATTTTAAGATAATGAATAAAACTATTTTATTTGATTTAGATGGCACTTTAATTGATTCTACTGATGCTATTTTAAATTCTTTCCAAGGAGTTTTTAAAGCCCTTGGATTAACTTCTAAAAATAATGAAGAAATCAAAAATCTCATAGGTTATCCTTTAGAGCAAATGTTTAGAATGCTTTATCCAGATAAAGTAAATTTAAGTAAAGAATTTGTATTAGCTTATCGTGAAATTTATGCACAAATTTATTTAGAACAAACCACTCTTTTGCCTAAAGCAAAAGAAGCATTAGAACTTGGAAGCGAAATTGCAGATCTTGGTATAGTTACAACAAAAGGAGGTAAATTTACTCCGATTCTGCTTGATTATTTGGGAGTTAAAAAATTCTTTAAAACTTTAATTACTCTTGAAGATGTCACAAATCCAAAGCCAAGTTCCGAACCTATAATTTTAGCCTTAAAAAGACTCAATAAAACTCAAGAAAATGCCTATATGATAGGCGATACAATATTAGATATTCAAGCTGCAATTTCTGCTAATATCACTCCTTTAGCCTTAACTTGTGGCTATGGCAATGAAAATGAATTAAAAACCCATTCTATGGTATTTTTAAACGCATATGAGGCTGTTAATTATATAGCTAGATTAAACTAATTTCAAGTTTTCGTTAAACGCCTTTTAAGAGAATTTATAGTAAATTGGTAGCTAAAAAATTATAAAAATTATCAATATAAAGGAAGGTCTCAATGGGTAAAATTATGAAAACTATGGACGGAAATGAGGCTGCTGCATACGCTGCGTATGCTTTTACTGAAGTTGCTGGAATTTATCCTATTACACCTAGTTCTCCTATGGCTGATTACACCGATATGTGGGCAGCTGCAGGTAAAAAAAATCTTTTTGGAGTTCCTGTAAAAATCGTAGAAATGCAAAGTGAAGCAGGTGCTGCAGGTAGTGTGCATGGATCTTTACAGGCTGGAGCTTTAACTACAACTTATACAGCTTCTCAAGGATTACTCCTTAAAATTCCAAATATGTATAAAATAGCAGGTCAATTGCTCCCCTGTGTAATCCATGTAGCAGCGCGTTCTTTGGCTGCTCAAGCTTTGTCTATCTTTGGCGATCATCAAGATATTTATGCGGCAAGACAAATTGGTTTTGCTATGCTTTGTTCGCATTCTGTGCAAGAAACCATGGACTTAGCTGGTGTAGCACATTTAGCTGCAATTAAGGGAAGAGTGCCATTTTTGCATTTTTTTGATGGTTTTAGAACAAGCCATGAAATTCAAAAAGTTGAAGTGATGGATTATGCGCATTTTGATAGATTATTAGATAGAGAAGCTTTGCTTGAATTTAGAAATAATGCTTTAAATCCAGAAAATCCAAAAACACGCGGAACAGCACAAAATGATGATATTTATTTTCAAACTAGAGAAGTAAGCAATCGTTTTTATGATGCTTTGCCTGATGTTGTTAATGAATATATGCAAGAAATTTCAAAAATTACAGGTAGAGAATACAAACCATTTACTTATTATGGTCACAAAGAGCCAGAGCGTGTGATTGTTGCTATGGGTTCTGTAACTCAAGCACTTGAAGAAGTGGTGGACTATCTTAATGCCAAGGGTGAAAAGGTAGGGATTTTAAAAGTTTATCTTTATCGTCCATTTAGTTTAAAATATTTCTTTGATGTTATGCCAAAATCAGTGAAAAAAATCGCAGTTTTAGATAGAACCAAAGAACCAGGAAGTCTTGGGGAGCCACTTTATCTTGATGTAAAATCAGCTTTCTATGGAAGAGAAAATGCTCCTGTTATAGTAGGTGGAAGATACGGACTTTCTTCAAAGGATGTTGATCCTGCTCAAATGATAGCAGTATTTGAAAATCTTAAACTTGATAATCCAAAAGATGGCTTTACTGTAGGTATAGTTGATGATGTAACTCATACTTCACTGAGTACTGGAGAGAAAATTTCACTTGGAGATGAAAGTACGATCGAATGTTTATTTTACGGACTTGGTGCTGATGGAACTGTGGGTGCAAATAAAAACTCGATTAAAATTATCGGGGATAAAACGGATTTTTACGCTCAAGCTTATTTTGCTTATGATTCTAAAAAATCAGGGGGTTATACAAGAAGCCATTTAAGATTTTCTAAAAAACCTATCCGTTCAACTTATCTTGTTTCAACTCCGCATTTTATCGCTTGTTCGGTAGCGGCTTATTTGGAAATTTATGATGTTTTAGCAGGAATTCGTAAAGGAGGAACTTTCCTTTTAAATAGTATTTGGAATGCTGAAGAAACCATAAGACAACTTCCAGATGCAGTAAAGAAAACTTTAGCTGAAAAAGAAGTAAATTTTTATATCATCAATGCAACCAAACTAGCTCGTGATATAGGTTTGGGAAATCGTACAAATACCATTATGCAATCAGCTTTTTTCAAACTTGCAAAAATCATTCCTTATGAAGACGCACAAAAATACATGAAAGAGCTTGCGTATAAATCTTATAGTAAAAAAGGCGATGCTATTGTAGAAATGAATTACAAAGCTATTGATGTGGGTGCTGATGGACTTGTAAAAGTTGAAGTGGATCCAAATTGGAAAAATTTAGAGCTTAAAGAAAAAGAACAAACCAATGCCTATAAAGGCACTGAATTTGTTGAAAAAATCGTAAAACCTATGAACGCAGCTAAGGGTGATGATTTACCTGTTTCAGCCTTTTTAGGTTATGAAGATGGAAGTTTTGAACACGGCACAACCGAATATGAAAAACGCGGTGTCGGGGTTATGGTGCCAAGATGGATAGAGGCAAATTGTATTCAATGTAATCAATGTGCTTCAGTTTGTCCGCATGCTGTTATCAGGCCATTTTTGATCAATGATGAAGAAATGGCAAATGCACCTCGCGGTGTAAAAGATCATGCTTTAGAAGCTAAAGGAACCAAAGGAGAAAAATTAAGCTTTAAAATTCAAGTTTCTCCACTTGATTGTACAGGCTGTGAGCTTTGTGTTCATGAGTGTCCTACTAAAGAAAAATCTTTGGTTATGGTACCACTTCAAGAAGAGATGGATTTTGGTGAGCAAGAAAATGCGGATTATTTATTTAAAGAAATCACATACAAAGATGATATTTTAAATAAAGAAACTACAAAAGGAGCACAATTTGCCCAACCTTTATTTGAATTCCATGGAGCTTGTCCTGGATGTGGAGAAACTCCTTATATTACTTTAATTACAAGATTGTTCGGTGAAAGAATGATTGTGGCTAATGCGACAGGTTGTAGTTCTATTTATGGGGGTTCAGCTCCATCAACTCCTTATAGAAAAAGTGTGAAAAATGGACACGGTCCTGCTTGGGGAAATTCACTTTTTGAAGACAATGCTGAGTTTGGTTTGGGTATGAAAATTGCAACTGAAAATACAAGACACCGCATTGAACATATCATGAATGAAAGTATGCAAGAAGTTCCAAATGCTTTATCAGCTCTTTTTAAAGATTGGATTGCAAATAAAGACAATGGTGCTATGTCTGTGGAAATTAAAGATAAAATGATCCCTATTTTAGAGCAAAATAAAAATATTAAAGCCGTACAAGATATATTAGAGCTTAAACAGTATTTAAGTAAAAAATCTCACTGGATTTTTGGTGGTGATGGTTGGGCTTATGATATAGGCTATGGCGGACTTGATCATGTTTTAGCAAGTGGAGAAAATGTAAATATTTTAGTGCTTGATACAGAAGTTTATTCTAATACAGGCGGTCAAAGTTCAAAATCTTCTAGAACAGGAGCTGTAGCACAGTTTGCAGCAGCAGGCAAACCTATACAGAAAAAAGATCTAGGTCAAATTGCTATGACTTATGGTTATATTTTTGTAGCGCAAGTAAACTCAACGGCAAATTATACTCATCTTATCAAAGCTATCACTGCAGCTGAGGCCTATGATGGACCATCTTTGGTGATTTGTTATTCTCCTTGTATAGCTCATGGTATTAAAGGTGGGCTGGGTTACTCAGGAGAGCAAGGTGAGCTTGCTACAAAATGTGGTTATTGGCCACTTTATACCTTTGATCCTCGTTTAGAAGAGCAAGGAAAAAATCCTTTAACTCTAACAGGAAAAGAACCTGATTGGGATTTATATGAGCAATTTTTGATGAATGAAGTGCGTTATAATTCACTTAAAAAAGCAAATCCTGAACACGCTGCTGAGCTTTTTGAACGCAATAAAAAAGACGCTCAACGTCGCTATAGACAGCTTAAGCGTATCGCTATGGCTGATTATAGCAATGAGGTCGAAAGCTGATAAAATATATTTTTAGTGCTACATTGTGTTTTAGCACTTTGTTTGCACAAGATAATTTTGAAGAGTATTTTAAACTTATAGATAAAGAAAATCGTATAAATTTTAATACTCTTCAAAACCCATTTGTGAATCCTACTTTTGAAAAATTAAGACATATTAAAATTACTGCAATTATGCTTGATAAAGTAAAAATTTATGATCGATGGTATAAAAAAGGTGATATGATTGATGATGCTATAATATATGAAATAAATACTAAAGAGATTAAATTCCAATATGATAATTTAGAAATTGCAATCCAAATAAATAAAAATGATAAGATTAATATTAATTAACATTCTTTTTTGCCATTATCTTTATGCTTTAGATTGTCAAAAGCGTCTTTTTGATATCAGTATTAATGAAAAATTAAGCATACAAGAAAGTCTTGATGAGCTTGCAAAATATTGTTCTTTTAGTATTATTGTTAAAGATAAAATTGCCAAAGAAAAATTAGAAATATTGCAAAACTCTGTCAATATTCATCAAATGAGTTTAGACGAAATTTTTAATTTTTTTATCAAAGAGCATGATCTTAGCTATGATTTTGATGGTAAAATTTTAAGAATTTCAGGCATTAATACGAAGATTTTTAAGATAAGTTATATCACTTCTATCAGAGAAGGACAAAGCATAACTAAAGCGTCTGTAGACGCTAAACCAAGGCAAAGTGAATATAGCGGTAGTTTTGATGACGCAGAAGACAATATGATTAAAAGTATGGAAAAATTTGATTTTTGGCAAAATATAGAAAAAGAGATTATTGTATTATTAAAAAATTCTCATGAAGATTATGAGGCTAAAACTCCCATTATAAATCCCAATGCAGGTCTTATTATAGTAACTGGAACAAATTCTCAGTTAAAAAGTGTGAAAAATTATTTGCAAAAACTAGAAAATCGTCTTAAAAAACAAGTTATTATCGATGTTAGCATACTTGCTGTGAGTTTAAATGAAAACCATTCTAGTGGGATTAATTGGCAAAATTTTAATATAGGTTTAAATTCGCAAGTAAATAATGAAAATTCTTTTATTCAGTTTCAAAATGGGCAAGGTTTTGTTAAGAATTTGGGTTTAAGGGCGAATTTAAATTTTGATTCTATTATTAACTTTCTTTCTCAAAATGGAAAAACTAGCGTGCTTTCTAATCCAAAGCTTATGGCTTTAAATAACCAACAAGCCATTATTTCTGTAGGTGATACTATAAATTATCAAGTTAAAGAAAGTTCTAAAGGCACTGAAAATGGGACTACTGTTAGTGAAAGTTATAACAATTATTCTATTTTTGTAGGCATTTTACTCAATATCTTGCCTGAAATTTCTGATGATGGAAAAATAATGCTCAGGATTAATCCAAGCTTAAGTGATTTTAAGTATCCAGAAGATAATAAACGACAAAAAGAACCAAGAACTATTGCTCCTGATACCATACAAAAAAAGCTTTCTAGTGTTGTGCAAGTAGAGAATAATCAAACTTTAATTTTAGGTGGATTGATTTCTCACGATAAATCTAATGAGAAAAATTCTATCAATTTTCTATCAAAAATTCCAATCCTAGGTTCTTTGTTTAAAGGAGAAGTTTTAAATTCTAAAGCAACCGAAATTGTTTTTATTATCACTCCAAGTATAGTAGATAGTGTAAATGCTCCAAGTCTTAAAGATCTAGGATTTAAGCATTATGAGTAAAATTATTCCATTTAGAGAAGAAATTTTTCATCAAATCAATCAAATTTTAGAAAGCCAAAAAGCTTTTATTTTTTTATGGGGAAAAAGTGGTAGTGGTAAAAGTGTATTGTTGCAAAGATTGGCAAAAAAATATAATGTTGATTTTATTAATGAAAATTTTAAAGATCAGAGTTTCTTAAAAGAAAAAATTGAGTTTTTGATTTCACAAGGTCAGAGTTTAATCATTCTTGATGAAGTGGGAATGTATGATTATGCAATGCTAGAAAGCATCAGGATTTATAGTGATTCTATAAGTTTTGTTTTAAGTTCTCATAAAAAGTTAAATATACTTAAAAAAGAGCATTTTAAAAGTCGTTTAAGTGCTTGTTTTAAATTGAAAAATATTAGTCTTTTAGAACTTGATGATTATATTAAATTGAAATTCGGAATGAATTTTTCAAATAAATGTCTTAAGTTTTTACAAAAAATTTCTCAAGGAAATTTAAGATATATTGATAAAACTTTAAAAAGTTTTTATGAGATAAATAGTTTTTTTGATAAAAACAAAAGTCAAGAGTATATTTTAAAGCTTAGTGCTTTAGAGAATGGCTTATTAAGGTAAGATATGCAAGAAAGAATTAAAGAGCTTGAGCTTAGGTATAAATACTTTTTACTTAAAAAATATTTAAAATATTTATTGTTAGTTATTTTAATATCAGTTATAGCATTTTGTTTTTTTGTGCTAATGCAAAAATATAATAAGCAAAAAAATATTTATTTGCAAGCTATTGAACATAAAAAGCATTTAGAGCAAAAGATTCTTCAAGCGCAAATTTTACAAGAAAAAAATAAGATTTCTAGGGAAAAGTTATATAAAGAACTAGAAGAAGTTAAAGCGGTGCAGGAAAATACACATATTAGTAAGATAGAAATTGATTCTAAAATTTTAAATATTTCTGATTTAAAAAAATCTTTTTATCAAAATCCAAACTATGAAAAGGCATTAAATTTAGCTAAGAAGTATTTTGATATTAAAGCTTATCAAAAGACAATATTTTGGGCTTTAAAAGCCAATGAACTTGACAAGCAAAAACAAGATTCTTGGCTGATTTTTGCTCAGGCTAAAAGAGCTTTAGGCGAAGAAAAAGAAGCTCAAAGTGCTTTAGATGCTTATATAAATTATTATGGTTTAATTGAATTAGATGGAAAGTAGAATGGATAAAATTTTTCAAGCTTATATTGATAATGAAATAAGTCTTGATGAAATTTGCACTAAATTTAATATCACTTCTTGGGATTTTTTTAACAAATTAGCAAATTTTTGTAATTTACATTTTGTTGATTTAGATGAAGATAATGATTTTATTTATGAAGGTATACCTTTTTCTTTACTTTTAAAATTTAAATTTCTGCTTATTAAAAACAATGACGGCTTTATGATTATTAGATCCAAACCTTGTTCTTTAGAGCTTTTAGAGCAAGTTAAGACTTTTATGATTTGTGAAAAAATCGACACTGCAATTGCCGATGAATTAAAGATAGCTAAAATTTTAAATCAAATTCGCATTCAAGAGGAGATTAAAAGATTAAGCATTAAGCTTAGACTTGAATGGCAAGAAAATTACAAAAGAGATGATCAAAGTTGCATCAGTCAAATTTTTGATTTTTTATTACATGAAATTTTATCTTTTCATGCGAGTGATATTCATATAGAGGCAAGAAATGATGATGCTTTGATTAGGTTTAGGGTTGATGGAATTTTGCGTGAATTTGCTATTTTTGAGAAGGATATTTATGAAGCTTTGGTTTTTCATGTCAAATTTTTAGCTTGTTTGAATTTAGCTGAATCAAGAAAAACACAAGATGGAAGTTTTGAATTAGATTTTGAAAATGAAAGATATGATTTTCGTGTTTCATGTTTGCCTTTGATTTATGGAGAAAGTGTTGTTATAAGAATTTTAAAACATGATAAAGAAATTTTGGATTTGTATAAACTAAATCTTGGAAATAAAAATTTAGAAATTTTAAAAAAGATTTTACATCGTCCCAATGGAATGATTTTATTAACCGGTCCTACAGGTAGTGGTAAAAGCACAACTTTATACGCGTGTTTAAATGAGTTGAAAAGTATTGAAAAAAAGATTATTTCCGCAGAAGATCCTATAGAATATAAAATTCCTTTAGTGCAGCAAATTTTGCTCAATTCAAAAGTTGGAGTCGAGTTTAATAGTGTTTTAAGAGCAATTTTAAGGCAAGATCCTGATATTATCATGATAGGAGAAATTCGCGATGAAGAAAGTTTAGATATTACACTTAAAGCTTCTTTAACAGGTCATTTGCTTTTAAGCACCTTGCATACTAATGATGCTCTTAGTACCATTGATAGGCTTTTGGATATGCAAGCAAAAAGTTACTTGATAGCATCGGCTTTGAGTCTTGTTATAGCACAGCGTTTGGTTAGAAAACTTTGTCCTTGGTGTAAGCAAAAAAGCAAAAAACATTATATTGAATTTGAAGGTGAATTTTTTGAACCAAAAGGATGTGAGCGTTGTCATCATAGTGGATTTTTTGGCAGAGAATTAATCGCTGAGTGCTTAGAGATCAATGAAGATTTAGCTTGTGCAATTAGGGAAAATCAAGATAAAACGATTTTAATGGAGCTTGCAAAAAAATATGGCTTTCAAACTATGTTTGAACAAGGTTTAAAAAAAGCCAAAGAAGGTCTTACAAGTATAGATGAGCTTTTAAGGGTTGTAAGATGAAATTTTATGAAGTGGAATTTCTTAAAAACAATCAAAATTATACAAAAACTATAAAAGCTGAAAATTTAAATACAGCACAAGCAAAAGCCTTATCAAAGAATTGGAAAATCATTGATATAAAAGAAATTCAAAAATCTAATTTTCAGAGATTAAAAGATGAAAATTTTATACTCTTTTTTAAAGAGCTAGCTTTGTTGTGTGAAGTTGGATTAAGTGTTCAAGAAGCGATTAGAGAATTATATCTTATGCACTCTTGCAAGATTATGAAAAAAATATTAGACAATTTAATTTTAGCCCAAAATCTAAATCAAGCTTTTGAAAATGCTAATTTTGGATTAAATCGTGCGGAGTTAGCTTTGATTAAAACGGCTGAAAAGACAGGAAAAATCAGTGAAGTGTTTAGTCAAATTTCTAAACTTCGAGAAAAAAGCTTAGAGAGTCAAAAACAATTGAAAAAGGCTTTTAGATATCCTACTTTGGTTTTTTTAAGTATTATCGGAGCATTTTTGTTTTTAATGCTTTTTGTAGTGCCTAATTTTAAAGATTTATTTGAAAATTTAGGCGCGAGTTTGCCTTTTATCACGCATGTAATGTTAGAAATTTATAATTTTTTAGATGACTATGGAATTTTTTGCATATTTTTGTTTGTTGTTTTTATTGTTATGCTTATTTTAGCTTATAAAAATTTTCATTCTTTTGCTTTTTCTTGCGATTTTTTATTTTTAAAAATACCTTTGATTTCTCGTTTGATTATTTATAATCAAAATTATTATTTTTTTATGGTTTTTTCTTTGCTTTTAAAAAATGGAATTTCAATATCTAAAGCTTTTGATTTAGCTATTATAGGGCTTGAAAATAAATTTTTAATTTTTCAGTATAAAAAACTTTTTAGTTTTATAGATTCTGGTCTTGAGTTAAGTCAGGCTTTTAAAAAGATTGATATTTTTGATTCTTTGGTATTTTCTATGCTCAGTGTTGCGATGAAAAGTGGAAGACTTGAAGTGTTAAGTGAAGAAATTGCCAAATATTATCAACAAAAAAGTGAAAATTTAATGGATAGATTTTTGGTTTTTTTAGAGCCTATGATGACTTTATTTGTGGCGTTTTTAGTTTTGTTTTTGGCTTTAGGTATATTTTTACCTATGTGGGAGCTTAGCTCAGGGGTCAATTTTAACTAAAATAATCCCAAGCTACTTTAATAATAGTAGCTCCTACAACGATTAAAAATAAAGTTTTTATAAACTTTCCATTAGTTTTTAACACAAGTTTTGAACCCAAATAAGCTCCTAAAACTTGTCCTACACCCATAAGCAAACCTACAGCCCATAAAAGTTCATATTGCCATAAAAATATAGCAAGAGCAATGATGTTGCTTGTGAAATTTAAAATTTTAGTATTAATGCTCGCTTTTCTCATATTAAAACCTAGTAGCATCACACAAGCAAAAATCCAAAATGAACCCGTTCCAGGCCCTAAAAATCCATCATAAAATCCTAAAGTTAAGCCACAAATTAAATGAAAAATTTTGATATTTTTTATTTTAGGTTCGCTTTCGTGTTTGCCTAAGTTGGGACGTAAGGCTGTATATAAGAAGGTAAGAGTTAAAAAGATTAAGATAATAAGCTTTAATTGCTCATCTTTTACAAAAAGAACACTATAACTTCCTATAGCTGCTCCTAAGGCTGTGAAAAAAACACCCCAAGCAAGATGAGGTAGAGTGGTGGATTTAAAATAAGTTAAAGTAGCCGTAAAAGAACCAAAGACGCTTTGGAGTTTGTTTGTTGCTAAGGATAAATGCGCAGGAATTCCACAGGCTATGAGTGCTGGTAGAGTAATAAGTCCTCCTCCACCTACAATAGAATCTATAAAACCAGCAAAAAGAGCTACAAAAAAAAGTATGAAATAATAAATCGTATTTAAGTGCTCAAAACCCATTCTTCACTCCTTAAATTTGTCAATTTCCTTACTTTGCCCTAAACGATAGAGTGCAAAGTCATATTTTATGGGATCATTTGCATCTAATTTTTTTAAATTTAGTGTGAGTTCTAAAACACTTTTATAATCATATATTTTACGCTTTAGAAGTCCTAAAGTCAAGGAAATTTTATGTGCATGTGTATCAAGTGGAATTAAAAGATCTTTGGTGTGAATTTTGGTAAAAAGTCCAAGATCAAGTTCATCTTTTCTAACCATCCATCTTAGATACATATTATAGCGTTTAAGAGGTGAAGTAGGAGTGTTTTGCCAAATTTTTCCAAAGAAAAAATCATATCCATAACTTGAATATGAATTTAAGGTTTTGATTTTTTGCATAAAAGCTAAGATGGCATCTGTGGTATTTTCTCTTTCTTGATAGGCTTGATAAAAAAGTTCGTAGAGTGAAATTTCATTTTTCAGCCTTGAAAGAGTGATAAAAATTTCTTGTATATCTTTTTCATTTTGGAAGCGGTATTTTAAATTTTTAAGTTCTTTTTTTATTTGTTTTTCTTGAAGGTTTAATAAAGAAAAATCAAGTTTCTTTAGAAAATTTACTATATTTTTAGCATTTCCATAGGCAAATAAAGCACAAATTAAGGCAATAAATTCATCATTGTGAATTTTAGCAATTTGCAAAGGATCTGGAGTTTCAAAAAGGGAATGATTGGTATTTTTTTGATTGGCTAAAAAATCGAGCTTAGCTTTAAGATGGATAAAATTTTTCATTTGATATTACTAGAGCTTAAGATTTAAGCCCTAGTAAGGTATCAAGCATTTGATCTACGGTTGAGACGATTTTTGCTGCTGCACCGTAACTTGATTGATATTGTATAAGGGCGGCTAATTCTTCATTTGTATTTACGCCACTTTTAGATTGGTACTCGCTATAAACAGAATTATAAAGAGTTTCATTGCTTGAATTGACGACATTGTTATTTTCACCATCTGAGGCTATTTTACCTGTAAGTTTGCGGTAATATTCTTCCATGGTAAGATTATCGATAGTGCCATCTTCATTATAAAAATTAACTTTTTCATATTGAAGTTGGATGATTTTATTTGCCATGTCATTGCCACTATCAACCCCACTTAAACTTGCTCTTACTGTGCTTGGATCATTTAAGATGGAATCTTTTACTTTCATATTACTTGCATCAGTTCCGCTGAAAAAACCACCTATACTAAACGCACCTGCGAAATTTGTGCCCTTATCTTCAATGGCTACCTTAAAACCTGATTTTGCATTGATTTGAAATAAACCATCTCCAGTTTTTGCATCGTAGCTAAAACTTGCATTGATATGATCATCAACATCATCGTTTGAATTTTTATTGTTATTATCATCTGTATTAGCATTGATTTGACGCATGATATCATTCATGGTTGTATTTACATCTATGGTGATGGTTTTGGTGAGTTTTTTATCGCCTTTATCATCATAAATGACTATATCAAAACTTCCTGGTTGTATGGTTCTGTCGTAATTAACTAAAGGAATATCTCCCTTAAGCCCAGATAGATAATCAGAAGTAACAGAACTTTTCGCAGAACTTGCATAAAGATTGTTAGTTTCATTGATCATGGTCTTAGCAAAAGTATCTAAAGAATCCATATAACCTTGGATAATTCCATCTTCATATTTTCCTTCGCTTTTGCTATAGTTTCTACCGCGTAAGTCAAGTTGAGCACCAAGCTGTCCACCGCTAATTTTTGCAGTAAGATCGCGAACTTTTTCATCAGGAGTTTCATAATAAATGCTATAAGATTTATTTTTATCATCATAATCAAGCTTTAAAGGATGAAAATTTATTCCATCTACTATACTAAAACCTTCTATACTTAGATTGTATTGATGTCCTGGATCAGTGATGGTTGTATCAAGGCGATTGTCTTGATTGATTTCATTTTTGCTTGCAACTGCACTAACTAGCTTTGAAAGAGTAAGCTCAAGTTCATCTCTTCTATCCCTAAGTTCATTTGCGTGTTCTGTTGGTAAGGCTTCTTGTCCATAAATTTGTTTATTTATAGTAGCAATTTCTTCGCCAATTCTATTAATCTCATCAACTGTATTTTTAATATCATCATTTACTTTTTTTTGGATTTTATCTAAGGTTGCAAAAGTGTTATTAACGCTTTCTGTTAAGGTCTGAGAAGCTTTTACAAGGGCTATTTTTGTGGCATTTTCGTTGGGGTTAGATGCAAAATCATTCCAAGCTTTGTTATAATTTTCTAAATCTTGCAAAATTCCAGTATTTTGTAAGTCGGGAAAACGCTGCGCAATTTCTTGTAAAGTGGAAGCTATATATTTAGTATATTCTAGTTGAGTAGATGCACCTTTTAATTTATAGTAAGAATACTCATCATGCAAACGCACTATACTTTCTACAGCAGTTCCTGTGCCTACTTGAACTCCACCTGTTGTAATATATCCATTTGTAGTTTGCACCACTCTTTGGCGTGTATAAAAAGTTGCATTAGCATTTGAGATATTATTTCCAGTTGTTGCGATTTGAACTTCGCTTGCCTTTAAGCCTGTAACACCTGTGTATAATGTTCCAAAAATACCCATTATAAATCCTTATACATTGATCTTGAAAATTGACTCTGGATTTGTCTTTTTATCTCCATAAGCATTATTTGTTCCATCATTGATATCAAACATTTTATTTACTAAGCCATCAAGAAAATCTTTGACAATAAGAACAAATTTAGCATACTCTTTGTTTTTACTATGAAGGTTTTGAAGATTTTTTTTAAGTAGATCTAGTTTTTGTTTATCTTCATCATCTAAGAGTTCACTAAGCCCTTTTGTAGAGCTATTATTTAGCTCAACCAAGGCAACATCAAGTTGTTTTTTAGCTGTAATAAATTCCGCGATAAGTTTGTTTTTTTCTTCTACACTTGGCGTTACACTCTCATGTTTAGCCACTTTGATATTTTCTATATCTTCTTCGGTTAAAGCAATAAGTTTTGCTAAGATAGCATTTACTTCATCAAGTCTTTGTTTAAGCATATTTTCTCCTTTTCTCTCTCAAAAAAAGGAGAATGAAAGTTTTTAGATTAAAGAGTCAGCAATCGCAGCAGCCGTAGCTTTTGTATCGATTTTATAAGTACCATTTTTAATCTGCTCTGCGATTTTACTCGCTTTATCATTTTCCGCTTTTTGAGTATCGTTTGTTTTAGTTTCTTTATCTATTCTATTTGTATTTAATGCGGTATTTGCCACATAACTTTGTTGTATAGGATTGATCATTTCTGCCTCCTTGATCTTAGTTATAATCCTCTACAAACCATATCGACCTAAATTTAAAAAACTTAACCCCTTTCTTTTAAAAAATCGTATAATAATTTTGAAAAACCCATACCTCCACTTAAAGCTTTACTCATGGTATCATTATACATGGAAGAGTATATTTCATCGCTGGCATCTTTTCCAAAGAGTGAATTTTGACTTTTTAAAGATACATCTAAAACTTGCTTTAAAAAAAATGCCTCAAAAGCATCCGTTTGTTCTTTTAAGGCTTCATCTTCTTTGCTCTTTGTAACTATATCATTGTCATTTATTTTGATGCTTGATTCTAAACTTCTTGCTTCGGCTGCACGATCAAGTAAAGCGCTATTCATACTATAAGTATTTAAAAAATTATCCACTTTCATTAAATGATCTCCAAATCCGCGTTAATTGCACCTGCGCGCTTTAAATTTTCCATAATAGCGATAATGTCATTTGGGGTTGCTCCAAGTTTGTTAAGCATTCTAGCTATATTTGCAACTGTGCTTTTTGCATTGTTGATTCTTAAGGTATTTGAACTTGGATCTACAAAACCACCATCTTTCATATCGATTTCATTTTGATTAGCTACTGCGTTATTGTTTGGATCTATTTTTATAGTGATATCTTTATGAGTGATTAAAACAGGTTCTACCTCTACATCAACTCCAGCAATCACTGTTCCTGTTCTTTCATCGATGATAACTTTGCTTTGTGGTTTATAAGCTATATCTTGTTCTAAAACTCTTGCCATAAAATCAACATTTGAAAGATCTTCAGGTTTTTTGAGTTTTACTGTGCGAGAGTCGATAGCTTTAGCTACTTCTTCGCCAAAGACAGTATTTAAAACTCTTTCTATATCGTTTGCGGTTTTAAAATCCGCTACTTTTAAACTTAAGGTTAGATCATTGTTTTGGCTAAAATTTTGTGGAATTTCTCTTTCTACATTAGCTCCGCCCATTACAGTTGCAGCAGTTGAGTGAGAACCTGCTCCTCCTGGTCTAGGTGTTAAACCTCCTGTTGAGATAGAGCCTTGTGCTATGGCATAAATTTCACCATCAATCCCACGAAGTGCAGTCAGTAAAAGTGTTCCGCCTTGTAAAGATTTTGCATCACCCATAGATGAAACGGTAATATCAAGTTTATCTCCGCTTTTTGCAAAGGCTGGAAGTTTGGCTGTAACCATAACAGCTGCGGTATTTTTTGATTTGATGTCGTTAGGATCTACTTTGATATTCATACCTTGCAAAAGGTTTGAGATGGATTGTAGTGTAAATTTAGAGCTTGTTCCATCGCCGCTTCCATTAAGCCCTACAACAAGTCCATAACCTATAAGTTGGTTATCTCTTACACCTACAGTGTTTGCTACATCCTTGATTTGCACTGCAAAAATGCTTGTCATAAAGAGTAAAAATATCGTTAAAACTCTCATGGATTCTTCCTTTAATCTATTGTTGATGATAGATCAAGCAAGAAGTGTTCCAAGTAAGTTAAGAAGCGTAAAAGCTTAAGCTAGTTGATCCAAATTTCTTTTCTTTGACTTTTTGAAAATTTTGGATTTTTTCGGGAGTTTTTATGGTTGAGTGGTGTTCAAAAATGATTAAATTTAAAGTCTTTAAATCTAAATTTTCTAAAAAATGATAAATTTTTTCATAAATATCGCTAAAACCTTCTCTGGTATCAAAAGGTGGGTCAAGATATAAGATGATTTCATTTTTTGAATTTTCTATGAGTTTAGGTAAAATTTCAAAAGTATTTGCATGGATCACTTCTAAATTTGGATCTATATTTTTAGCATTTTCTAAAGCAATTTTATAAGCTTTTGCATCAAGTTCTATAGCATAAGCTTTTAAAGCATGATTACTTAGTGCTTCAGCCGCCATTAAAGCACTTCCTCCAAAGGCTTCAATGAAAATTTTACTTCTTAAATCTTCTCTTATTACATTAAAAACACAACTTTTGACTATGCTTTTAGTACTTCTTGTTGTTGTAAGACTAGGTAAAAGTAGTTTTTTCCCTTTGTATTTACCACTTTCTATATTTGTATAAAGCTTTGTTTCTTTAGTTTTTTTTGTTTTTTCTTTAGGAGGTTTAATTTCTTGTTTTTGAAGAAATTTTTTTCTTTTTTCATTGTGATTAAAAAAGTCTTTAACGCTTATAAATTCATCATTCATCATTAAGTGCTTTTACGAGTTTGTTTTTAAGATCTTTTATGGCAAGATCGATTTTATTTTCATAATCTTTTTTAAATTCCAAAGCAATAGCGTCAATTTTTTCTTCAAGCAGTCTTTTTTGTTCAAGTGCAAGTTGCAAAGCTGCTGCTTTTAAGGCATTATCAAATTCATTTAAAGACTCAAACAAGGCTTCTTTGCTAAATGGTATGCTTAAAAATGGAGAGTTTTTAGAGATGATAAATAAGGGTTTTGTGGTATAAATTTTTTCATCGCTAATGATGAAATCACAATTTTTTTTCATTACCAAATGATCTTTTAAAAAAAGTTCTAAAGTTTTTTCTATGATGAGATCTTTGCATTCTAAAGAGATTTTCATATCAAATTAACCTTTAAAGTGTGATTTTTTAATGATGGAGCTTGTATGCCTTGGATAAGGGCTAAAAACTCAAAACGGCTTAAAATATAAAAGTCTTCAAATTCCCTTCCACTTGTTTGCATAAGTTTTTTAGCACAAGTATCAAAAAGATAAAAATCTTTTTCTTCTTTTACTACCATAAAATCAGCCCCGCTATCATAAGCGTCCAAAACAATATCTGCGGCTATTTTATAGCTTAGCGTAGGATTTAGATTAAGCAAGCTAAAGCCATTATTTTTTATACTGTTTTCATAGGAAATAAATTTAGCCTTAAGTTTGGATTTTAAAGTATCGCAAGCATTAAAACCATAAAAAGCTATATTGAAATCTTTAAAATTATGTTTAATTTCTTTAAGTTCTTTGATCTCATTATCAAAAGCATTGGTTTTAGGTAAATCAAAGTGTAAAATATTTTTATCAAAAAGCCCTAAATTTAAAATTTCATTTTGTAGGTTTTTGATCGTTGTTTCTAAAATTTCATTTTTGCTTTCAAGATGATAAAAAATACCCTTTTCTTTATCTGCTAGAGTTTTTAAAATTTCTATCTTTTTTTCAGGATATTTTTCTATCATTTTTGAAGCCAAATAAAACACTCCATCGCCCATATATTCAGGAAGATAGTCTAAAATTTCACTTGCATAATATAAATAATCATATTTTGCATAAAGTTTTTTATCCTCTTCATCACCAAATTTTTCAAGATATTTGTATTTGTCTAAAAAATCATTTTTATCGATGATAAGATCTTTAATGGCTCTTTTTGTGCTTAAAGGCTCGATACAAAGACTAAAATCAAATTCTTTTGCTATTTTTTCTAAAGGTGTAAAAAGTGGTATGATTTGCTTATTTACAACTATGTAAGTATCTTCATCTTTATCAAAATCAAAATAAATATCATCATCTTGAACTTGCAAAAGCAGATCATAAAAACTTGCAAAATTTTCATAATTATCATAAATATAAGGTTTATAATAAGCCTCATAATCCTTGGTTTTATCAAATCTAAAAATTCTTAATTCTAATTTTTTCATGGTTTTTCCTTAAATATTTTTATATTATATAAAATTATTCTAAAATTCACTAGAATTTAAAAGGAAATTTTATAAAATCACGCATTATGAACAAAGAAGATTTTATTATCAAAGCTTTTTTAAATGAAAAAAATGGCGATGATGGAGCTATTATTGATGATTGGTGTTTTAGTAAGGATTTGTTTTTTGAAAATGTGCATTTTAAAAGAGAGTGGTTTAGCTTAGAGCAAATTGCTACAAAAGCAATGCTTGTTAATATCTCAGATGCTATTTCAATGAATGCTGTACCAAAATACGCACTTTTAGGACTTGCTTTACCAAAAAATTTAAGCGAAAATGAGATCAAAGCCTTGCAAAAAGGTTTTTTAAAAACAGCTAGGAAATTTAATATAAAAATCATAGGCGGTGATACTATAAGCAATGATAAAATAGACATTAGTCTTACTATCATTTCAAAGATTAACGATAAAGCTGTTTTTAGAAAAGGTTTAAAAAAGGGGCATTTACTTGCTTATACGGGAAAATTAGGACGAAGTTTAAAAGGGCTTGAAATTTTACAAAATGGGGGCACTTTAAAACCAAACCATGTATTTATAAAGCCAAAATTAAGAGCTAGTTTTTTTTATGAAATCGCACCTTTAATTTCTTGTGCTATGGATATTTCAGATGGTTTAAGCAAGGATTTATCAAGACTTTTAGCCTTAAATAAATGCGGTATTTCTTGGTTTAAAAAACTTGATGATTATACGCTTTATAGCGGAGAAGAATATGAAATTTTGTTTGCTTTTGATGAAAAAGAGCGTCAAAATATAAAAACAATAGCCAAAAAACACGGCGTGAAATTAAATATCTTTGGAAAAGCAGTGAAAGGAAAATATGAATTTAGAGGAAGAGAACACCATTTTTAAGCCTTTGTATAGTTTAAAACACAGTCCTATTAATGCGTATTTTAGTAAAAATAGCGATGATTTTGTAGTGCGTGAAAGGCCTTTGTATGAATTTAGCGGTAAGGGTGAACATCTTATTTTGCATATCAATAAAAAAGATTTAACCACAAATGAAGCTTTAAAAATTTTAAGCGAAACAAGCGGGGTTAAAATAAGAGATTTTGGTTATGCAGGGTTTAAAGACAAGCAAGGATCAACCTTTCAATACCTTTCTATGCCTAAAAAATTTGAGAGTTTTTTGTCAAATTTTTCTCATCCTAAACTTAAAATTTTAGAAACTTTTATCCATGAAAACAAGCTAAGAATAGGGCATTTAAAAGGAAATACTTTTTTCATACGCTTAAAAAAAGTTTTACCAAGCGATGCTTTAAAACTAGAACAAGCTTTGATGAATTTGGATAAGCAAGGTTTTACAAATTATTTTGGTTATCAGCGTTTTGGAAAATTTGGGGATAATTATAAAGAAGGGCTTGAAATTTTGCGTGGCAAAAAAATGAAAAATGTAAAAATGAAAGAGTTTTTAATTTCAGCTTTTCAAAGTGAGCTTTTTAATCGCTATTTGAGTAAAAGAGTGGAGTTATCACATTTTGCAAATGATTTTAGCGAAAAAGAATTGATCCAAATTTATAAAATTTCTAAAGAAGAAGCTAAGGAACTTAAAAAACAAGAACAATTTTTTAAGCTTTTAAAAGGTGAGGTTTTGGGGCATTATCCTTTTGGAAAGTGTTTTTTATGCGAGGATTTAAGTGCTGAGCTTGGGCGTTTTAAGGCAAGAGATATAAGCGCCATGGGGCTTTTAATCGGTGCTAAGGCTTATGAAACAGGAGAAGGTTTGGCCTTAAATTTAGAAAATGAAATTTTTAAAGATACTTTGGAGTTTAAGGCTAAAATGCAAGGTTCAAGACGCTTTATGTGGGGATATTTAGAAGAGTTAAAATGGCGTTATGATGAAGAAAAAGCTCATTTTTGTATAGAGTTTTTCTTGCAAAAAGGCTCTTATGCTACTGTGGTTTTAGAAGAAATTTTGCATAAAAATTTGTTTGAGTGAAATAATTATGAGTTAAATTTTATGTGATTTTTACTTTAGAATTTATTGCAAAAATGATATTTAAATTTTAAATTTAGGTATAGTTATATTAATTTAATTTTAAAACTAGGAGCAAAAATAATGAAAAAGATTTTAACAAGTGCTTTGGCTTTAGGAGCTATGACTTTGATTATAGGTTGTGGCGATGGCGATTTAGTCGAGTAAAAAAACAATGGCAACGATCAAGCTACGTTTGATTTAGGTAATCAAGAGATTATGAAAAAATATCCAAATTATAAACTTTATGATTATACTTCAGTCAGAACAATTAGTGATATTAACAATCCAGAAGGCAAAATTAAAGAAATGAAGCGTGATTTAGAAATAGATAAAACTCCATACTCAAACTATGTTTTCTTATTAAATCCAAACGATAAAAAGACTATAAAGTTGTGAGTGTTTATTGCGATAAAGATTTTAAGAAAAGAGTTTATTGTTCTGTGAATGATGCTCTTAGGTTTTATGCAAGATAATAAAACAAGCGGGAAAATCTCGCTATCTTTCTAATTTTTTTATACCGACATTTTGCAGAAATTACTTATTTTTAAGCCTGTTACTCCGCTTTTAAGGAAATTAAAACGCCTTCTATCATTTTTTTGATATCCCCATCAAGGATATTATCCACTTGAGAAAAAGCTTCTCCGCTGCGATTGTCTTTGACTTGCTGATAAGGGAAAAGCACATAAGAACGGATTTGATGCCCCCAACCTATCTCGCTTTTTTCTCCAGTATTAGCACTATCTTGTTGTTTCATGAGTTCAAGTTCATAAAGGCGAGATTTTAGCATTTTAAAAGCGGTGGCTTTGTTTTTGTGCTGACTTCTGTCATTTTGGCATTGTACGACTATGCCGGTTGGAAAATGCGTGATTCTCACAGCCGATTCTGTTTTATTGACATGTTGTCCGCCTGCACCGCTTGCTCTGTAATAATCTATTCTTATGTCTTTTTCTTCGATTTCAATTTCTATATCATCATCAAGTTCAGGGCTTACCATAACACTTGAAAAGCTTGTATGACGGCGTCCTGCACTATCAAAAGGAGAAGTTCTTACCAAACGATGGATACCATTTTCAGCCTTCAAATAACCATAAGCATTTTCTCCTTTAACTAAAAAGCTCACATCTTTAAGTCCTGCTTCTTCGCCTTCTTGAAAGTCTAAAGTTTCGACTTTAAAACCTTCTCTTTCACAAAATCTTAAATACATTCTATAAAGTATGCTTGCCCAGTCATTACTTTCCGTTCCACCTGCACCTGGGTGAATGGAAACAATGGCATTTTTACCATCATTTTCCCCGCTTAAAAGCATGGAAATTTCAAGACTTGTGATGGTATCTTCAAGTTTTGGTGCGTCATTAAATAAAGCTTCAAGTGTTTCTGTATCGTTTTCGCTATTAGCCAGATCGAAAAGTTCGCTTGCGTCATTTAGAGCATTAAAAGCATTTTCATAGTTTTTAAGTAGATTGGTGATTTTAGTTTTTTCTTTACCTATGACTCCTGCTTGTTTAACATCACTCCAAAAAGAAGGAGAATTTTCAAGCTCTTCGATTTCTTTAAGCCTTGTTTGGATATTTTCAGGCTTGATGATGGAGGCTATGTTGCCGACTTTGTTTTTTAAAGTTTTTAAAAGTTCGCTAAATTCGTAATTATCCATAAAATTTCTTTGCTATAATTATATTTTTAAAGTCAAAAATTATATCAAAAGAAAACTTTAATATAGGAAAAAAATGTCAAAACTTTATCTTATGTCTTTAGGTTGTAATAAAAATTTAGTCGATAGTGAGATCATGCTAGGGCGCCTTAGCGCTTATGAACTTTGCGATGAACCAAGCAAAGCTGATGTTATAATCGTAAATACTTGTGGTTTTATCGATAGTGCAAAAAAAGAAAGTATTAATGCGATTTTGGATTTGCACGAACAAAGAAAAAAAGATTCTCTTTTGGTGGTTACGGGTTGTTTGATGCAGCGTTACCGCGAAGAACTTATGAAAGAACTTCCTGAGGTTGATCTTTTCACAGGTGTGGGTGATTATGAAAGAGTCGATGAAATGATACTTAAAAAAACAAATTTATTTTCAAATTCGACTTATTTGCAGAGTGAAAATTCTAAACGTATTATCACAGGTTCAAATTCCCATGCTTTTATAAAAATCGCCGAAGGTTGTAATCAAAAATGCTCTTTTTGTGCCATCCCAAGTTTTAAAGGCAAGTTAAAATCTCGCGAGATAAGTAGCATTATAGCTGAGCTTAAAGATTTGGTAGCTAGAGGTTATAAGGACTTTTCTTTTATTGCACAAGATACGAGTTCTTATTTGTTTGATAAGGGTGAAAAAGATGGGCTTATACGCTTAATCGATGAGGTGGAAAAAATCAAAGGCATAAGAGCGGCTAGAATTTTATATCTTTATCCTACGAGTGCGAGTGAAGCTTTGATCAAACGCATTATAGCTTCTGAAATTTTTGTAAATTATTTTGATATGCCTTTACAGCACATAAGTGATAATATGCTTAAAATCATGAAGCGTGGGGCAAATAGCACAAGACTTAAAGAAATGCTAAATTTAATGAAAAGTGCGCCAAATAGCTTTTTACGCACGGGCTTTATCGTAGGGCATCCAGGTGAAAGTGAGGCAGATTTTGAAGAGCTTTGTGAGTTTGTTAAAGACTTTGGTTTTGATAGAGTGAGTGTTTTTGCGTATTCTAAGGAAGAAGATACAGCCGCTTTTGATATGGAGCAAGTGTCTTTTAAAGTGATCAATAAAAGGCTTAAAATCATAGAAAAAATTGTTAATGAAGTGATAGAAAAAAGTTTTGAAAAAGAAGTGGGGCAAAAGCGTTTAGTAGTTTGCACAGGAGAAAGTAGTGAGGGAGAGTTTTTCATCGCAGCTAAAGATTTAAGATGGGATAGAGAGATTGATGGGGAAATTCTTATCAATGAAAGCGAATGTGGAAATTTAGAAATGGGGCAAATTTATGAATGTGAAATTTTACAAAACCTTGATAAAAAGCTCCTTGCTAAGGCTTTAAGAAAAGTAGATGCAAATTAAAGATGAAATTTTAGCCCTTTTAAAAAAGGGTAAAAATTTACTCGCTTTTTCTTATGGAAGTGATTCTAGTGCGCTTTTTTATCTTTTAATGCAAGAAAAGATCGACTTTGATCTTGTGATGATAAATTACAAAACAAGAAAAAATAGTGATTTAGAAGAGTTAAAAGCCAAAGAACTTGCTTTAAAATTTCATAAAAAAATTTTCATAAAACACGCTCCTAAATTTCAAAGTAATTTTGAAAAAAAAGCCAGAGATTTTCGCTATGATTTTTTTGAAAAAATTTGTCTTGAGCAAGATTATGATCATCTTATCTTAGCCCATCATTTAAACGATCAATTTGAATGGTTTTTGATGCAACTTTCACGAGGAGCAGGTTTGGCTGAAATTTTAGGTATGCAAGAGTGTGAAAAACGCCAAAATTATACACTTTTACGCCCTTTACTCTTTATAAGTAAAGATGAAATTTCATCTTTTTTAAAAGAAAAAGATATTTTTTATTTCCATG
Source organism: Campylobacter sp. BCW_6461 (assembly GCF_001762735.1). NCBI lineage: Bacteria > Pseudomonadati > Campylobacterota > Epsilonproteobacteria > Campylobacterales > Campylobacteraceae > Campylobacter > Campylobacter sp. BCW_6461. The sequence goes on along the minus strand of NZ_MJXJ01000010.1, from coordinate 102,213 downwards.
ATGAAAGTAATGAAAATGAAAAATATTTTAGAAATTATATAAGAAAAAATTTCTCTAATGCCTTTGTGAGTGAATTTCATCAGGGTTTAAAAAGAAGTTTTTCTTATCTTGATGAAGACAGGAAAAAACTTTATGATTTTGAAAATATCAAAGAAATTCAAGGACTTCTTATTTGCCCTAAAAATGAAAGCTTGATTGCTAGAGCGGTGAAAATGAAAGGTTTGCTTTTAAGCACGGCACAAAGAAAAGAGCTTTTAAAGGGTGATTGTGTTTTAGGTGGTAAAATAGCACTTGCATATAAAAACGAACAAGCTATTGTTTTTGAGTATGAAACTTGTCAAAAATTACCTAAAAATTTCAAAGAAGAGTGTAGAATAGCTAAAATTCCAAGACTTTTAAGAGCTTATTTATACAATCACAAAATCGATATTTCAAGCCTTAGCTTTTAGTTTTAAAATTCTTTGATAGCTTAAATGTGTGAGAAAAATCACAAAAAATACTTGCAAAAAAAGTCCTAAAAGTGGTACTGATGAGAGTAGATAAAAACAAAGAGTGCTAAATTTAAACTCTAAAGGCGAAAAATCAGAATGAAAATTTTTAAAACTTTCTTTGTCTAAAATCGTGCTTGTAACATCAATCATTAAAAGTTTGTGAAAGAGATAATAAAAAGCAAGATAATATACAAAAATATTGATAAAAGGTAAAAATAAAGCCAAGGTGCAAAGCAATAAAATCCCTATAAATTTTATAAATATTTTAAAAATTTCAAAGATAGTTTTTAAGGTTGAAACTTCGTTTGTATTATCATAATGGTAATATTTTTGGTTGATTTCTTTAGCGATAAAAGGAGTAAGAAAAGAAGTGATAAAAAGGGCTAAAAAAACCGAAGCAAAAACAACAATAAAACCTGAAAATAAAAAACTTATGATGGTGATTAAAATTTGTACAAAATGAAGGGCATAAAACCACGCCCAAAACGAATCCTCTCCAACGCTAAATAAAGAATTGAAATAATCAAGCAAGGCCGAAAAGCCAAGTACTCCTAAAAAAAGCATCAGTACAAGGCTAAAAATTAAAGGAATTAAGGCAAATTTTAAAAATTTAAGACTTAAAAAATCTTTGATTGCAAGTTTTAAAATATCCAAATTATGCCTTTTTGTAGTATTCTTCTAGTTTTTTATAAATAGTATCAAAATCAAGCTCTTGTTCTAAAATTTGAGCTAAAACTTCATTGTCTTCTTTGCCATTCCAAGTTTTTTTATAGCTACCATTTTTGTAACCATGGTTTTGTCTAAAGATATTTAAAACATTTTTACCTATGTAGGTTTTATAAAGAATTTCAAGATTAAGCCCACATTTAATAGCTAAAGTAAAATATATTGAAAGTAATTCTTCAAGATTAAATCCAAAACCACTGCATTTATGGATAATAAGCTCTATATCATTTAAAATGCCATAAATATCACTCTCATTAGGATGCTCTTCTTCTTTACAAAAATCTTGAAACACACTTACAGCATTAACTTCTGTGGCTATAGCTTTCAAATCTTTTCCATTTTTATCGCGATACTCTTCAAGCAAAAGACTTAAAATAAAATGCCAAATATCGACAATCTCTATACGCACATTTTCCCAATTTGTCGGATTTGAAATGTTTTTCCAATGTTTCCATGCAAAAGAGTCTATAAGTTCTGCACATTCCATATAAATACAGCGTCTCCAACTGATCAGTTTTCCTTCTTTGGTGTAGCCATTTTCCCAATTTAAGCCGTTTGTTTCGTCGTTAAGTTTTTGTTGGAGTTTGAGCATATTTTCTAAAATTTCGATATTTGTCATTTAAAACTCCTTGATAATTTTTAATATTATATGATTTAAGCGTAAAGATTTAAACTATCATCTGTCTTATCTTGATTTTCCTTGGCTTTTTCTTGTTGTTTTTCAAGTTGTTTTTTCATTTGTTCTAAAACTTCATCAAGAAGTTTTTTGCTATCTTCAAGCATAGAAGTATTGATATCTTTATCATTTGTTTGATTTTGTTTTAGCAAATCACTGAGTTTATTTGTAAAATTATTCATAATAGCATTTTGATGGTTTTTATCATTTGGAGTTGGTAGAACATTTGCCATTTGCATAGCTGATTCGATAATTTCCTTTGGCTTTAACTCTCCAACTTTAGAATTTGCTAAAAAATCTTTGATCATAGGTTCAACTTCTTTCATAGCATTTTTAATCTCATCAAGATCATTTTGTGTGAGTTTAGAGCCTTCAAAAGTAAAGCTAAAACCATACTGACGCTTAAGATTAAGAGTTTTACCTTCTTCATTATTTGCATAACTTATGCTTTGATTGTCATACATAGATAAGGCTAAGTGTTTGCCACTTTTTGTTGTATAATCCATCGAAAAACTTTGGTTTTTACTAGCATCAATTTGCATTTCTTCCCCTTATATTTATAGTTTAAATCAAAAATCGGTTATTTTTAAAAATATTTTAGTATAATTTTTATAATATGGATGAAAGAATTTTAGAATTTATAAAAAATGAGCAGCTTTTATCTTGGGCTATGATTGATGAAAAAGGTGTTTATACGGCTAGTGCTTTTTATGCTTTTGATGAAAAGAATTTAGCTTTTATTATCGCTTCTCATGAAGACACTAAGCATATAAGATTGGCCAGTGAAAATTCAAGTATAGCACTTAATATAGCTAAAGAAAATAAAATAGCTTTTTTAAAAGGTGTGCAAGCTAAGGCCGAGTTTAAAATCGCAAGCAAGGAACAAGTGAAAATTTATTTTTCTAAATTTCCCTTTGCTAAGCTTGATAAAAGTGCAAAAATTTATGCTTTAGAGCTTTTTTGGCTTAAATTTACTAACAATGCTTTAGGACTTAGTAAAAAGCTTGAATTTTGTAAAAAATAAATTTTTATGATTTTATTTAAAAAAATGAGTTATGATTATAGTTTATGTAAATTGTTAGGTATAGAAAATAAATGTTAAATGTAATTCACGCTTTATTTTTTAGGGAGTTAAAAACTAGATTTGGAAAAAATAGGTATCTTGGATATATATGGGTAGTTGGAGAGCCTATGAGCGTTGTGCTTTTGGTGACTATTATAGGAACTGTCATTAGGGAATATCATCATCAAGTTATGCCTGAAGGAATTTCTATTTTTATGTTTTTAATTTCAGGTATTATGCCTTTTTTTATGTTTAGAAGTATAGTTACTCAACTTATGAATGGAATAGGGGCAAATTTATCTTTGTTTGCCTATAAACCTGTAAAACCTATACATGTATTTATTGCTAGAACTTTGCTTGAATTTTGTATTTATTTTGTGATTTTTATCACCGTGCTTTTTTTTGCAGGGTGGTTCTTTAGACTCGATGTATTTCCTGTTCATTTACTTGGAGTTTTATTTTGTATTTTTTTACTCATATGCTCAGCTTTTGCTTTAGGGATTTGTTTTGCTATTGTTTGGCACTTTGTAGAATCTTTAAGAACTTTATTAGCTTATTTTAGTATAGTATTTTATTGGAGTTCTGGGATTATATTTCCTACCTGGTTAACTCCTCGTCCTTTACTTGATATATTTTATTACAATCCTTTGCTTCATATTTTTGAACTTTTAAGATTTAATTTTTTTGAGAATTATCCTTTGCAAGATGAATATAGTTATTTTTATGCTATATTTTGGATTTTACTAGTTTTATTTATAGGGCTTTTTATTTACTACTATAATAGACAAGCTCTAACGGCGGCAAAAAAAGAATGATAAAGCTAATTAATCTAACTAAATCTTATCCTTTATTTAGTGGCGGAAGGCATTATGTTTTTAAAAATTTTACTTTTGAATTTCCTGAAAATTGTAGTATAGGATTGATGGGGGGTAATGGCGCAGGCAAGTCCACTCTCATGAGACTCTTAAGTGGAGCAGAGCTTCCTGATAATGGTAAGATAATTACTAATAAAAAATTATCTTGGCCTTTGGGTTTAAATGGGGCTTTTCAAGGTTCTTTAACCGCTAGAGATAATGCTAAATTTGTAGCTAGAGTGTATGGTTATAAAGGCAAGGAACTTCAAGAAAAAGTAAAATTCGTAGAAGATTTTGCAGAGCTTGGGAAATTTTTTGATGAGCCTATGAAGACTTATTCTTCGGGAATGAGTGCTAGGATAGCTTTTGGACTTAGCATGGCTTTTGATTTTGATTATTATTTGATCGATGAAGCGGGAGCTGTTGGAGATCCTGCTTTTAGGGAAAAAAGCGTGAAATTATATAGAGAAAGATTAAGCAAATCAAAAGTGATTATGGTATCTCATAATGTAGCTGAAATTAAAGAATGGTGTGATAAAATAATTTATATGAAAAATGGACAAATTACGGTTTATGATGATGTAGATGAAGGAATAGCTGTGTATCAAGGAAAGGCTTAATGGAAGAAAATAAAACTTTACTGGAAAAAATCAAAGATTTAAGTATATTTGATTCTTTTAAAATTGTTTGGTTTATAATGATTCTTGTTGTGATTTATTATACATTGATTGCAGCACCAAGATATGTAAGCACGATGATTTTAGATGTTAGATCAACAAGTGGAGAAAGTGCTCAAACAAGTGGAATCTTGTCTTTGCTTAGTAGTACTTCTACAGCAAGCGAAGATTTAAACTATCTAAAAGGTTATATAGAATCAAGTGATATGTTAAAGATTTTGGATGAAAAAATCAAACTTAAAAGTCTTTATCAAGAACAATATATAGATTTGCCTTTTAAAATTTGGGATTCAAGCTCGATAGAATCTTATCTTAAATACTATCAAGCAAGAGTTAAGGTTCATACGGATGAAACCACTAAGCTTTTACAGGTAGAAGTAGAAGGTTTTACACCTAAATCAGCTCATTTGATTGCTCAAACTATTATGCAAGAAAGCGAAAAATTTATCAATGAAATCTCTCATAAAGCAGCTAGAGAACAAATGGCTTTTGCTGAAAATGAAGTACAAAAATACAAAGAACGATATCAAAAAGCACAAAATGATTTGATTGCTTTTCAAAATAAATATGGGGTTTTTGATCCCTTGAAACAAGCTGAAGCTAAAGCAAGTTTGGTTGCGCAAATTGAGACTAATTTAGCTCAAAAAGAAGCTAAACTTTTAACTTTACAAAGCTATATGAATGATGCAGCACCTGAAGTAGTAGCACTTAAAGCAGAAATTGAAGCGATTAAAAAACAGCTTTTAAGGGAAAAATCTAAAATTTCAGCTAACAATTCTTCTCAAAAGCTTAATGATTTGGCTGCTAAATTTCAAGATCTAACTATAGAAGCTACTTTTGCGCAAAAAGCTTATGAAGCAGCTTTAAAAGCTTATGAAAGTGCTAGAATAGAAGCATTAAGAAAAATAAAACAACTTGTCATCATTCAAAGTCCAGATATTCCAGAAAGCGCAAAATATCCTGAAAGAATTTATGATATTTTAACAGCATTTATTGTATTATCTTTGATTTTTGGGATTGTTAAATTTATTAAAATGATAATAGAGGAGCATAAGTATTAAAATGAAAAAAATATTAATTTTACTTTTTAGTTGTATTTTATGTTTTGGAGCTGTGGATGTTTCACAAATCATTTCAGCAGAGGATCAAGGTTCTACTACAACTAGCATAGATCAAAATTTAAGCTCAAATTATGATATAGCAAATAAAGAAAATAATCTTACAAAAATTCATCAAATTTTAGTATTCGGTGCTCATCTTTTTAATGGAAATTTTAAAAATTACAATCAAAGAGTTTATAACCCAGATTATAAGATCGCAGTTGGTGATCAAATCAGTCTTAAAATTTGGGGAGCTGTTGAGTTTTCGCAAGTTTTAGTGGTGGATTCTCAAGGAAATATTTTTATCCCTAAAGTAGGAGCTGTAAATTTACTAGGTGTGAAAAATAGCGCCCTTGTAAGTGTTATAAAAGCACGTGTTAATAAAATCTATAAAAGCAATGTTTTTGTTTATGCAGATATGAATGCTTATCAAAATGTCAGTGTTTTTGTAACAGGAAGTGTTAATGCTCCAGGACTTTATCAAGGACTTAGTTCGGATTCAGTGATACAGTATCTTGATAAAGCAGGGGGTATAAATTTAGAATATGGAAGTTTTAGAGATATTCAAATTTTGCGTAATAACAGCGTGATAAAAAATATTGATTTATATGATTTTTTGCTAAAAGGGCAAATGGATCTTTTTCTTTTTAGAAGCGGAGATGTTATTTTAGTAGGAAATGTTCAAAATTACGCTTTTGTTGATGGTGATGTGCAAAGACCTTTTCGTTTTGAACTTTCAAATGATATTAAAACTTTAGCTGACTTAGCTAGAGTATCAGGTGCTAAACCTATTGTAACTAATGCTATCGTAAAAAGTTATGGTGAAGATCATAAACTTGATGTCAGTGCTTATAATAAAATGCAATTTCCAAAAGTTTTACTTAGAACGGGAGATGAGGTAGAATTTCACCCTGAGTATGTTTCTAAAAATATAACTATAAGTGTAAATGGCGAGCATAATGGTTTAAAAACTTTAGTTGTGGGTAAAGGAACGACTTTAGAAGATATTTCTAAATTAATTAAAGCCAATCCACAATCAAACATGCAAGCTTTACAAGTGTTTAGAAAAAGTGTAGCTAGAACTCAAAAAGAACTTATCAATGCTCAGCTTAAAGAGCTTGAAACTCTAGCTTTAACTAGTGGTTCTGTTACAGCTCAAGGTGCAGCTATAAGAGCTCAACAAGCAAAAACGATTTTAGAATTTATCCAAAGAGCTAAGCAAGTAGAGCCTAAGGGTCAAATTGTCATTGATAATCCAAAGTCTTATAATTCGGTTATTTTAGAAGATGGTGATACTATTAATGTACCAAGTAAGAATAATCTCATCATAGTTCAAGGTGAGGTTTCTTTACCTGGAGCTTTTGTGTATGATAAGGGCAAAGATTTAAGATATTATATCAATCTTGCAGGAGGTTATGGAGAAAGAGCGGATACTTCAAAAGTTTTGGTGATACGAAGCAATGGAAAAGCTGAAAAATATCATAGTGGTATAGATATGAAACCAGGCGATTCTGTGTTGGTATTGCCAAAAGTAGATAGTGAGAATTTGCAAATTTTTTCAATGTTAACTCAAATTCTTTATCAAATTGCTATTGCAACCAATGTTGTGCTTAATCTTTAAGGTTTAAAAATGAATACTCTTGAAATAGCCAAAGAAGTCTTTGAAAAAGAAGCGCAAGCTATTTTGGATTTGGCTAAAAATTTAGATGAAAATTTTAATCAAGCTGTGAATTTGATGCTAAATACCAAAGGGCGTTGCATAGTCAGTGGAATGGGTAAATCGGGTCATATAGGTGCTAAGATAGCAGCTACTTTAGCAAGTACAGGAACGCCAAGCTTTTTCATCCATCCAGGAGAGGCTTTGCATGGAGATCTTGGAATGCTAACTCCTGAAGATGTTTTAATTGCTATTTCAAATTCAGGGGAAACTGAAGAAATTTTAAAAATCATTCCAGCTATAAAAAAGCGTAAAATTCCACTTATAGTAATGTGTGGTAAAAAAAATTCCACTCTTGTAAAGCAAAGCGATATATTTTTAAATATAGCTGTGGAAAAGGAAGCTTGTCCTTTGCAGCTTGCTCCTATGTCTTCGACAACCGCAACTTTGGTTATGGGGGATGCTTTAGCTGCTGCTTTGATGAAGGTAAGAAATTTCAAGCCTGATGATTTTGCCCTTTTTCATCCAGGGGGGAGTTTGGGGCGTAAGCTTTTAACCAAGGTAAAAGATCTTATGGTTTCAAGTAACCTTCCTATAGTGCATCCTGATACTGAATTTAATGATCTAGTTGATGTGATGACTAGTGGAAAGCTAGGGCTTTGTGTGGTACTTGAGAATGAAAAATTAGTGGGTATCATCACTGATGGGGATTTGCGTCGTGCTTTAAAGACAAGCGATAAACCAAGATTTGATTTTAGAGCCAAAGAAATCATGAGTACAAATCCTAAAGTAGTCGATGCTGATGCTATGGCAAGTGAAGCAGAAGAGATCATGTTAAAACATAAAATCAAAGAAATTGTTGTATCTAAGGAAAATAAGATTATAGGTATTATTCAACTTTATGCGATAGGGAATGTATGAAAATTTTTAGTATTTTTTTTTATTTATACAGGAGATTAATTCGTTTGTTTTCTTCATGCAAATTATTTGAGAGAAAAAAATGGATATTATTAGATAATTATTTTAATAATAATTCTGATTTAAATGATAATTTATGTTTGTTTGAATTTATATTGCAAAATAAAACCAAATATGTTTACTATGTGATTTCAAAGGATCATATGTTATGTAAAAAATTAAAACAGAAATATCCAAAAAATCTTATTATTGTTAATAAGAAATTTTTATCATTTAATTTTATGTTGCATTTACTACAAACAAAATATATTTTAGATTCTTTTCAGGTTTTTAGCTCTAAACTTAGATTAGGAAGTATTTTTTGTAATTCTGAGATCCACTATATCTATACACAGCATGGTGTTAATTTTTTTAAAAAATATTTTTTAAAAAATACAGATAGTTTATCTGATGAAAATTTTAATGCAATTGTTTTTTCAAATCCATATGAAAAGTCTTGTTACAAAACAATTTATAATTATCCCGAAGATAGACAGCTTTTAATTGGTTTAGCAAGATGGGATAGTATATTGCCTATTGAGCAATGTGATGAAAAAATTGTTTTAGTGTATTTTACTTTTAGAAGATATTTAATGCAAGATCAAAAGATAATAGAATATAAGATATTTAAAGAGTGGTATTGCTTATTAAATGATGATATTTTTATAAATTATATGAAAGAAAATAATATTAAAATTTATTTTGCATTGCATCACGAGATGGAAAAGATGAATGATAGTAAGTTTGATATTTTAAATCCTATTAGCCAGAGTAGATTAAGTGAAATTAAAAATAAAGCAAGTTTGTTAATAACAGATTATTCTAGTATGGCTTTTGATTTCATGGTAAAAGACAAACCTGTTTTGTTTTACAGAATAGATCAAGATGAATTATGTTTAGATGAAGAAAGTAGAGAAAATTCTAAATATGCCGAAGAATTAAATGATCAAATTTATAATATTTTTTATAATAAAAAAGATGTAATTAATAAATGTATGTATTATTTTAAAAATAATTTTATCTTAGAAGATGAATTTAAAGCACAAAATAAATGTTTTTTTGCTTGTAGGGAGAATTTTAGAGAAAATATTTATAATGCTATTAGCTCATTAGAAGAAAATAGTCCATTTGCAAATATTTTAACACCAATTAATACGGTTTTATCTATATCAACATCAAAAAATATTAGAAGTGTAGGTTTATCTAAAAGAGAAACACATGGAAGATGGAGTTTAGGCGATGAGGTATCTTTTTATTTTAATTTCACTGAATACAAAAGAATTATTATTGATTTTAAACTCCATGCTATTACAGATTTAGATACAGCTGTTTATTTGGATTCTAAAAAGATGCTTTCGTGTAATATTTTCAAGGTAGTTAATCAAAATAAAATTTCTATTGTTGTTAGCAGAAAAAAATTATTAAAACAAAATGGTTGTATCATGATAAAATTCATCATTCGTTTTCCTATTAGTCCAAAAATGTTAAAGTTAAATCAAGATTCAAGAATGTTAGGAATATTTTTTCATTCTATAGATATTCATGAGGTAAAAAAAGGTTAGAAATGTTTATTATATATGATTTTACTCGTTTAGATCAAAGACAGAATTTGCCTACACCTTCTGGTGTAGATAGGGTTGATTTATATTATATATTGTTTTTATTAAAAACCTATAGCAAGATTATTTTTGTTCGTGGTTATGGTGGCTACTTAAAAACATATCCAACACAAAGTGCTTTAGATGTACTAAGAAAGATAGCGAAAAATTGGGCAGAGATTGATAATATTTCTTATAATATTGATAAAAATGATTTTATTAATACAAAAATAGATGCAGAAAGAATTTTGAAAAATAATATACAATATACTTATTTTAATCTTACTCATAGTCTTTTAATAGGAAGATATACTATAGCTAAATTTGCCGTAAAAGATAATATTAAAATGATTTATTTTTGTCATGATATGACGCCAATTACACATCCAGAGTATCATGCAGAGGGAATGATTTCTTTTAAACAGCATAGTTGTGTGATGAAATTAATGCTTTGGAGTGCGGATTTAATTCTTACTACTTCTCAAGCAGTACAACAAGATGTTTTGAATTATTCAAAAGAAATAGGTGTCAATCCTCCAAAAGTTGTTGCGAAAGAAATAGGTGCTGAAGAAAATTTTCTTAAAGCAAGATGGAGTAAGCAAGATTCTCATAAACATTTTATTTATGTTGGGACTTTTGAGCCAAGAAAAAATCATATATTATTATTTTTAGCATGGAAAAAATTATATTCTATTTTACAAGAAAACACGCCCATGCTTTACATTATAGGAAGAAAAGGGTGGTTGATCGACTGGCTTGATAGATATTTTGAAGTTGAACCTAATGTTTCAAGATTTGTAAAAAGATTAGAAAATATTCAAGATTCACAATTAGAAAAATTAATGCTTGAATCATATGCTACATTAAATCCATCATATACTGAAGGTTGGGGTATGCCTGTAGCTGAATCTGTATCTATGGGTGTACCAACTATATGTTCTGATATACCAGCTTATCATGAGAGTTCTCAGGAATGTGCTATATTTTTATCTCCACTTAATGTAGATGTTTGGGTTGATACTATTTTAGATGTTCTAAGTGATAGGGTGATTTTTCCTGATTATGTTTATAAAATTCCTACTTGGAAAGAATATTTTGCTGAAATAGATGAGATTTTAAATAAGGATTTCTTTTTAAGAGATAAAAAACAATATATACAAGTTTTTTACAATAGTTTAGAAGATTTTCATTTTGCAGCACATAAAATACAACCTAATCAAAAAGTTAAAAAAAGCATTAAATATAAAATGAGATTAAAACTCTTAAGGTCAAAATTTTATTTTGTTAGGTTTTTTGGACAATTTTTTTAACTTTAAAAATCAAAAAGAGGAGGGATAGTTAAAATATGCAAAGTATAATTGTAAAGGTATGTAAAATTCCTATTTTTAAAACAATAAGTGATGATAATTTGAAAAAATATTATTTATTGGGTGTTTTATTTTTAAGAATTCAAATTTTTAAGAAAAGCAAAAAATATTCTTTATTTGGTTTGCCAATTTTAAAATTATTTTATAGTGATAATATTTCAAAATTTTGCAATATAAATCAACAACAGCAAACAATGGAAAAGTTGATAGGGCAATTAAATAAAAATGATATAGTTAAAGAGAGTGATTTTGCTTTTTTAAAATCTAGAAAAACAAATAAAGAAAAGAGTGCCGTTTTTGGTGTTTTACCGCCAGAAAAAACGGGAATAGCTATTTTTAATCACAATGCCTTTGTTGATTGTGACTATTTTGATATGTTTTCCGATATTCGTGATTTGAGTGTAGCTAGAGGATTATCTAAAAATGTTTTTGATTTAAAAACCTTTATAAAATTTGATATAAATTATTTGTATAAAAAATTTATTTATATTTTGGGAAATTCTAGTCATAATAATCCATATTTAAATATGGCAAAAAATAGCATTGATAAGCAAAAATCTTGGCTTTATATTCATGAAGCTAATTTAAATAATTTATTATTTTCTCATTGCAATGGTAACTTTTTAACTATGAAACAGTATCTGATTGAGCATTATCCGGAATTTAATTCAGAACTTATTGAGCTTAAAAATTTTCAAGAATTTAAAATTTGGAATGAAGAATTAAAAATTTACAGTTTAAGAGTTATTGTTGGATTAACAAATATTTTCAATTTTATAGTAAATAACAGCTTATGTAAGAATTTGGTTTTAAAAGAATTAAAAGACTGTAAGGTTAACATTATCGAGGCTTTTTTACCATTACCTAAAATTGTAAATATCAGTCATTCTGGTCTTGATAAAAAAAATAGTCAATTTTATATTGGAGCTTTTGGTGTTCCTCATGAGTTAAAATTTTCTTTAGAAATAGTTCAGGCGATAGAGTATCTTAATGAATATAAGAATATGAGTATAAAGTTGTTGGTTGTTGGCTATGGGGCTAATGATTTTTTTAAAAAATATGATTTTAATAAATCTTATCTGGAAATTTATGAAAATGTTAGTGATACTCAATTTTATGATTTAATTAAAGAAGTTGATTTGGTGATTCAATTAAGAAAAAAACCTCATGGGGAGAGTTCTGGACCGATAGTAAGTGCACTAGTTTTAGATAAAAAGATAATTACAAGTAAAGATTTTTTAGATAAAAAAATAGAGGATAAAGTATTTGTGCTAGATAACCATGAGCTTGATTATAAAAAAATAGCAGAAAAGATACTTGAATGTATTCAAGTTTCTAGCAATGTGGTTAATTATAGTGAGATTAAGAATTCATATACTTATAGTAATCTTGTTAAGTTATTGGATGAATTATGATTAATTACAAAAAAAAGCTACATTTAATAATTTTTAAAAAAGTATTTTCTTGTGATTTTTTAAAAAGGAAAGCTATTGTTTTTACAGATATGTTTTATGATGAAAATCATGAATTAATAGATAATTTTTTGTTATTTAAATATATGCATGATTTAGGTTATGATGTTTACTATGTGATCAATAAAAATCATATTAAATATAAAGAGGTAAAACAGAGTTATAAAAAAAATATCATAGGTTGTTTGCCAAATAGAACTTCTTGGAGATTGTTAAGTATTATAGCAAAGACAAAAATTTGGGTTGATTCGTGTCAGTTGTTGTTTTTATCAAAATTATATTCTCTTGTAGATAAGAGTAAAGTATGTTGTATTCAGGCTCAACATGGGATAAATTATTTTAAAGAAGGATATAGGTTTCATTTATCTGAATTTATTTATGATAAAGTGATTGTAAGTAATGATATAGAAAAATCAATTTATCGCAAAAATTATTCTTATTGTGAAGATAATTTCATTAAGGCTGGGTTGCCAAGATGGACATTGTTAGAAAACCATCAAGAAGAAAATTCAATTTTAATTTACTTTACGTATAGACAATATATTAGTCTAATAAAAGATAATTTTAAATCTTCTAGCTATTATAAAAAAATTATGGATTTTTTAAATAGTGAAAAATTAAATGAAATTTGTAGCAAGTATAAGACAAGAATTTATTTTGCCATGCATCATGAAATTGCAAGATTGTTTGGAGAAGATTGTTTTGAAACTGAAAATTCTTATATAATCTTTATAGGTGAGCAAGATATAGGAAAAATAAAAAATAAAGCTTCTATGCTGATTACAGATTTTTCATCCATGTGTTTTGATTTTATGTATATAAATAAACCTGTTATTTTTTATAATATAGCAAAAGATGATATTTTAATGCAAAAAATTCAAGAAGAAAGAGATATTTATAATCGTTTGGAGGAAAAATATAAATTATTAAATCATGTCTATATTTTAGAAGATAAAGTTTTGGAGCAAATAGAGTATTATTTAGATAAAAAGTTTTCATTAAGAACAGATGAAGAGAAAAAAAATAAAGAATTTTTTTATTCTTGTAATGTTATGGAAGAAAGTGTAAAAGGTATATTAGAAGAAAAAAGAGAAACAAATATTTTTTTCAATAATTTGCATAATCCTTTGAAAAAAAACTATTTTTATACTTTTTTTGAAGATAAAGATTTTAAATTTTATGGATTTTATGCCGATGAGAATCAAAAAGGAAGGTGGACTGCGGCTAAAGATTCAGTTATATCTTTTACGATTCCGTATAGCGATAAAAGCATTTTTTTAAATATATCATGTAAAGCTTTTTTGTGCAAAAAAAGACCACAAGTTAAAATAGAGTTATTTCTTAATGATTGTCAATTAATAGAAAGAAAACTTTGTTTGACTTCTAATAAGATAAACCAATATTTTACAATTGATAAGCAACTATATGGAAAAACAGTTTTTCTTAAATTTAAAGTAGAAAATACGGCTCAACCTATATTTTATAGTAAGTCTTTTGATACAAGACCATTGGGCGTGTTTTTAGAAGGTTTATGTTTATATGAATTATAATAAGGATGGATATGAAAAAAAATGATAAAATTTATATAGCTGGCCATAGGGGGTTGGTTGGTTCTGCTATTTTGAGAAAATTAAAAGATAATGGCTATGAGAATTTAATTTATAAAACGCATTCTGAATTGGATTTAACTGATCAAAGTGCTGTAAAGTTTTTTTTTGAGAAAGAAAAACCAGATTTTGTTTTTTTGTGTGCAGCGAAACTTGGCGGTATGGATGCGCATAGAAAATTTAGAGCCGAATTTATTTATGATAATTTACAAATTCAAAATAACGTAATCCATCAATCGTATATAAATAATGTAAAAAAACTTTTATTTATCAGCAGTACAAGTGTCTATCCAGAGCATGCTTCACTGCCTATAAAAGAAGAATGTTTATTAAGTGGTAAATTACAATATCTGCATGAACCTTATGCTATAGCTAAAATAGCTGGTATGAAGATGTGTGAAGCATATTCTGATAGATATGGTGTAAATTTTATTTCAGTATGTCCTACAACTTTATATGGACCAAATGATAATTTTGATATTGAAAGTGCTAATGTTGTTTCAGCTTTAATGAGAAAAATATATTTGGCCAAGTTATTGAAAGAGAAGCGGTATGATCTAGTTTTAAAAGATTTAGAAATTGATGATATTGATAAAGCCAAAAACTATTTAGATATTTTAGGTGTGAAAGAAAATTCCATAGAAATTTGGGGAAGCGGTAACCCAAAGAGAGAATTTTTATATAGTGATGATTTGGCTAACGCTTGTATTCATATAATGCAAAATATTAATATTGAACATATAAATAAAATAGATAGAGATAATCCGCATATTAATATTGGTCCTGAAAAAAATTATTCGATTAAAGAACTAGCGTATTTATTAAAAACAGTTATTCAATTTGAAGGTGAATTTAGATATAATTTAAGTAAGCCCGATGGCACATATGAAAAATTAACTTGTTGTGATAAAATAAAGCAAATGAATTGGCAAGCTTATACAAAATTAGAAGATGGGATAAGATCAACATTTCATTGGTATAAAAGTAACAAAGGATTGATATGAAAAAAACAGCGTTAATTACAGGATTTACAGGGCAAGTTGGTTCTCAAATGGCAGATTTTTTGCTTGCAAATACGGATTATGAAGTTATAGGAATGATGCGTTGGCAAGAGCCTATGGACAATATCTATCATTTAAGTGATAGGATTAATAAAAAAGATAGAATAAGCATTTTTTATGCAGATTTAAATGATTACTCTAGTCTTCAAAAACTTTTTGAGAGTCAAAGACCTGATGTGATTTTTCACCTAGCAGCTCAGTCTTATCCAAAAACTTCTTTTGATATACCGATTGAAACTTTACAGACTAATATAATAGGTACGGCAAATATCCTAGAAAATATTAGAATTTTAAAGGCGAAAGATGGTTATGACCCTGTAGTGCATGTATGTTCTTCTAGTGAAGTTTATGGTAGAGCAAAGGTAGGTATTAAGTTAAACGAAGATACAACTTTTCACGGTGCAAGTCCTTATAGTATAAGCAAAATCGGCACCGATTATTTAGGAAGATTTTATGGCGAAGCTTATAACATTCGCACTTTTGTTACAAGAATGGGAACACATAGTGGCCCAAGACGTTCTGATGTGTTTTTTGAAAGCACGGTTGCAAAGCAAATTGCTTTGATTGAAACGGGTTATCAAGAGCCTGTTATCAAGGTTGGAAATCTCTCAAGCGTAAGAACCTTTCAAGATGCCAGAGATGCTATAAGGGCTTATTATCTACTTTCATTAGAAAGCCAAAAAGGAAAAGTTCCTTGTGGGGAAGCTTTTAATATAGCAGGAGAAGAGGCTTTTAAACTCCCAGAGGTTATAGAAATTCTTTTATCTTTTTCTACAAGAAAGGATATAAAAATAGAGCAAGATGAAGAAAGATTGCGTCCTATTGATGCGGATTATCAAATGTTTGATAACACAAAAATCAAAAGTTTTATTAACTGGAAGCCAGAAATTGCAGCTAGAAAAATGTTTGAAGATTTGTTAAATCATTGGAGAGATGAGATAAAAAAAGGAAGGATTCCGTTAAATAGATGAAAACCATACGCACACAAACTCCTCTTCGCCTTGGTTTAGCAGGTGGAGGGACTGATATAAATTTATATTGTGATAAATACACAGGTTATGTTTTAAATGCGACTATATCTTTATACATACATTGTACTTTGATCGAAAGAGAAGATGGAAAAATCATTTTTGATTCGCCTGATACAAATTCTTACTCTGAGTACGAAAGCAAAGAATTCTTAGAAAATGATGGAAAATTAGATATTTTTAAAAGCATTTACAATCGCATTGTAAAAGATTTTACAAAAAAACCTTTGAGTTTTTCTTTGCATACTTATTCGGATGTACCAAGTGGTAGTGGCTTGGGCGGAAGCTCAACCTTAGTTGTAGGTGTTATAAAAGCTTTTTCAGAATGGCTTAATTTACCTTTAGGGGAATATGAAATCGCTAAGCTTGCTTATGAGATAGAAAGAGAAGATTTAGGCATAGTAGGCGGAGCACAAGATCAATACGCTGCAACTTTTGGCGGCTTTAATTTTATGGAATTTTATAACAATAAAAGAGTCATTGTTAATCCTTTGCGTATAAAAAACTGGATTGCAAGTGAGCTTGAAACTAGAATTGTGCTTTATTTTACAAATATCACAAGAGAAGCAAAAGATATAGAAGAACATAAAAAAGGAAAACTTGGAGATGAAAAATCTCTCGAAGCTATGCACGCCATAAAGCAAGATGCAATAAAGATGAAAGAAGCTTTGTTTAAGGCGGATTTTGATACTTTGGCGAAAATTTTAGGAAAATCTTGGCAGTCAAAAAAAATCATTTCTGAAATTGTTAGTAATGATGAGCTTGAAAGAATTTATAAACTAGCTATAGATAATGGAGCTTATAGTGGCAAAACCAGTGGAGCAGGAGCAGGTGGGTTTATGTTTTTCTTTGTGGATCCTACTAAAAAATACAACTTAATCAAAACTTTAAGCAAAGAGCAAGGTTATGTGCAGGATTTTTCATTTACAAAAGAGGGGGTTAAATCATGGAGAATTTAAATTCTTATATAAAAGAACATTTTCAAGAATCAATTTTAGTAAAAGAGCAAATTTTAAAAGATGAGAATTTGATAACTCTTATTAAAAATGCTTCATTAGAAGTCATAAAAGCTTATAAAAATGGTAACAAAACTTTACTTGCAGGAAATGGTGGTAGTGCTGCAGATGCACAGCATATCGCAGGGGAATTTGTAAGTAGGTTTTATTTTGATAGACCCGGTATCGCAAGTATTGCACTTACTACAGATACTAGCATATTAACAGCTATTGGCAATGACTATGGTTATGAAAATTTATTTGCAAGACAAGTGCAAGCACAGGGTGTTAAAGGAGATGTTTTTATAGGAATTTCTACAAGTGGAAATAGTAAAAATATTTTAAAGGCTTTAGAGCTTTGCAAGCAAAAAGAAATCATAAGCATAGGCTTAAGCGGAGCTAATGGCGGGGCTATGAATGAGCTTTGTGATTATTGTATAAAAGTACCTTCAACTTGCACACCAAGAATTCAAGAAGCACATATTTTAATAGGACATATTATTTGTGCTATCGTTGAAGAAGAGCTTTTTGGCAAAGGTTTTTCTTGCAAGCAATAATACTTTGTGGCGGCTTAGGAACAAGGCTTAAAAGTGTTATAAAAGACATTCCAAAGCCTATGGCACCGATAAATGATAAGCCTTTTTTAGAATTTATTTTTGAGTATCTTAAAAAGCAAGGCATAAAAGAAGTTATCTTAGCAGTATCATACAAGTATGAGGTGATACAAGAATATTTTAAAGATGAGTTTTTAGGTATAAAAATAAAATACAGTATAGAAAAAGAACCTCTAGGAACAGGCGGAGCCATAAAAGAGGCTTTGAAATTTATAAAAAATGAAGCTTATGTTTTAAATGGTGATACGATTTTTGATATTGATTTAAAAAAGCTTATTTTAAATAATAGTAAAATCTGTCTTGCTTTAAAACAAATGAATGATTTTGATAGATATGGTACAGTAGAGCTTGATAGTAAAAATTATATTAAGCTTTTTAAAGAAAAAGAATTTAAAAAGCAAGGGTTGATAAATGGCGGAATTTACTTTTTAAATAAAGATATCTTTAATGATTTTACTTTACAAGAAAAATTTTCTTTTGAAGAATTTTTACAAGAAAATTATGAAAAACTAAAAGCTAAAGCTCATATTTTTGATAATTATTTTATAGATATTGGCGTACCTGGGGATTATGGGAGATTTATGAATGATATTTTTACATCGTCAAAATAATTTAGACTTATCTATTGAAGGTTATGGTATAGAAATTGATTTAAGGTATAATCAAAAATTAGTATTAAACCATGATCTATTAGAAAAAAATTCTCTATATCCTTTTTTTAAAGAAAAAATTCAATTTATGAAAAATATCCCTATAATTTGTAACGTGAAAGAATCGGGACTAGAAGAAAAAATTATAGAATTGCTCAGTGATGATTTTGAGTATTATTTTTTAGACTCTCAGATTCCAGATATTTTGAGATTATCAAAAAATGGATATCAAGGTAAATTTATCATTAGAATTTCAGATGTAGAATCTTATAATGAAAAACTTATGGATATTAGTAAGCCTAAATATGTATGGGTGGATTATTCACAATTTTCTAGTTTTAATATTAAAGATTATCAAGAATTTATTTATAATATCAAACCAAAGTTAGGACAAGTTGAACCTATATTGGTTTCTCCTGAGTTATATGATCGATCATATGCAGAACTTATAAAACCTATTCAAAGTATTCTGCCAAAAGGATTTTCTGTGTGTACTAAAAAGCCTGAGTTATGGAGTATGTATGTTTAATTTTAAAAAAATAGCTGAAAAATATAAACTTATTATGGTTGATATTGATAATACTTTGTTTAATTATACATTTGCACATAAAAATGCTTTAGAAGTTGTAATGAAACTATATAGTTTTACGCTAGAAGATTATGATTTAGCAAAAAAGATGATTGCAAAAAGAGGATTATCTGCAAATCATCATAAAAAAGAATTGTATTTTAAAATTATTTGTGAAAATAAAAATATTCATTTTTCAAAAGCTAGTGAAATGTTTGAGTTGTACGTTTCTATTTTTACAAGAAATTTAAAAGTAGATAAAACAATGTTTGAATTTTTATGTTTTATTAAAAGTCTTAATAAAAAAGTAATAGCTATAACAAACTTTTATTTTATTGAGCAAATCCATAAGCTAAATTGTGCAAATTTGACAAATATGATTGATTATTTGGTATGCTCTGAAGAATTTGAGCTTGAAAAACCAAATAAAGCACTTGTTAATAGAGCTTTAGAGCTTTATGGAGAGCTTGTTGATGAAGAAGAAATTGTAATGATTGGAGATTCTATCGCTGATGATTTTCTAGGAGGAGGGTATAGGATAAATTACTATCCATATAATTGTTCAAAGCTGTTGATCTCAATTTCTGGAAAAAGTGGAAGTGGAAAGACTACTTTGAGTAATGCTATTGATGAGATATATAAAAGTTTTATTATTAGTACAGATGGCTATCATAAATATGAAAGACACTCTAAGATGTGGGAGAGGGTGACGCACTACAACCCAAAAGCAAATAATCTTATTCAGTTAGCTATGGATATAAAACATATTTATCAAGACATAGGAAATAAGCTGTATATACCAATATATGATCATAAAAATGGAGTGATTGTTAAATCTGATGAGATTGAGATTAAAGATTTAGACATTGTAATTATAGAGGGTTTGCATACTTTATATCAAGAAGTTATAGGAGATTTTGTAAAAATTAAAATATATATTGACTCAGATGAAGCGGATCAACAGAAGATAAATAGAGATAGTAAAGAAAGAAATTATAGTCATTCAAAGATTATAGATACTATACAAAAACGAGAGGAAGATTATAAAAAATATCTTGAAAAACAAAAAGATAATGCAAATTTTTTGATTTTAGTTAGAGATGGTATTTTTAAAATATATTTAAAGGATATATTGTTAAATAATTACTTGCAAAAAGAATATACTGGTAGATATGAAGATTTGATTCAAACTGTAAAAAATATTTTCAGTTTGATTTTGCAAAATAGATGGGTAAAGAAAAATGATATACAATAAAGAAAAACTTGATGAGTGTATTAAAGATTACCAAGAATTGTGTAAAATTTTTGGTAATATCTTGGATGCACCATCAAAAGGTGGAAATATTTCTATAAAGAATGATGAATATTTTATAATTAAGGCTTCAGGCGAGGATTTAAAAAAAGAGCATAAAATCTCTGTTTTTAAAAATAATATCAATTCTTTTTCTTATTGTAAAGGTTATTCTGAGGATATTGCAAAGCCATCTATGGAGATTAAAATGCATATGGTGTTTAAAAATAAATATGTAGCACATTATCATCCTGTTTATATTTTACCTTATTTGTGTGCTAAGGAATATAAATTTGTAAATTACAAAACAATTGATTTTGCTTTACCTGGAAATGATTTATATGAAGCATTAAGTAAAAGTTATTCTTATCAAGAAAAGGGTATAGTGTTGCTGCGAAATCATGGTGTCATTGTTTATGCAGAGCAAATTCAAGATATAATAGAATTATATAATCAATTAAAAAGTGATTTTTTTGAACAAAATGATTTTGTGTATACTCCGGATGATGCAGTTGATAAGATCAATGGGGAATTGTGGTTATTTAGAAATGCGATGGAAAATATTGCTTTAAAGAAACAAATTAGTTTAATCCCATTAAAAGTAGATGAAATTGATAAATTATTAAATTTACCTGATGAGCAATATAGAAAAAAAATTATAGAAAGTGAGAGTTAGAATGAATATTATTATACCTGCAACTGGAATAGGTAAGAGATTTAAGGAAGCTGGATATAAAGATTTAAAACCTTTTATTAAGGTTATAGAAGATAAAGTTATTTTGGATTATGTGGTTGAATGCTTTGATGTTCGCAATGATGTTTATTATTTTATTGCTCAAGAATGTGAAAAAAATAAATTTGAAGATTTTATTTTATCTAGGAAAATTCATGCAAAAGTTATTGTTTATAAAGGAGGAAAACTAGGACCTGCTGGAAGTTTATATGGCGTAGCGTCACAGTTACAAGATATACTTGATGAAGAAGTTATTATTAGTTATTGTGATTTTGGACAAGAATGGAATTATAAGGATTTTCTGCAATTTACACAAGAAAATCTAGATGTTCAAGCTATAATTCCTTGTTATACTGGTTACCATCCTCATTTATTACCTTTAGAAAATGTGTATGCAGCATGTAAGATGTATGATAATACTTATAAAGCATATAAAGTTATAGAAAAATATAATTCTAAGAATAAATTTGAAGAATATTATTCTTCTGGTATTTATTATTTTAGAACCTTAAAGTTGGCTATTGAGGCAATAAAAAAACAAATAAAAGCAAGAGATATGGTTTTTGGAGAATATTATATATCTATGACCAATAATTATTTAGAAAATGTTTTATGTTATCCTTTTATAGAGAAGTTTTATCAATTTGGCACCCCGAAAGATTTTGAATATGCAAAAAAGAAATTAAATTCACAAGATGTTAATAACGAAAAGATAAAAATACAAAATACTATTATATTATCTGCTGGTAGAGGAGAGAGGTTTTTAAATCTTAATTTTAATCAACCAAAACCATTTTTACCTCTTGGTAAAACAAGTATTATAGAGAATATAATTGATACCTTAAAAGATGTTGAGACGAAAATTATTTGCGTTGGTGCACAAGATCATAAAAAATATTGGGAAAGTATAAAACAAGAAGTAAGGTTTGTGAAACCGAATAAAATTGGTGCGGCATATTCTTATAAAGAATCTTGTGGAAATTTATCAGGTGATGTTTTAATTCTCCCTTGTGATTTGATTGCCAAGCATATTACTAAGGAATTTATAAGATTGCAAAAAGAATATGAAGTTATTGTATTTGTTACACATGCTTCTAAATATAATGTCAATAATTCGCATTATTTTACTTGGGTAGATGGGGAAAATAATAAAATAGATAATATTTTTGTTAAAAATAGACCTAATGATGCAAATTTAGTAATGATAGGAAGTTTTTATTTTAAGGCAAATTCCTTGTTGTTAGAATATATAGATAAAATATTTCAAGAGGATATTAAAACTAATGGAGAATTTTATATAGATAATGTATTTGAGTTGTTAATTAAAAAACATAAGATAGGTTATATGATTGTTGATAATTATTTTTCTTATGGAACTCCCGAGGAGTATTTGGAAAATCAATATTGGTTTAAGGTTAAATCGTGATGCAGACAATTAAATCTAAGTTGCAATTATCTTTGCAGAATTGGGATTTTAATACTTTGGAAAATTATTATGAGCTATTAGTAAAGAATAATAAAAATCATATGGATTATATTGTTTATTTGTATGAAACTGGACAAATTAAAAAAATAAAAAAAATACTTAATTCTTGTCAAAATGAGCCAAATTGGTGGGTGAGTGATAAAATTAATATCTCTTATGAAAATCTTGTGAGTATAATAAATAGCAAAGAGATGGTTAATTTGTCTGATGTTTCTATTGGTTGTTTTGCAT
Source organism: Campylobacter sp. BCW_6461 (assembly GCF_001762735.1). Lineage (NCBI taxonomy): Bacteria > Pseudomonadati > Campylobacterota > Epsilonproteobacteria > Campylobacterales > Campylobacteraceae > Campylobacter > Campylobacter sp. BCW_6461. The sequence continues at coordinate 79,311 of NZ_MJXJ01000010.1, read as the reverse complement.
GTTTACAATTAAATAGTTCTATATATAACGGGATTGTAGATATTGAATTATTATGTAAAAATTTTCTTTATGAATATAGCAATAAAATGAGTAGACTATCGAAAAAATATTATATTTCGAAAATTATAGATTTGGCTTTATCGGGAGAAAAAATAAGCAAAAATGAAATTTTTAATAATGAAAATCAAATAAAAGATTATTTATTCTTTGCAAATTTATCAACTGTATTACTAAATGATTTTAATCAAGATTATGGTAGTAGGATTTATTATAAAAAATGTAATTATATTTTAAAATCTTTTTTATTTAGAAATAAAAAAATACATACACCTAATAGGATTGCTCTTTGTATTTCTGGAGCAGCTAGGGGTAATTGGTTGGAGGGTTTAAAAGACGTCATAAAAACCTTCTCTCAATCATTTAAAGTTGATTGTTTTTTATTTACATGGAAAGAGGCAATAGAATGGCCTGCATTGTGTGGAGGTGGATACTGGGTTAAAAGATTATTAGATCCAGCTTTTGATAAAATAGCAGATGAGGAAATTAAAAAAGATATTTTATTTAAAAAATTTTTTCCAAATGTTTATTCTATTTTAAATAAGGAGTTTTATTCGCAAGATGAAGTTTCGGCTATACAGTTAGATGGTATAAGTGAAATTAAATCTTATGTTATAGAGAGACAAAAAGATTTTGAAGATAGATACGGGAAAGTTGTAAACAATTCTAAATTAAATTATGGTATTTTTAGAGCTTTTGAATTAATGGAAGAATATGAAAAGCAAAATAATTTTAAGTATGATTTTGTTATTAGGCTTAGACCCGATGCTAAATATATTACAAATTTAGATTTAAAAAGATTAAATGAGGTAAACAATGGCGAGTTAGCTTTAAAAATTTTTCCTTATCAAAGTGGCACTCCAAAAGATTTTGCCGTATATGGCAGAAGAAATACAATGGAAGTTTACTCTAAAATATGGTATTATGCCTTTTTTAACAAAGATTTTGATTTTTTTGAACAAATTCCTAAAGTACTACATAATCATCATGTTGCAAGAAATTGGATTTTGCTTAATAATTTTGAAATTGTTCAGACCTATATAGAGGAAAAGTTAACGGGAGAGTCTTTAGTCTCTAATGGCTACATTATGCCTAATATATCAAGAGAAATATATTTGGATTTACTAAAACTTCAAGGTAAAGTTGATAACAAGAAGCTTAATAGATTTGAATATTTTTTTCAAGAGATTATGAAAAAGTATGGAAAAATTGAAAATAATGTTTATTTGAGTGCTTTGCAAAGGGTTAGAAATCATCTTTGTTATAAATTTGGAGTTGCATTAATAGAAAATTCAAAAAGCATATTAGGATATATAAGAATGCCTTATGTATTATCTCATATAAAAGATAAACATAAACAAGAACAAAAAGCCTATGAAGAAAAAATAAAAGAAAATCCAAATTTAGCTTTGCCTCCTTTAGAAACATATCCAGATTATAATGAAGCTTTAAAAGAAAAAGAATGTTTTACTTATAAACTAGGACAAGAATTTATAAAAGCAAGTCAGAATTGGTATGGGGGGGGGTATATCAAGTTGCTATTTGAAATTAGGAGGTTAAAGAAGGAATATTATGATAAAGGAAAAGGAAAAGGAAATCTTTAGTATAATTGAAAGAAATTTGCAATTATGGAATTTTGATTTAGTTGAAAGTATTTATTATACGAATTACAAGCTATCTGTAAATATAGAAACAAAATTTTATAATTTTTTATATTTAACTGGTAATATAGGTAAATATATACTAGAGGAAGAAAGATTAAATGATGAAATATTATATACAAGAAAAATATTACTTAATGGCAATATAAACTATCAAAACATAAAAGATAATTTATATGAGAGGGTGTCTAAGGATATACTTTCTTGTTATTTATTAAATAAAAATTTTTATTTTTGCGATACAAATGATAGTATAGACAATTTATTGGATTTATATAAAAATTATATCCATGGTTCTAGTAATATTATTACGAGAAATTATTTTATTGCTACTTTAATACGTTTTTGTGTTATTTTAGGCAAGCAGGAATTGTTTTATATTAAAGAAGGTTTTGATCTAAGATATTATTTATTGCAAAAGATGTATGATATTAATACCAGTGGTTCTAAAATATATCATAGTTTATTTATTGATGAACTACAAGATCAATTAAAAAATGGAAATATAAAAAGTGAGGTAAAATTTGCAATTTGTATGTATGGTATGTTGCGTGGTGATTGGAAGGGAACGTTAGAAAAAAATATAAAGATTGCCAAAGAGCAATTAAATGCTGATATTTTTTTATTTACTTGGAGTAAGAAACAGGATTGGCAAAATATAACAACTGGTGGAGATTGTTGGGTAGATAGGAAATTGGCGAAAGATTTTTTTCAAGAAAGTCCAAAAGAAATTTTAAAAACTAGTGATTTAAAAAAAAATATGCCCAATGTTTTTTCTAGACTCAATCATGATATTTTTTCTAAATATAATTATAGCGAGTTAAAAAATCTTATTGAGTATTATGAAAATTTTCGTGGTTTATTGGTTGAAGATCAGCAAAAGGTGCAGCAAGATGAAAGCTTAAGTTCTAATATTGAATTCATGTATTATGCTATTTATAAGTCTTTTAAAATTCTAGAAAAGTATGAAGAGTCAAATAATATTAAGTATGATTATATTATCCATATGAGAGTTGATTCTGAAATATTGATAGAAGGTTGTTTAAAAAATGAAATTATAAAACTACGATCGAATAATATTTATGATTTAAAAACTTTGGCAGGTAATGGAGTTGGAAACGTTGTCGGTAGTAGAAATGTAATTAATATATATTCTTCTTTATATGTACATAGAAAATTTTATAAAAATTTAATGATTGCAAATACAAAAGATCCACATGAGATGTTTTTTAAATGGTTATCTTTTAATGGTATTTACTCTATTAAGCCAAACTTTAAGATAGAGCATAGATATACAAAAGCGCAAAATGGATACATTATGCCAGATATATCAAAAGAGTTATATTTAGATTTATTAAATCTCCGAGATAAATTTGATACTAAAAAACTTGATAAGTTTATATATTTTTTTCAAAAAGTTACAAAAAAATATTGTAAAGAAAAATTAACTGATAGTGTATATTTTAGTGCCAAATCAAGGATAAAAAATCATTTGGCTTATCAATTTGGTTTGACGATGATTCAATATTCAAGAAATATTTTAGGATATGTTAAGATGCCATTTATATTATTTCAGACTTTTAGGCAATATCAAAACAAAAAAAAAGAATATTATGAAAGAATTTCTGAGAATCCTAAGTTCATATTGCCTAAAATAAAAGAGTATGCAGATTATCAGGAAGCGATAAAATTAAAAGAAAGTATTACATATAGACTAGGGCAGGCTCTTATACAAGCCAACAAAAATTGGTATGGGGGGGTATATCAAGTTGCTATTTGAAATTAGGAGGTTAAAGAAGGAATATTATGATAAAAGAACGATTTCTTAGCTCGTTTAAAATTTCAAGGGAGTATTCTTATTTATATATATTTTGTTATAAATTTTTTAGTAGAATAAAAGACTCAGATGTTTTTGTGGGATGGGGACGAAAAAAATCGGGTTTAAAAGCTATGAATTTAGCTAAAAAACATAAGGCTAGATTCATACTCTTAGAAGATGGATTTATTCGCTCATTAAACTTAGGGGTTGAAAATAGCCCAAGTTTTTCTATAGTTAAAGATGATATAGGTATTTATTACGATGCAACAGTGCCTTCAAAGCTTGAAAATCTTTTAAATACTTATGAATTTAAAGACAAAGAAACCAAACAAGCTAAAAAAGCTATAGAGCTTATCAAAAAATATAAAATTAGCAAGTATAATAACAATCTTGATATTCCAGATGATTATTTTCAAAAAGATGAAAAAAGGGTTTTAATCATCACTCAAACGGCCAATGATGCCTCGCTTGAATTTGGACTTGCTAAAGGTTTTAAAACCGTCGATATGATAAAAGATGCCATAAAAGAAAATCCTAAATCTAAAATTTATATAAAAATCCATCCCGATGTTTTAAGCGGTAAAAAACAAAGTGATTTAGATATAAATTCCTTGCCTAAAGAATGTATTTTAATCACTGAAAATTTTAATCCCGTAGTCTTGCTTGAGTTTTTTGATAAGGTTTATACCAAAACTTCTGGTATGGGTTTTGAAGCTTTGATGCAAGAATGTGAGTGTATTTGTTATGGTATGCCTTTTTATGCAGGTTGGGGTCTAACAAAAGATAAATTAGAGTGTAAAAGAAGGATGCAAAAAAGAAGTTTAGAAGAAGTTTTCTATGCTGCTTATATACTTTATGCTGAGTATTTTAATCCTTATTTAAATCAAAAAAGTAATATTTTTGATACTATTCAAACTTTAGCAAAATATAAAGATATAGAAAAGGCAAATTCTAATAGACTTTTTTTCTTTGGATTTTCAAAATGGAAAAGGAAATTTGTAAAACCTTTTTTTATAGCTAAAAACAATGAAATCATATTTCTAGATTTCTTAGATTGCTTAAAGAATATACAATTAAAAGAAAATGATAAATTTTTCATTTGGGGTAAAAGGATAGATTATAACGCTCTTAAAACTACTCTTATAAAAAAAGCGCAAGATGAGAATTTGCTCCATTTTACTCCCAAAATTTCTTTAGTTGAAGATGGATTTATTCGCTCAATCTCTTTAGGTTCTGATCTTACGCGCCCTTTTTCTTTAATCGTTGATGATAAAGGACTTTACATAGATCCAAATAAAGCAAGTAAATTAGAAGAGCTTTTGCAAAACGAAATTTTTGATGAAAATATGCTAAATAGGGCAAAAAATATTATAAAAATCTTACTTGAGAACCGCTTTTCAAAATACAATGGCTTAAAGCATGAAAATTTAAAAATCAATGCCAAAACAGGGCAAAAAATTATTTTAATCCCTGCTCAAGTTGAAGATGATGCTTCGATGATTTTAGGGGGTTTTGGCTTATCTACTCTTGATTTGCTTAAGGAGGTGCGTTCTAAAAATCAAGATGCTTATATCATCTTTAAACCCCATCCTGATGTGTTAAGCGGCAACCGTGTAGGTTTAAAAGATGAAACACTCATCTTGGAATTTTGTGATGAGATTGTAAAAGATTGCAGTATTGATAGTGCTATAAAAATTGCTGATGAAATTCACACTATTACTTCTACAAGTGGTTTTGATGCTCTTTTAAGAGCTAAAAAAGTTTTTACTTATGGTATGCCTTTTTATGCGGGCTGGGGTTTAACAAAAGATAAATATAGATGCGAAAGAAGAACAAGAAAACTAAGCCTAGAAGAGCTTGTAGCAGGTGCTTTGATAGCATATCCAAGATATATAAATCCTAAAACAAAAACTTTATGTGAAATTGAAGTTTGTTTAGATATAATGCTAAATTTACAAAAAGATTATTTTTCAAAAAAATATATAAAATTGGTAATAGATTTTAAAACTTTTATGCTTAGAAAAATAAGAAGATTTTATGAATTTTTAGCAAAGAAATGAGATTTAGCACTAAAATTAAAAAAGAATTTAGCGGTAAAAATGTTTTACTCTTGCAAGGACCTGTGGGAAATTTTTTTCATCATCTTGCAATAAAAATGAAAAAAAAACAAACCAAAGTTTTTAAACTCAATTTTAACGGTGGAGATTTTTTTTTCTATCCTAGTGGAACGAGGTGTAAGTGCGATGAAAAAGATCTTGAAAATTTCTATAGAGATTTTTTTCAAAGCAAAAAAATCGATGCTATTTTAATGTATAATGATTGTCGTATTATCCATGCTAAGGCTATTAAAGTGGCTAAAGAATTAGGAATTGAAATATGGATTTTTGAAGAAGGATATTTAAGGCCTTATTGTATTACTTTGGAAAAAGATGGGGTGAATGCAAATTCTTCTTTACCGCGTGATAAAAATTTTTATCTTTCTCAAAATATTTTTACCAAAGAAAGCATAAAAGAAATTCCAGGTGGATTTAAATTTATGGCTTTTGATGCTTTTTTGTATTGGTTGTTTGCTTTTATTTTGGCTCCATTTTTTAACAACAAACTTCATCATCGCACTTTATATCCTTTTGAATTTTTATTTTGGTTTAGATCATTGTATAGAAAGTATCTTTATAAGATTACAGAAAAAAAACTAAATGAAAAGATTTATAATTTAGAAAAAAAGTACTTTTTGGCGATTTTACAAGTTTATAGCGATACGCAAATTAAATATCATTACAAAAAAAGCATAGAGCACTTTATAGATGAAACCATACTTTCTTTTGCAAACCATGCAAGAGCTAAATCTTATCTAGTTTTTAAACACCATCCCATGGATAGGGGCTATAAGAATTATTCTAAACTCATAAATGATTTAAGTCAAAAATATCATGTAGAAGGAAGGGTTTTATATGTTCATGATACCCACTTGCCAGTTCTTTTAAGAAAGGCTTTGGGTTGTATTACTATAAATTCAACAGTAGGCCTTAGTGCTATTTTAGAAGGCTGTCCGACTAAGGTTTGTGGCAATGCTTTTTATGATTTTGAAGGCTTATCTTATCCAAAAAAACTTCAATTTTTTTGGCGTGAAGCTCATGCTTATAAACCCAATCCTGTTTTGGTATGTAATTTTAAAAAATATCTTTTACAAACTAATCAATTCAACGGCAATTTTTATAAAAATTTCTTTTTAGACAAATAAGACTAAAAAGCTTTGATTAAGAGAGCTTTTAAAGCAAAGTTGTTATAATTAAAAGCAAAAAGAAATTATTGTATGGATAGGGAAGTATTTTATATAGCAGGATATGATCCTAAAAGTTATAGATTTTATTATGATTTATTTAAAAAAAACCTAAAAGATTATTCTCATGTTTTTAACATTAAAGTTGATTTAAGTAAAATTGAAAAAAATGAGCAATTTCCTTTTTTTCAAATTTCTTGCGAAGGAGTACAAACTAAATATCATTTTTTAACATGGAATGATATTGTTAAGAAAAATTGGTCAGAAAATTATAAAGATGCTTTGGCAGATTGTTATAGTTTTTTTAGAATTTATACTATCACAGGGCTTTTTATCAAATTTGGCAAAGAGTCGATTTATCAACTTATCACAGGTTATTATCCTTTTTTTTATGTGTTATTTTCTTTACTATTTTCTTTGGTTTTGGCTTTTGGAAGTTTTGCTTTTTTGCAAAATTATATGCATTTTTCTTTAGCTATTATCATAGGATGTTTTTTAGGATTTTTACTAAATCATTTTTTATTTAAATTAGGTAAGAAATTAGCTGTATTTTGGATAGCAAGAATTTGTGCTTTTTGTGCTACTTGGCAAGATAAAAAAACAGGCACTATGCAAGAAAGAATCAAGCTTTTTGCGAATACCATAGTAGATAAGCTAAAACAAAATGAAAATAAACAAGATTATGAACTTGTTTTAGTAGCACATAGTGTTGGAACTATAGTTTGTATAGAAGTTTTGGAGTGTATTTTAAGACAAAATTTAGATTTATCTTTACTTCGTAAATTAAAAATTCTTACTTTAGGAGAATGCATTCCTTTAGTGAGTTATCAAAAAAAAGCGGATGAATTTAGAAAGAAGCTTGAATTTGTTTCAAGGTTTGATTTAAAATGGTATGATTACACATCGATTATTGATGGAGCATGTTTTCCTCAAGTGGATTTTTTCCGCACGAGTGGCGTAAATGCTAAATTTACACCCCCATTTTTAAGTGCTAAATTTCACACTTTATATGAAAAACATGAGTATAAAAAAATAAAAAGAGATAAAAACAAAGCGCACTTTTTATATCTTTATAGTATTAGTGTTAAAGGTGATTATGATTTTTTTTCTTTCATCATAATGCCTAAATTTTTAGAAGAAAAGGTAAAAATATGAGTGAATGCCCCTTTTTTCCAAAACCTTATAAAAATAAAGCTTCTACGCTTTTAACTTTTTTGTTAAAGCGTAGATCTTGGCTTGACGGGCTTTATGAGCGTAGTTATAAAATGCAAACAGGCTATGTGAAGATGCCAAATTTTGATCTTTATGTCATAAATGACACTAAAGAAGTTAAAAGAATGATGGTTGATGAGGTTAGAGAATTTCCTAAAAGTGCATTTTTACATGAGCTTTTAAGTCCGCTTTTAGGGGAGAGTATTTTTACTACAAATGGTGAAGTTTGGAAAAAACAAAGAGAGCTTTTGCGTCCAAGTTTTGAAATGACTCGTATCAATAAAGTGTTTAATCTTATGAGTGAAGCTGTGGCAGATATGATGGATCGTTTTAGCAAGTATCCAAATCATGCTGTTATCGAAGTAGATGAAGCTATGACTTTTATTACCGCTGATGTGATTTTTCGCACCATTATGTCTTCAAAACTCGATGAGGAAAAAGGTAAAAAAATCTTAAACGCATTTGTGACTTTTCAAGAGCAAAGCGTGCATACAGCCATGCGTCGTATGTTTCGTTTTCCAAAATGGCTTTCTTATGTGTTAGGAGATTGTAAGCGTGCTAAGGCCGGAGATGTGATCAGACAGGTTTTAAGTGATATCATAAAACCAAGATATGATATGGCAGATAATGCAGAATTTGAAGATATTTTAGGATCTTTGCTTTTAGTAGTGGATGCTGATACAAATAAGCGTTTTTCTTTTGAGGAAATTTTAGATCAAGTGGCTATGCTTTTTTTAGCAGGACATGAAACCACAGCAAGTTCTTTGACATGGACGCTTTATTTGCTTAGTCTTTATCCTAAGGAGCAAGAAAAAGCTTACGAGGAGATTACTCAGGTTTTACAGGGTGGAGTCATTGAAATTTCGCATCTAAGACAGTTTAAATACTTAACAAATATTTTTAAAGAATCTTTAAGACTTTATCCTCCTGTTGGGTTTTTTGCAAGAGAGGCAAAAAAAGATACTCAAGTTAGAGATAAGCTTATTAAAAAAGGTTCTGGGGTGGTGATTGCTCCTTGGCTGATACACAGACATGAAGAATTTTGGACAAATCCGCATGGATTTAATCCTTCTCGTTTTGAAGGAGAGTACAAAAAAGATGCTTATTTGCCTTTTGGGGTAGGGGAAAGAATTTGTATAGGACAAGGTTTTGCTATGCAAGAAGCGATTTTGATTTTGGCTAATATTTTAAAAACTTACAAACTAGAACTTGAAGAAGGTTTTGTACCTGATGTAGTAGGGCGTTTAACAGTGCGTTCGGCTAATGGTATGAGGATAAAATTTAGCAAAAGAAAGCTATGAAAAGAGTTAGAACTAAAATTCGCGCCAATTTTCGTCGTCGTGTAAAACGCACTTTAAAAGGAAGCTTAAAAGAAAAATTAGCAGGGACTATTCTGCTTTGTGCAATAGTACCTTTAGCAGTTTTAGGATATCTTTTTATCGTGATTATAGGAATTTTTTTTAATACCGCACGAGCAAGACAGGGTGTTAGAGCCTTAGATCATTTTGTAAATGCAAGCTTGTTTAATGGCTATGCTTGGGAGAGCGTTTCTTCTCATGCGTGGCGTGAAAGAAATCGCAAAAAATGGGCAAGGATTGTTATAAAAATCACAGATTTTTTTCAAAAAGATCATTGTAAAAGAGCAAACAAAAGAGAACAACCTGTGGTGGATTTCATACTTTCAAGAAATTTAGACAAGCAAACTATAGGAAAATAATCAAACTACAGCCACTATGGCTATAGCAAAACCATTATCATGAGAAATACTTAGGGAAGTTTGAGTGATATTAAAATCTTTTGTAATTTTTTGAGAATATTTTAATTTAGGCGCGTTTTTTTCATCTTTTGATATTTCAATATCAAAAAAACTGCATAATTCACAAATTCCAACACCCAAAGCCTTGCTAGCGGCTTCTTTAGCAGCCCAAAGACCTGCTAGAGTTGCTGGATTTTTAATGAGTATTTGTTCTTTTGGGCTTAGAAATTTATCCAAAAAATTTTTGCCATGTCTAGAATGAATTTTTTCTATCCTAGAAATGGCGATGATATCACAGCCTACACGCATTAAGAAACTACAAAATCCGTAAAATAAACATTTTTAATAAAGCCATCGGTTAAAATTTCATTGATTTTTCCAACTAGCTCATCTTTTAAACGTTCTTTGCCTTTTTGTGTACTTACTTCTTCAAAGGTTTTAGCTGTTAATGTACGAATAATAATATCACGAATCACTGGGACTTTTTTATCAAGTTCAGGTTTTAAAAGTTCGCTATTTTGTTCTAGTTCTATAGTGCATTTTACATATCTTGAGCCGCTATCGCTAAGTAAATTTAGGGTAAAAGGATCAAGTGGATACATAGGACCTATATTAGCAAAATCACTACCTCGCTGAGTAGGAGCTGAAACTTTAGGTTTATCAGTTTTTGCCTCTTCTTTTGGGGCTTCTTTGACTTCACTTTCATCACTTGAACTGCTTGAAATAAGCCAAGCAATTACTCCCATAATACTAAGAAGTAAAACAAAAAGTAAAATAACAATAATAATTACAAGTGAACCGCCTTTTTTCTTTTTCGTTTCTTCGTTTTCTAATTCTTCATCCATAAATTTTCCTTCATTTAGTGAAATTAATGTAAAATTGTAGCAAAAATTTCTTTTCTATCCAAATTTGCTTTAGAAAAACGATAAATTTAGGTTAAAGAAGAGATGAATTTGAAGGAAAAAAATGTTAGATGTGATTTTTAGAGAATATGATATAAGAGGACTTTATGGCAAAGAACTGAATGAAAAAAGCGTTAAAGCTATAGGTTTTTGCTTGGGACAAACCATGCTAAATAAAGGCTGTAAAAATGTAAGTGTGGGCTATGATGCAAGATATAGTGCAAATGAGCTTTTTAATTATCTGGTGAGTGGACTTAACAAAGCGGGAATAAAAATCTATGATATAGGGCTTGCGCCAACTCCATTGGGGTATTTTAGTCTTTATGAGGGCTTGAAATTTGATGCAAATGTTATGATAACAGGCTCTCATAACCCAAAAGATTATAATGGTTTTAAAATCACTATCAATAAAGAAAGTTTTTTTGGCGTAGAGTTAAAAGAGTTTTCAAAAGAAGTTTATAAGCATTTAAATGATGATATTGAAGAAAATTTAGAAGTAGAAAAATACGATATTTTAAGCCTTTATGTGAAATTTATATGTGAGCAATTTAGCTTTTTAAAGGATTTTAATTATAAATTTGGTGTTGATTGTACAAATGGTGCGGCTGGAGTAGTGATAGAGCCTTTAATCAAGGCTTTAAATTTAAAAGCTCATGTAATGTTTGCAGAGCCTGATGGACAGTTTCCAAACCATGCCCCAGATCCTACAGAAGAAGAAAACTTAAGTGCGATTAGAGAATTTTTAAATCAAAATCAAGATTATTCTTTGGCTTTTGCTTTTGATGGGGATGCTGATAGAATGGTTGCTTTAAGTAAAACTCATGTATTTTGTGGGGATGAGCTTTGTTATTTGTTTGCTAAAAATATCCCTAATCCACGCATTTTAGGCGAGGTAAAATGTTCTAAAAATCTTTTTGATGAAGTGGCTAAATTTGGAACTATTTTTATGGGAAAAACAGGACATTCTAATATCAAAAAAATGATGAAAGAAAAAGATATTGATTTAGCTGCTGAGGTGAGTGGGCATATTTTCTTTAAACATAGATATTTTGGTTATGATGATGGAATTTATGCATTTTTAAGAGCCTTGGAGCTTGTTTATAAAGGTTTTGATCTAGAAAGTATGATTAGAGCTTTACCAAAACTTTATACTACACCTGAAATTAAAATTCCTGTAAATGAAGAAGAAAAATTCAAACTTGTGGAAGAATTTCAAAAAGAGATTGAAAAAGGAGCTTTAAAAGGTGTTAAAAGTCTTTGTGAAATTGATGGAGCTAGGATAGATTTTGGCGATGGATGGGCTTTACTTCGTGCATCTAACACCAGCCCTTATCTTATCACACGCTTTGAGGCAACGTCTTTAGAAAGAGCAAAAGAGCTTGAAAGTATGGTATTTACTTTATTTGATGATATAAAAGCTAGATTTAAGAATTGATGAGATAATATTTCGCGATTTAAATTTATCTTAAAAAGGAATAAAAAATGAAAAAAATACTTGTTCTACTTACGCTATGTGCTTTTGCTTTTGGTGCAAGTGAATGCGATAAAAAAATTGATCGTATTAATAAAGAAATCAGTTTTTCTAAAGCACATAATGACACAGCTAGAACTTTAAGTTTAGAACTTGCTTTAAAGCAAGTGCAAAATGATTGTACTAAAGATCCTATGTTTTATGATAAAAAACTAGAAGCTAAAAAACTTAAAGAACAAGAAGTGGAAAAAATCGAAAAAGAACTTGATGCTTTAAAAGAACAAAAAGATTATATGAGTAAGGCTGAGTATAAAGCTAAAAAAGAAGCTTTAAAAGAACAAAAAGAGAAAATCAAAAAAGAAATTAAAGAATATATCGATAATCTCTAAAAATTAAAAGGCTAATTAAATTTAGCCTTTTTAAACCCTACCTTTTTTAAGATTTTCTAATAATTCTTCTATATTATAAATTCCTCTGTGTTCTGGTGTTAAAAGATGGATTAAAATATCACCAAGATCAATCACGCTCCATTCTTCACTACTATCTATGTTTAAAAATTCCTCACCTTTGGCTTTAAGTCGTGTTTTAAGCTCATCGATCAAAGATAGAGCGTGTTTTTCTCCTAAAGTAGCTGCGATAATGACATATTTTACAAAGTATTCTTGCTCGCTCATGTCAATGGTTTTGATATTTTCAGCTTTTTTTTCATCTAAAATTTTAACGATTAAATCTATTCTTTCTTGCATTATTGTCCTTTAATTTTTGAAATTGTATCAATTTTTTTGTAATTTTTCATAATATTTTTTTACTTCATCTTTAATTTCTTCACAAACCTCATTTGTATTTAAAGTGTCGCGTATGAAAGAAGAAGCGATTTTTTTATTGGTTTTTAAATCTTTGAAATTCTTAGGAATTCCTATATCATTGCGATTGGCAATAACAAATTCTACTAAAGAATTGAGTTTTTCAAAATCATGCCAAAGATGAAGTTTTTCTAAATGATCTGCGCCAATTAAAAGATAAAATTTACTAGGATTATAAAGCTTATAAAGATACTTAACACTTTCTATGCTAGGAACAGGGCGTTTTTGCCTGATTTCAAAATCGCAAATTTCAACTTTTGGCAAATGTCCCCAAAGTTTTTTAACCCATAAGAATCTTTGCTTTTCATCAGCACTAAAACTTTGTTTAAAAGGATTGATATAAGTAGGCATAATAATAAGTTTATCAATATCTAATTTTTCCAAAGCCTCTAAAACAACGCTATTATGACCATTATGCGGTGGATCAAAACTGCCACCAAAAAGTGCTATCTTCATTAAAATTTTAACCTTTTTTTTGTAGAATATTAGCATTATATTTTGCAAAAGGAAATTAAATGGCTGTAAAAGTTGCTATAAATGGTTTTGGACGCATAGGCAGATGTGTTGCAAGAATCATCTTAGAAAGAAATGATATTGAGCTTGTGGCGATAAATGATACTACGGATATTGAACTTACAAAATACCTTTTTAAATACGATACAGTACATGGTGAATTTAAAGGCAGTGTTGATAGTGAAGGCGATGATTTAGTGGTAAATGATAAAAAAATCAAAGTATTTAAAAGTCGCAATGTAAAAGATCTTGACTTTGCAAAACACGGCGCACAAATTGTTTTAGAGTGCACAGGAGCGCATTTAACTATGGCAAAAAGTCAAGAATTTATAGATATGGGAGTACAAAAAGTGATCATGAGTGCTCCTGCAAAAGATGATACTCCTACTTATGTTTTAGGAGTAAATTCAGAACTTTACAAGGGTGAAAGCATTATTTCTAATGCAAGTTGTACAACAAATTGTTTAGGTCCTGTTTGTCGTGTTTTACAAGATAATTTTGGTATAGAAAAAGGACTTATGACAACAATACATGCTTATACAAATGGACAAAGTATTATTGATGCTAAAGCTAAAGATAAACGCCGTTCTCGTGCTGCAGCGCAAAATATCATTCCAACTTCTACAGGCGCAGCAAAAGCTATGAAACTTGTTATGCCTGAACTTAATGGCAAGCTTCACGGACAAAGTATGCGTGTGCCAGTGATTGATGTATCAAGCGTGGATTTAACTGCGCAGCTAAGCCGTAAAGTCAGCAAAGATGAAATCAATGAAGCTTTTAGAAAAGCTGCAGCTACAAATTTAAAAGGCATTTTAATGGTGGATGATGATGAAAGAGTTTCAAGCGATTTTATCACTTGTTCTTATGGAGCTATTGTAGTAAGCGATTTAACTCAAGTGATTGCGGATGATTTTATCAAGGTGATTGCTTGGTATGATAATGAATGGGGTTATTCAAGTCGTCTAGTAGATATGGCAGTATATATTGCAAATAAGGCTTAATCATGAGTGATATTATTTCTATAAAAGATATTGATTTAGCTAAGAAAAAAGTTTTTATAAGATGTGATTTTAATGTTCCTCAAGATGATTTTTTAAACATCACTGATGATAGACGCATAAGATCAGCTATTCCTACGATAAGATATTGTTTGGATAATGGTTGCAGTGTGATTTTAGCCTCTCATTTAGGGCGTCCAAAAGAAATTAGCTCCAAGTATTCTTTAGAACCTGTGGCTAAGCGTCTTGCTAGACTTTTAGATAAAGAAATTATTATGGCAAAAGATGTTATCGGCGAAGATGCAAAAACCAAAGCTATGAATTTAAAAGCAGGTGAAATTTTACTTCTTGAAAATTTACGTTTTGAAAAAGGCGAAACTAAAAATGATGAAAATTTAGCCAAAGAACTTGCTTCTATGGTTCAAGTTTATATCAATGATGCTTTTGGAGTATGCCATAGAGCACATTCTAGCGTGGAGGCGATTACTAAATTCTTTGATGAAAAACACAAAGGTGCAGGATTTTTACTCCAAAAAGAAATTGATTTTGCAAGCAATCTTATCAAACATCCAGCACGTCCTTTTATCGCTGTTGTTGGAGGTTCAAAGGTAAGTGGAAAACTTCAAGCATTGACAAATTTATTACCAAAGGTAGATAAATTAATCATAGGTGGAGGTATGGCATTTACTTTTTTAAAAGCCTTAGGTTATGATATAGGAAATTCACTTTTAGAAGAAGAACTTTTAGAAGAAGCTAATAAAATTCTTACCAAGGGTAAAAATTTAGGAGTGAAAATTTATCTTCCAGTAGACGTTGTAGCTGCTCCTACGTGCTCACAAGATGCGCCGATGAAATTTGTTCCAGTGCAAGAAATTCCAAATGGTTGGATGGGTTTAGATATAGGACCTGCAAGTGTGAGGCTTTTTAAAGAGGTGATTTCTGATGCGCAAACGATTTGGTGGAATGGACCTATGGGTGTTTTTGAAATTGATAAATTTTCAAAAGGTAGCATTAAAATGAGTCATTATATCAGCGAAGGACATGCAACTTCTGTTGTTGGAGGCGGTGATACGGCTGATGTGGTTGCGCGTGCAGGTGATGCAGATGAAATGACTTTTATTTCCACTGGAGGTGGTGCTTCTCTTGAACTTATAGAAGGTAAAGAACTTCCAGGCGTAAAAGCTTTAAGATCTAAGGAAAATGAATGATCTTTGCTGCAAATTTAAAATGCAATCACACAAGAGCAAGCTTTAAAATTTATGCTGAAATTTTAAATAAAACCATGGGAGCAAAATGTGATGATATTATCGTTTTCCCACCTAGTGTAGCATTTTTAGAAAATGAAAATAACTTCATACAAGGAGCGCAAAATTTTTATCCTTGTGTTAATGGTGCTTTTACAGGCGAGCTTGGAAAAGAGCATTTGGACGAATTTGGGATCAAATGTGTTTTAATCGGGCATTCTGAAAGAAGAGCTTTAGGAGATGAAGAATTTATTAAGGCTAAATTTGATTTTGCTAAAGAGCATGGTTATAAAATTGTTTTTTGTATAGGTGAAAATTTAGATACAAAAAATTCAGGCAAGACTTTAGAGTTTTTAAAAAAACAACTTGAAATTATTGATTTAAATTATGAAAAACTCATCATCGCTTATGAGCCTATTTATTCTATAGGAACGGGAGTGAGCGCACAAAGTACAGATATCGCTAAAGTGCTTGAATTTTTAGCGAGTTTAACCAAGGTACCTTTGCTTTATGGTGGAAGTGTGAATGAAAATAATATCAAAGAAATTTTAAGTGTAAATCATTGTGGTGGAGTTTTGATAGGCTCTGCAGCTTTAAAAGTAGAAAATTTTATAAAATTAATCAAAGGATAAAAGATGATTATGAAGGGTAAAAAAGGCCTTATTGTAGGGGTTGCGAATAATAAATCTATCGCTTATGGCATAGCAAAAGCATGTTTTGATCAAGGAGCCGAGCTTGCTTTTACTTTTTTAAATGATGCTTTAAAAAAACGCGTAGAACCTATAGCACAAGAGTTTAATTCTAATTTTGTTTATGAGCTTGATGTAAATAATAACGAGCATTTAGATTCTATCGCTGAAAAAATCAAAAAAGATTTAGGCGAGATTGATTTTGTAGTGCATGCGGTTGCTTTTGCTCCAAAAGAAGCTTTAGAAAATTCTTTTTTAGAAACTTCAAAAGAAGCTTTTGATATAGCTATGCAAACTTCTGTGTATTCTTTACTTTCTTTAACACGTTCGCTTTTACCTATTTTAAAAGATAAGGGTTCGATTTTGACTTTAAGTTATCTTGGTGGGGTTAAATATGTACCTCATTATAATGTTATGGGTGTAGCAAAAGCTGCACTTGAAAGTTCTGTGCGTTATTTGGCAAGAGATTTAGGGGTAAAAGGAATTCGTGTTAATGCTATTTCAGCAGGTCCTATTAAAACTTTGGCAGCAAGTGGAATAGGGGATTTTAGAATGATTTTAAAATACAATGAAATCAATTCTCCTTTAAAACGCAATGTTAGTATAGAAGATGTAGGCAATTCGGCTATGTATTTACTTAGTGATTTAGCAAATGGTGTTACAGGTGAAATACATTATGTTGATGCAGGATATAACATCATGGGTATGGGCGATGTTGAAAAAAATGAAGAAGGGCAAACTGTTCTTTGTTGGGATAATCAAAAAGGATAAAAAATGGCAAAGCTTAGCAATGAAGAATTAAAAAATATACTTGAAGATCGCATTAAAAAACTTGAGAATTCTACTTTAAAAGAGGATAAGGTTATCAATGAAGAAAGTGTAAAAATTCTTGCTAGGCATTTATCTTTAGGCAATGAAATTCCAGCTCTTGCTCAAAGATTTTTTCAAATCGCACCTAAAACAAAGTTAGTATGGCTTCATCTTTGTGAATGTACAGGGTGTAGCGAGAGTTTGTTGCGTGCGGATTTACCAAGTTTTGATGAATTAGTTTTTGACTTTTTTTCTTTAGAGTATCACGAAACTTTAATGGCGGCAAATGGGACAAAAGCTGAAGAGCTTTTAGAGTATGTTTTAGAAGAAGATTTTATTTTAGCGGTTGAAGGTGGTGTTGCAGCCATTGATACCTTTTTTCTTACTATAGGAGCGCAAGGAGAGAGTGGCTATGAAATTTTAGAAAAACTAGCCGCTAAAGCCAAGGCTATCTTTGCAGTGGGTACTTGTTCAAGTTATGGTGGTATTCAGGCTGCTTATCCAAATCCTAGTAAAACTTGTGGTATTAGCGAAGTTTTAAGTCAGAAAGTAGTAAATATTCCGGGTTGTCCTCCAAGTGATATAAATATCATTGCGACTTTAAGTTTTTTTGCTTTATTTGGAGTTTTGCCTGAACTTGATGAGCAAAATCGTCCTGTGTGGGCTTATGGTAAATGTTTGCATGATATATGTGAAAGAAAGGCGAAATTTGAAAGTGGGATTTTTGCTGAACATTTTGACGATGAAGCTGCAAAGAATGGAGCTTGTTTATTTAAGATAGGTTGTAAAGGACCTTATACTTACAACAACTGTCCTAAAGTGAAATTTAATGCTAAAACTTCTTGGCCAGTGGCTGCAGGACATGGTTGTATAGCCTGTAGTGAGAAAAATTTTTGGGATGAGTTTGGGAATTATGAAAAACCTATGGCAAATATTTTTTCTTACGCTAAACTTTGCAATGAAGAGTTAAAACAAGAATTTTTTCTAGAAGAGCAAATTAAAATTTTAGAACAAATAGATTTTGAATTTGAAAGCAATATAAAACTTATTTTACAAAATATAGCTAAAAATAAATTAGGTGCTTCGCTTGTAGAAAATTATAAAAAATCCTTTGAGAAAAACTATGCTTTTATAGAACAAAATTTTGATGAAAATCCTATGCCTTCAAAAGATTTTTGGAAATATCTTGAGATGAGTTTTATTTTGGTTAAAGGCGCATTTTTAAAAGATAAGAATGATTTTTTAATTGCGGCAAAAAATTATGCTTTTAAACATGCAAGTCCTTATGATTTTAAGTTAAATATGAATGCTGAAAAACCAAAGCTTGATGTGAGTAAATCTTTTCGTATGACTTTAATCTATCTTTGCGGTGGGCTTGATTTTGAAGGTATTGCTTATAGTATTTTAAAAGCTTTTGAAGATAATATTACTAAAATTTCATCATTAAAAGCAAGTTAATTTAATAAAATTTTAGCAATATGAAGCCCTATAAAAGCTACTATATAAGCACTTGTGCAGGTAAAAAGAAAGAGAAAGAGAGTATATTTTAGTTTTCCACTTTCTTTTGAAAAAACTATAGTTGCTGCAAAGCAGGGATTATAAATCATTACAAATAAAATAAAAGCCACTGCACTTGGTATAGGTATATTTTTGGCAATAATTCCTTTTAAATCATTATTTGTTTCATCTACATCTTTTCCTAGTGAATAAAGTACTCCCATAGTTGAAATCATCACTTCTTTAGCGGCCAAACCACTGATTAAAGATACGCTTAATTTCCAATCTAACTCAAGGGGTTTAAAAATAGGTTCTATGCCTTTGCCAAATTGTCCTAGATAACTTTGTTCTATAGCTCTTTCTTGAGCGTTAAAATCATTTAAATTTTCTTCATTTTTTGGAAAATTGCTAGCAAACCATATGAGCAAAGAGGCTAAAAGTATGAAAGTTCCTGCTTTTTTAAGATACATTTTGGCTTTATTATAAACCATAAACCAAACTAAATGCCAATTTGGCATACGATATTTTGGCATTTCCATAACAAAAGGTTCATCAAGTCCACGAAATGCTGTCATTCTTAAAAATTTTGCAGCACAAAGTCCTAAAATCGCACCTAAAATATAAATTCCAAAAAGATAATTTCCTGCTTTTTCACTTGGATAAAAAGTACCGATAAAAAGCACATATACAGGAAGTCTTGCCTCACAACTCATAAAATTGATCACAAAAAGAGTTAAAAGCCTATCTCTTTTGTTCTTAAGAGTGCGTGTAGCCATAAAAGCAGGTACCGAACAACCAAAACCAGTGATTAGCGGAATAAAACTTTTACCATGCAAACCAAATTTATGTAAAATCCCATCAAGTAAAAAAGCTACTCTTGACATATAGCCTGTGGTTTCTAAAAGAGCTATGCCTAAAAATAAAATCATTATATTAGGCAAAAAAAGTATCACAGCACCAACACCTGCGATAATCCCATCAGCCAAAGCTGAAGCGATAAAGGTATTAGAAATATTGTTTTTAACAAATTCACCTAAGGCATTAAAGCCTGATTCTATATAATCCATAGGAATTTGCCCTAAGCTAAAGGTGAGTTGAAATAAAAGCCACATTAAAAATAAAAATATAGGTAAGCCAAAGAATTTATGGATAAGTAAAGCATCGATTTTTTTGGTTAAATTTCTTTCTTCTTTTTTGTGTGTAATAATTTTTTTTGAAAGTTCATTAATAAAATATAATAAATCTTCTTTTTCCGGACTTTTTTCGCAAAGCGGAGTGTAAAATTGAGATCTTGGAATAAATTTACTTTCAAATAAAATAATAATTTTTTGCAGCAAAAGTTCTAAATTTTCTTTTGTTTTTGCTGAAATTTCAACAACTTGACTTTGAAATTCTTGGCTTAAAATAGAAGTGTCAAGCTCTATACCTTCTTTTTTGGCTTCATCGCACATATTTAAAGCTAAAAGCATTTTTTTATTAAGACTTAAAAGTTCTGCACTAAGGATAAGATTGCGTTCTAAATTGGTAGCATCTAAAACATTAATAATAACATCATAGTCATTTTGATTTAAAAAATGACGTGTGATTTTTTCTTCTTCGCTATATCCATCTAAAGAATAAGTTCCTGGCAAATCAATGACTTCAAATTCATAGTTTTTATAAAAAGTTTTTGCGCTTGCTTTTTCTATAGTAACTCCGCTAAATTTCCTACTTTCATATTGGCTTTGCAAAGTGCATTAATAAGAAGACTTTTGCCTACATTAGGCTGACCTACAAGAGCTATTTTGATTTTTTTCATATAAGATTCACTTCTATGGTTTTAGCTTCATCAGATCTTAGGATAACACAACTTGTATCAAGTTCTACCATTATGGTGGCATTTTTTAAAGAGGAGTGAATTTTTTTCAAGTTTTTATTTTTAATAAATCCAAAGCTTAAAAGTCTATTTTTGAGTTCTTTGTGAGCGTTTAAATTGACAATAATAGCTTTTTGTCCATCTTTTAACTCGTTTAAAGTCATTGTAATTCCTAAATTAATAATAAATATTATAATAAAAAAGTGTAATGAAATTATCCTTTTTGTAAAAAGAAGGATAAATATTTAAAAAGAAAAGTGGTTTAAATTTTCTAGATTGATGATTTGATCTAGAATTTTGTTAGCTTTAGCATTATCAAGGTAAATTTGTGCATTGGCTAAAAATTTAGCTTTTAATTCTTCAAAACTTAATGGATTATCAAAATTACCTTTATTGATAAAAACATCTTTTTGGATTATGCGTCCATCTTGCAAACTGGCTTCTAAATGCCCTGGAAAGTATTTTGGAAAGCCTTGAGATTTCCTTTTTTCGTAACTGATTTTTTTAGCAAATTCTAGTACTTCTTCACGCTTTAAATTTTCATAAGATTCAAGAGTGATTTTACCATCGAAAAAACCCAAAGCCATTAAAAAGGGCATAGAAAATTTAGCTTCATAAGCACTTTTTGGAGTGTATTTAGCCTCTAAAGAATCACAAATAAAAGCGATAGGAACTTCATCAACAAAACAATGGATACTTTTTATCTCATCAGCTTTTAAACCATCATTTTTTAAAGAAATTGCACAGTCAATAAGTCCATGTGCAAAATGACAGCTTGGATAAGGTTTAATCGACACTTGCATAATTTGCCAAATTTCTCCTAAGGCTTTGTTAAGTTCTGTTTTATCGCATTCTTCTTCTATGCCAAAACATTTAAAGATATTATCCCTACCTTCAAAAATACTCAAAGGTCCACTCATATGGTTTTTAGCAAAATGAGCTACTATAATACCGTTTTTAATAGCATTAGCAATATGTAAGACCTTAGAATTTGAGCCATTTGACAAAAATTCATTAACCCCACTTGCAAAGCTTCCCGCAAGTCCTAAGGCATTGACGATTTGCTTTTTCTCTAAATCAAGCAAAACAGCCACCGCACTCACTCCACCAAAAATTCCTGCAATAGCCGTTGTATGAAAGCCTCTTTTATGAAAGCTTCCCTTACTTGCTATACCGACTCTAGCAGCCACTTCCCAGCCTACTATAAAAGCTTTGATGATTTTTTTCGCATCTTTGCTAACATGAAAACCATAACTTAAACAAAGTGGAGTTAAAATGGCACTAGCGTGCAAAATCGCTTCTGTATGCGTATCGTCAAAATCTAACGCATGAGAAGCAATGCCATCTAGCATGGCTGCGTATATAGGATCTAATTTTTGATCACTCACCCAAATAGGCGTGTTTTTAACTAGACTTAAAGCGTCAAAGGCTTTAAAAGCGTTTAAAACGCATTCTTCCTTACTTGCTGCTATAGCTGTTCCAAGGCTATCAAGCATAAGCTCTTTAGCCCTTTGAACAACTGCATCAGGGATATTTTCATATTTAAGATTGAAAATAAAATCCGCTAAAATTTCACTATAGAACATGATTTTTCCTATTTTAAGATAGCACTATTTTTGATTTTTGCCAAAAATTCATCGACAAGTTTTGGTGCATATCCTACATAAGTGCTAGCATCAAGCAAGGCATCGATTTCTTTTTCTTTTAATACCTTAGATACTCTTTTATCTGCAAGTAAAACTTCTTTAAAAGTTTTTTGTTTTTCTATACCTAGCATAGCATTTTCATAAACGATTTCGTGAGCGTGCTGCTTACCATAATGATCGCTCAAAGCAAACATCACGCGTTCGGCTAAAACAAAGCCATTAAGGGTGTTGAGATTTTTAAGCATTTTATCTTTTTTTACTTCTAAATCACTAAGAGCGAATTTCATATTTGCTAAAACCACAGAAAGCATTAAAAACATTTCAGGTAAAAGCTTCCATTCCATTTTCCAAACTTGACCATCTCTTTCATGTTCATGTCTTTCAATATCACTTAAAATGGCTAAATTTGCTTTAAAGGCATTGCTTACTGTAACTGCATTTTCGCTTACTGCAGGATTTCTTTTGTGTGGCATAGTGCTTGATCCTACTTGTCCTTTGCCAAAAGGTTCAGCAACTTCATCAATTTCATTATGCGAAAGGATTAAAATTTCATGAGCGATTTTGTTAAAAGTGGCATTAATATTACCCAAAACAAAACCAAGTTCTATAAAGCGGTCTCTTGCTGGCTGCCAAGAGATATTAGGCACATCAAGTCCTAAATTTTCTAAAGTGAGTTTTTCTACCTCATTGCACTCATCGCTTAAACTTGCTTTAGTTCCTACAGCACCTACTATACTGCCTACATAAAGTCTTTTTTCAAGCTCAAGTATTCTTTCAAAATGGCGATCAAGCTCACTAAGCCAAATGGCAACCTTATGTCCAAAAGTAATAGGCAAAGCCTGAAGCGCTAAAGTTCTTCCCATCATAGCAGTATTTTTATGGGTTTTAGCTAGTTTCGCCAAGGCTTTTGCGATAGCTTTTAATTCACTTTTTACCAAAATCATCGCTTCTTTAAACTGCAATACAAGCCCCGTATCAATGACATCTTGAGTGGTTACTCCAAAATGCACATATTCACCCAAATTATCATCGCAAGCTTTTTCTAATCCTCTTACCGTTGGCACTAGGGGGTGCTTAGTCTTTTTATATTCTGCGAAAATGAAATCCATATCCATAAATTTATAATGTGCTTTTTTAGCAATTTCATCGGCAGCTTTTTTAGGGATAATTTTAAGTTTTGCTTGTGCTTTTGCTAAAGCTGCTTCAACATCGAGCCATTTTTGTATGCGGTTTTGTTCGCAAAAAATAGCACGCATTTCTTGCGTGCTCCATGAGTCTGCTAGTAATCTATGATCAAATACGCTAATTCCTGTCATCTTATCTCCTTATTTTTTAATACTATCAAAAGCTTGTGTTAAATCAGCAATTAAATCTTTAGTATCTTCAAGACCTATATGAAATCTTACAAATGGCCCTCTTGCACTTAGGTCTGTTGCAGTTCTTGGCGGAGTTGTTACTGTGGCTAAACTTTCATAGCCACCCCAACTAGCACCTATGGAGAAAAATTGCAATAAATCTACAAATTTAATCGCATCATCTTTAGTGTAATCTTCTGCAAATTCTATGGTAATCATGCCATTTGCACCTTTATGATCACGCATGAAAATTTCATGATTTGGGTGGGATTTGAGTTTTGGATAGAAAATTGTTTTAATTTCTTTTCTGCTTTGTAAAAACTCTACAATTTCATCAGCACTTTTTTCGTGAGCTTTCATTCTCACATCTAAGGTTCTCATGCCACGAAGCACTAAGTAAGCATCATCAGGACTTGTTGTAAAGCCTAAAGCTTCTGGAAGTTTGTCAAAATTTTTCCACTCTTTTTCGTTGATTACTACTATACCCATGGTTACATCAGAGTGTCCGCTAAGATATTTTGTAGCGGCGATAACTGAAATATCCACTCCAAGTTCTAAAGGATTTAGAAAATATCCACTAGAATAAGTATTGTCAATCGCTACAGGGATATTGTAAGAGTGGGCGATTTTACAAAGCTTTGGTAGATCTATGATTTCATAAAGTATAGAACCTGGACTTTCACATAGGATAAGCTTGGTATTAGGTTTGATTTTTTCTTCTACATCACTTGCATCAGCTTTTAAAAAATCAATTTCAACTCCCATTTTGTCTAAAAATAATTCGCAAATCGTTCTTACAGGCCCATAAATTGCATCAGTGATTAAAAAATGTGCATCTTTGCTTGCATAGTTTAAAAGCACCATAGCTAATGCTGCAAGTCCTGTTGGGAAAAGTTGTGCTCTATAACCACCCTCTAGAGTGCAAATAAGTTTTTCAAGTTCAAAATTGGTTGTTGTTCCTCTAGCTCCATAACTTAAAACACGATCTGTTTTTCTTAATCCTCTGTATTTTTGCCAAGTTGCGTGATCTTTAAAAAGTATGGTTGATGCACGCATAAGTGTAGGATTGACTGATCTTACTTCAGCGCCTTGATCGCCTCTGCCACAATGAATAAGTTTAGTTTTTGAGTTCATTTTTTCTCCTTTTTAAAGATAGATATAAGTCATAATAACATTTACAATAGCCGCTACAAGCATAGGAATAGCTGTTCTTTTAACCACGGCAAAAGGACTTACTCTTGCAATAGCTGAGATAGCTAAGATCGCTAGTGCAATAGGACTAACACATCTTCCAAAGCCCGTCATGATTTGAATCGGTGCTATCATAGTGATAGTTTCAACTCCAAAGTGTTTTGCTATATTTGGGATAAGTGGGGCAAAGCTAAAAAATGCCGCATTTCCTGAACCCATTAAGAAAGCACAAACCGCAAGTAAGATTGAAACAGCGATAATAATAGCCAAAACTCCAAATCCTGCATTTTTGCAAAATTCTATTAAAGTATCTACAAAACCTACAGATAAAAGACTACTTGCAAATACTTGACCACAAACGATGAGTGAAACTGTGATAACAAATAAATGTCCCATTCCTTTAAAGAAAATCATCATAGAATTAAGAGTTTCTACTATACTTTTATAGCGTATCATTTCAAAAATAATAGCCACAAAAGTTGAAATCACCATTGCTACTGGAACATTCATTTTAATTGCAGTGCTAGCAGCTGCTTTAACTTCTTCAGCGCTACTTATTCCCATTAAAACCAAGATGCTATCAAGCATGGAACTAAATCCTAGGATTAAAACCAAAGGAATTATAGGTAAAATCGCATAAATTCTAGGAGGCTTTTTAAGTTCTTTTTCTTTACCTTCATTTTCATTTAGTTCTTTTTTCAATTTCTTGCGCATTGAAGACAAAATTATCTTTTTTGTCAAAAAATTTATTGCAAAGATATATTGCAATACTTACAGCTATAATGATAGGCAAGGTTGTAGGGAGTTGATAATGAACAAAATAAATTGCAGGATCAACTTCAGCTTTTTCTGAGGCCATGATCACATTTCCACTTCCAGGTCCATGATCGATATATTGACAAATAGCAATCACACTTAAGGCAGAAAGTTTTGAAACACCAGAGCGTACAAGTATAGGATACATAGTAACCATAAGTAAAAGTGCCAAGCCTGCGTGAGAAGGGATGAAAAGAACTAAAAATTGCACGATAAAATAAGCAACTATGAGTAAAACATAAGGAGATTTTACGGCTTTTAAAGGTTTTTCAAAAACTTTAAAAAGTGCATAAGAAGCCCCTACATGATCCATATAAGCAGAAAAACCTGCTATAGTCATAAGTGTAAGTCCAAGCTCTGCTAATGTACTTGACATGGTTTGATTAAAAACTTGAAAAATATCAAAAAAACCTAGATTTAAAGAATCTTTGGTAACAATGTGTGGAGAAAGTCCAAAAATAGCAGCTAAGGAAAGTAAAAGCAAACCACTTAAAAGCAGTGCCATGTGAGCATTGATTTTTTTATAAAGCATAAAAACAAGTAAAAAAACACTAAATAAAGAAAAAACAATACCTAGCATATTTTATCTTTTTTGAGCGATGATCTCTATCTCTACTTTAGCTTTTTTTGGTAGATCTTTTACTGCAAAAGCACTTCTTGCTGGATAAGGAGCTTTAAAAAATTCAGCATAAATTTCATTAAATGCTACAAAATCATTAATATCAGCTAAAAAGCAAGTGGTTTTAACCACTTTATCATAACTGATACCATTTTCTTCTAAGATAGCACCGATATTTTTCAAAGATTGTTTGGTTTGTTCTTTGATATCATGGCTTTCTATTTCGCCTGAATCAGGGTTGATAGGAAGTTGTCCTGATATAAATAAAAGTCCATTTACTTCTCTGTAAGCTGAGTATGGACCAATGGCCTTTGGATAGTTTGACATGAATTCTCCTTTGTTAAATATAGATTAAGCAGAATGCATTTTATCACTACAATAATAATTTGTCAATAGTTTATTATCATAATAATAAAATTTTATTTTTAAGAAATGTTTTAAAGTATAAAGAGTAGAATTTAATATTATATTAATTTTTTATTGAAGGCAGTTTTATGGATGAGGGACAAAAACAACAATTTATAAAGTTGACATATTTTTTAGGAGAAGTTTTAGGTGAGCAATATGAGATAGTTTTTCATGTAATTACTGAAGATGGGGCCTATATTGCAGCAATTGCTAACAGTCACATTAGTGGAAGAAGTTTAGATTCTCCCTTGACTGCTTTTGCAAGTGAGCTTATGCAAAATAAAAAATATTTAGAAAAAGATTTTTTATGTGATTATAAGGCTCTTATTGGAAAATCAAAATTAATTAGAGGATCTACTTTTTTTATTAAAAATCATGACAAATTAGTAGGTATTTTGTGTATCAATCATGATACTAGCATTATGAGAGATTTAATATGCAAGATGATTGATTTAGAAAAAATTGGAGA
This sequence comes from Campylobacter sp. BCW_6461, assembly GCF_001762735.1. NCBI lineage: Bacteria > Pseudomonadati > Campylobacterota > Epsilonproteobacteria > Campylobacterales > Campylobacteraceae > Campylobacter > Campylobacter sp. BCW_6461. The sequence continues at coordinate 52,180 of NZ_MJXJ01000010.1, read as the reverse complement.
TATGGGTGATATTTTAGGAAATATTAGTTTTTCTCAAAATGATTCAAGTATAGAAACATTAAGTCACTCGATAGAGGATATTTTAGTTCAAAGCGTAGATTCTAGTTATTTAAATTCTGATTATCAATTAAGCATTACTCAAAAAGAAGAAATTGCTGAAAAGCTATATGAAAAAGGTATTTTTAATATAAAAGGGGCGGTTCCTATCGTAGCAAAATTTTTAAAAATTTCAGAACCTAGTGTCTATAGGTATCTGAAGAAATTTAAAAAATAACTAAAATTTTTTGATAAATTTTAGTATTTTTAGGCTTATTTTCTTTAAAAAATTATTTTTAGATTTTTTGAGTAAAAATTCTGCCACATCTTTGCGTCCAAACATAATAGCAAAAGTATAAGGTGTCATTCCTAAACCATTGTTTTCATCAATATTTGCTCCATATTTAACTAAAAGTTCACACATAGGTAAGTATCCTTTAAAACAAACTCCCGCTAATGGGGTTTGTCCACGATCGTTTTTTTCATCTACTTTTGCACCTTTTTCTAAAAGCATTTTAGCGCTTTCATAAGAATTATTATAAGCTGCAAGCATAAGCAAGCTATCGCCTTTATGAGTTTTTAAATTTACATTTAAACCTGCTTCTATCATGATTTTAAGATTTTCACATTCATTATTTCTTGCAAAATTAAAAGCCATTTTGCAAAGCTCTTCAAATCTTTTTTCTTCTTCTAAACTAAGAGTTGTCATTGTTTTTCCTTAATTATTATAATCTTTAGTTTGCCACCAAAAGTGGCAAGTAAAAATTATTTTTCTAAAGCTTTTTTAATTCCTTTTGCATAATCAGGTGAAATTTTTTCAAAATGTTCTAAAGCTCTAGTGATAATTTTTTCATCAACTCCCTCCATAGAAGCGGCGATATTATGAAAAAGTTGAGTTTTTTGATCATCATTCATAAGATTAAATAAAGCTCTTGGTTGAGTATAAAAGTCATTATCTAGTGGAGTATATCTTTGTGCTACGCCTTCTAAGACTAAATCAGGTTCAAGATAGCTTTTGTCTTCTTTTGGGCTATTATCATAGCTGTTTGGTTCATAATAAGCAGCATCATTTTTATAACTATCAAAATTCATAGCACCAGCGACATTGTAAGTATTCACTTCGCTTTTTGCACGATTTACTGGTAAAAGATGATAATTAGTTCCTATTCTATATCTTTGTGCATCAGGATATGAAAAAATTCTAGCTTGCAACATTTTATCAGGGCTAAAGCCAATTCCAGGAACGATATTGCTTGGACTAAAGGCAGCTTGTTCAACTTCATTAAAATAATTTTGAGGATTTTTGTTTAGAATCATTTCGCCTATATCCATCAAAGGCACAAGACTATGAGGCCAAATTTTTGTTAAATCAAAAGGATTAAATCCAAGTTTTTCTATATCTTTTTCAGCAAGAATTTGAACTTGAACTTTCCATTTTGGAAAATCTTTATTTTCTATAGCATTATAGAGATCTCTTTGATGACTTTCTCTATCTTTTGCTATAAGCTCGGCAGCTTCTTGGTTGGTAAGATTTTTAATCCCTTGTTGGGTTTTAAAATGGAATTTCACCCAAAATCTTTCATTTTTATCATTAATAAAACTATAAGTATGGCTTCCAAATCCATGCATATGACGATAACTTGCAGGAATTCCTCTATCGCTCATAAGAATGGTTACTTGATGTAAACTTTCAGGACATAAACTCCAAAAATCCCAAGCAGCATTATTACTTCTTAGATGAGTTCTTGGATCTCTTTTTTGAGTATGAATGAAATCAGGAAATTTATACGCATCACGGATAAAAAAAGTTGGAGTATTATTTCCTACTAAATCCCAGTTTCCTTCTTTGGTGTAAAATTTAATGGCAAAACCTCTCACATCACGCTCAGCATCTGCTGCACCTGCTTCACCTGCAACAGTAGAAAAGCGTAGGAAAAGAGGAGTTATTTCTCCTTTTTGAAATATTTTTGCCTTAGTATAAGCAGATAAATCAGCGGTGATTTTTATTTCTCCATAAGCCCCACTTCCCTTGGCATGAACGGTTCTTTCTGGAATTCTTTCTCTATTTTGATGAGCAAGTTTTTCAAGCAAAAGATAATCTTGCATAAGCAAAGGTCCTTTTGCGCCTGCACTTAATGAATTTTGGTTATCGGCTATAATGTTTCCAAAATCGTTAGTTAATTTTTTCATTGTTTTCTCCTAAATAATAAATTTTATTAATTAGTAAATTATATCTATTAAAAATTAAAATTAACTGAATAATTGCATTTTATTGATAATAAATTTCAAAATAAATTTAGTTTTTTTATATTATAATAATAATTATCAAAATATATTTTAAAAATCACAAAGGAGAATTTATGTCAGTTTTGGTTATTGGTGCAGATGAAATCACTCCTATTAGAGCTGTTTTACATGATTTAGGTGCTAAAAAAATAGAACACTGGGATGCGCGTAATGAAAATAGAGTTAATCGCAAGCCGATTCCTTGTGATACAGAATGTATAGTAATGTTAACAAGCTTTTTAAATCATAATACTATGAAAAAAATCAAAAATGAAGCTAAAAAGCGTAAAATTCCATTAGTTTGTGCAAAAAGAAGTGTAAGTTGTGTGTATTGTGAATATTGTAAAATTTTTAATCTTAATAAAGAATTTTCTTGCTATAAAGGTTAAAGATGTTATTTGGATTTGATGATAAGCGAGAATTTATACCACAAATTTATCATTATTTAAACAATCAAGAGCTTATGTTGACTTTTTTAACTCAATATAATGCGAGCGTTGATAGCGATCTAAAAATTCCTCTTTTATATGCAAAAAATACCAAGAGTTTAAAAATGATATTTGAAAATTTTTTACATGATATAATGCATGTTTCATTTGGTAAGATTCAAAATATAAATATCAAGCTTAATGCATACGCTTTTTGCTTTCAAAAAAGAAAAAGCTTGATTTTTAATACTAAAATATCTAAGAATGTCGATTTTTTAAGACTTTTAAGAATTTATCTTTATGGCATTTGTTTTGATGCGCAAATTTTATTTAGCTCTTATGTTTATGATAAGGTTTCTTTTCAAAATAATGAAAAAAATATAGATCAAGATGGTGATCTTATTATAATAGATAAGAAATTTGCAATTTTACCACTTTGCAAAGAGATTAATACACATAATTTAAAAATTGAAAATGAAATTCATGGATTATTGAATTTAATAAAAGAAAACAATTTTGAAAAATTTTATATTGTTTGTCCGCGTAACAAAAATTTCACACATTTTATTGAAATAAAACATTTTTTGTGTGATTTAAACAAAACTATGTTAAAATTAGTTCCGTATAAAATATCAAATCAAATTATAAGGAGAAAATAATGTCAGTAGCAGTAATCTATGGTAGTGCTATGGGAAATACAGAAGGAGCGGCTAATACAATTGCTTCAAAACTTGGAATTAGCGATGTTTTTAATATCTCAGATATTGATGCGGCTAAAATGAATTCTTACGATAAATTAATTTGTGGAACTTCAACTTGGGGAAGTGGTGATTTACAAGATGATTGGGATGGTTTTGATTTTTCAGGGCTTAGTCTCGGTGGAAAAACCGTAGCTGTATTTGGTATGGGTGATAGTGAAAGTTATTCTGATACTTTTTGTGGTGGCATGGGTAAATTAGCTCAAAATTTAAAAGATGCAGGCGCAAATTTGGTAGGAGAAGTTTCAACTGATGGTTATACATTTGAAGCAAGTGATGCGGTTGTAGATGGTAAATTTGTTGGACTTGCTCTTGACAATGATAATCAAGAGGATCAAACTGAATCAAGAATTGATGCTTGGATAGAACAAATCAAACCTTATTTTGCTTAATAATTCTTAAAATCAAGAGTTTTTATACTCTTGATTGTCTTTTCTTAAAAATAAAAAAAACTCACTATTTGATTTATAATTTTATTTTCTAAAGATAATTGACAGCGTTCTTTATTTCCAAGATAAGCTGTTCTAGCAAGAAGACTTGTTTTTTGAGAATTGTGATTTTTAGAGTTGATTTGTAAATTAACTTGCATAGTATAGTAGTTTTCTACCATCCATTCTCCATCACTTTCCAAAGGATCAAAATCATAAAAAAATCTTGCTGAAGTTGTGTTTTTTGGGCATAAGAATGCTTTTTCATATCTATAAGATTGATTAAAATTTCATAATCTGCATTCTCTTTTACTTCTTTTAAGCCTAAATTTTTAAGTTTTAAAGCCAAATCTCTATTCAAAGTAGTTCGAAGTTGACTAGGATTTTGAAAGGAAATTTTAAAACTTTGTTGTTTTTGTGATCTGATAAAAATGCCTTCATTACTTGTTTGAATAAAGCTTTGTATGAAAGTTGCATTGGTGCAAGCACTCATAAAGAGTGCTATAAAAAAGCTTAAAATTAAAGTAATTTTAGACATTAGGTTTATTTAATAATAGTTGGAGTAGCGCTAAGACCTAATGAGCGATATTTTTCATATAAGGAAAAAACTTCTTTTAATTCTGCATCGCTTACTTTTGGATAATTTTTGATATTTGCATCATAGTATTTGTTTAAAATTGCGATTTTTTCTTTGTCATTTTTTGCTTTTTTTGCTTCTTTGTAGATTAGAGCGGATTTTTCAAAGGCAGATTTTCCATGTACTGGAGTTAAAATATAATTAACTTGATAGTTTTTAAGTTCATTATCAATTTGAGCTAAATGTTCTCTACAATATGGGCATTCAGGATCTGAAAAAACATAAATTGCGGGTTTATTTTTATCTCCTAAAGCTATTACCATGGTTTCTTTTTGTGCTACAGCTTTAGCATTTTTTGTAAAATTTTCTCTTGCTTCTTGAAATTTTTTCATTTCATATTCTTGAGCATAAGAAATTCCCGTTTTCAAGTCGATAAGATCAGGGGTAATAAGACTATCTTTTGTAAAAAGAATGTTTTCTTGTTTTTGTCCATTTAATTCAACGCTTACAATAACACTTTCAAAACCCGTATTACCAACCTTTTGACGATTTGATACACTAACGGTAGCATTTGGAAATTGTGCTTTAATGCTTTTTGAATAAAAATCACTAATTTCTGAATTACTTGCAGCAAACAAAGATGCCGAACAGGCAAGAATTAAACTTAATTTTTTCATAGTTTATAAATCCTTTAAATAAATTATGTTTAATTCTATAATGATTTTCTAAATGTTTGTTAAAAATCTTTTTTCAGCTTCTTTGCTTACTTGAGGAAATTTGTCTAAGTATTCTAAATAAGCAATAGCATATTTTCTTGAAAGATTGAAATATTCTTTCATACTTTGCACATCAAGACTTTGATTTTTTAATAAATTTAAACATTCTTGCATAAGTTTTTCAAGAGCTTGTTTTTCTATAAAAAGATTGTGTGAAAGTCTTACAACCAAGCCTTTTTGGGTAAGTTTTTTGAGTATATTATCTCCGCTTTTTCTATCAAGTTCTAAAAAATCATAAAGATTATAAGGAGCTTCGGGTTTAATACCTTGTTTTTTTAAAATTTCATATAATTGATTATTATTTTTTTCTTGAAGTTTTTCAAAATCTATGCCTTTTTTAAAATAAATTCCATTTTGAAAATCCAATAAATTTGACATCTCTTTAAGCCCGAGTTCGCAAAAATTTTCACTTGCCCAAGTAATCCTTAAAGCTAAAGAATGTGCTGAAAGCATGGCATAAGGATTTTTTTCAAGTATGAATTTGATGAAATTTTTAATTTCTTCTAGACTTTGTAAATGATATACATTAAGATTTTTTTCATCAACAAATACTTGATTTAATTCTTTTGCTAATTTCAATGCTTTTTGATGAGAAAGTTTAAATCTCTGATAACTTGAAAGCAAGCCAAAGCCGTATTTGTGTGCGTCTTTTAAGAAAGAAAAAGCCGCTTTAAAATCTTTATTTTTCAAAAACATTAAAAATTTATTTTTTTGTTCTTTTTTTAAAGGTTCGCTTAAAGGATTTAAAACCTTACCACCGCCTATAACACGATTGTTTTGTAATAAAATAAAAGCCTCATCAAAACTTAAAAATACATTTTTATCAAAACTAAAATGCACAAAAAATTCATCATTTTCTAGTTTTTTTAATATATTTATTTTGCATTCTATTTGTCTTGAACCTACGCAAAAAATCATTTTGTTATTTTGTAAATTTTTTGCTTTAACTAAAGCATCGCATTCTTTAAAGGCTTTAAAATAACCTTTTTTACTTAGCAAATAACCTTTTTTTAACTCTTTATAATCACAATTTAAACTCAAAGCCACACGGTTACAAGCTTTGATTTGCTCTAAATTAGTATCGTGATTTTGTATATTTTTAACAATGAGTTCTTTTTGAGTGTCTAAACAGATGATTTTTTCATTTAAAGTGATACTTCCTTCATTCAAGCTGCCTGTGACGACAGTTCCTATGCCTTTTAGAGAAAAAACTCTATCGATATAATAATGAAAAATCAGTTCTTCATCATTTTCTTTGTTTTCTATGGTATAAAGATAATTTTTTAATTCTTCTATGCCTTGATTATTTTTTATACTGGTGTGAAATACTTTTAAAATGGGATAATCTAAATTTTTTAACTCTTCTAAAATTTCTACACTTTTTTGCTCTATATTTTCACAAAGATCGCATTTGCTAAGCACTAAAATGATATTTTTAATATCAAGAATTTTTAAAATTTCTAAATGTTCTAAACTTTGTTCTTTTAAACCTTCGTTAATATCTACAACAAACAAACAAATACTAAAGCCAAAAGCTCCACTTACCATAGTTTTAACCAAATCTTTATGTCCTGGAACATCGATAAAAGAAATGTTTTTATCTTTTAATTTAAGATTTGAAAAACTTAAATTAATGGTGATTTGTCTTTCTTGTTCTTCTTTTAAACTATCACCTTCAAAACCATTTAAAGCTTTAATGAGTGAAGTTTTTCCATGATCAATATGTCCTGCAGTTCCTATAATAACAGACTTCATAAGTTTTCCATTTGATTGATTGTAAGAATAAGTTTTTGAAGTTCATTTTCTCGTATAGTTCTAAAATCAAGAACAAATTCATCATTTTCAATGCGTCCTATGATATTTTCTTTTCTAAATCGAGTTTGTAGTTTTAAAGCATCTCCTTGAAAAGTTAGTATATAAGTATCTAAACTTTTATCAGGCATAGAACCTCCTCCTACTAAACTTTTGCTTTTTTTAAGCTGGGTTTGAAAATTTAATTCTTTTTGCACTCTTAAAGCTTTTTTTTCTATAAAGGATAAGTCATCATTTAAAAGTTTTAAGGTAATAATTTTTTTATAATCTTTTTGCAAATAAGCTTTTAAGCTTTCGTTTAAAAAAGATAGAGTTAATTTATCCACTCTTAGCATTCTTAAAAGTTGATTTTGTTTAAGTTTTTCTATGAGTTCTTTTTTTCCAAGTATAATGCCTGCTTGCGCACTACCAAAAAGTTTATCTCCACTAAAACTTAAAATATCACATTCTTGTACGAGTTTTTTGATTTTAGGTTCATTTTTAATCAGCTTTTCATTTAAATTTTCACACCAGCCAGAACCTAGATCATAATAACTCAAAAGCCCTTTTTCTTTTGCTAGTTCATGTAGATCTTTTATATTTACTTCACTGTGAAAACCCATAAGAGCGAAATTAGACTTGTGGGTTTTTAAAATTAGAGCGGTATTTTCACCGATAGCTTGTTCATAGTCTTTTAAGTGTGTTTTGTTACTAGTTCCAACTTCGCAAAGCTTTACACCTGCAGCTTTTATCACTTCAGGCACACGAAAACTTCCGCCAATTTCTACAAGTTCTCCTCTTGAGCTTATGACTTCTTTATCATAACAAAGAGAATTAAGCACTAAAAAAACTGCCGCAGCGTTGTTATTGACTACTAAAGCATCTTCGCATTCAAAAAGCATTTTAAGTTTTTCCAACACCAAAGCATAGCGAGAGCCTCTTTTTCCATTTTCTAAATCAAACTCTACATTAGAATAATTACAAATGATATCTTTACACGCTTCATAAAGTTCTTCATGGATTACACTTCTACCAAGGTTTGTGTGTATAACCACTCCACTTGCATTGATCACACTTTGTAAATCTTTGCGGTAAAAAGTTTTGATTTCTTTTTTGATTTCTAAAAGTAGTTTATCTTTAGAAATTTCATCTTGGGAAAAATTTTCTTTTAGTTTTGCGACAACTTTTTTACAAAAAAATACTTTGATATAAAAAGGATAGGATTTTAAACTCTCATCTTCAATAAGAGTGTTAATCTGTGGAAAAGTTCTAAATTTGTTCATCTTAAGCCTTAAGAAAATATTTGGTTATTTTAACATAGAATTTATAAAATGATGTTTTAAAGAGATTAAGGAAGACAATGCAAGATTTTGTTTATATAAAAAATGATGTTTTAATCCCTTTGCCTGATGCTATTGAAATTTTAGATCAGGCAAATGATAAAGAAACATTAATTTGCAATGATAAAAATCAAAAAGCACAAATTTATGCCCCTGAGATTAATTTTTATCTTAAAAATTCTCAAGATGAAATTTTAGAGCAAAGTAAAAATGTTTTAACGCTTTATGAAGCAAGGGCTAGCGTTTATGATTTAGGGCTTGATTTAGAACAAAGCAAAGAAGTGCAAAATCGTTTGATTTTAGTAGATAGCGATACTCAAACTGTAGAGTTTTTAAAAGAACATGGATTTAAGGTTATTGCTTTAAGTAGTGCAGAAATTTTAGCTGTTTTTGGAAGTGTGGGGGAGCTTTGTGCTGTGGTTAAAAATCAAGGCGAAGAAGTGGAAATAGATTTTGATTTTTTACTTTTTAAAGCTGAAAATTTAAGCGTTGTGCGTAAAGATTTTACAAGACAAAGTGGATGTTATAATCTTTTAAATTTTGAAAATCTTGAAGCATTGTTAGAGTTTTTGCAAAGCAAAAGTCCAAAATATCCTTATAAAACTTATATTAGCTATAATGCTAGCGTGTGTCAATACCATGAAAGACGCAGTGAACATTGTGCAAAATGTGCTGAAATTTGTCCTACTGTAGCGATTTTAAAAGATGATGAAAACAAACATTTGGAATTTTCTCAAGTGGATTGTTTGGGTTGTGGAGGATGTATTAGTGTGTGTCCTAGCGGATCGCTTGATTATGCTCCTATGCCAAGAGAAAGTTTTTTTACCCTTTGTGAGTTTTATAAAGATAAAAAAATTTTAATTATTCCTAAAAAAATGTCTTTAGAAAATTTAAACCTTGCTTTACCAAAAGATGTTTTACCCTTTATGATAGAGGGTGAAAAATGGCTTTCTTCTATGCATTTTTTAACACTTTTGCAAAATAGTGGTGCAAATTTGGTTTTTTATACGGACTTTGTATCTCGTGGTAGCAATGAAGCCATTACGCTTTTAAATACTTTTTTTGAGAGAAAATTTCAAAAAAAAGCTATTTTTGTTGCTAAAGATGAAAAAGAATTGCAAAATGTTTTAAAAGAGCAAGAATTTATACAAGATTTAAAATATGATTTTCATAACAACACCTTAACTACAAGAGAAAATTTTGCCAAAAGAATGCAAGAAATGATAAAAAATGAAGATTTTGGCAGTATAGAAAGTGGCGAATGGTTGCGTTATGGCAAGGTAGAAATCAATCCTAACACCTGTACGCTTTGTCTTTCTTGTGTGGGTGCCTGTAATGTAGGAGCTTTAATCGCTGATGCTAAAGAAAATGCTTTGAAATTCAATGCTTCTCTTTGTACGACTTGTGGGTATTGTGAGTTAAGTTGTGCCGAAAAAGATACTTTAAAATTATTTCGTAGTGGAATGGAGTTTAGAGCTTCTTATTTTGAATATCAAACCATGGCAAAAGATGAGCTTTTTGCCTGTATAGAATGTGGTAAAGAATTTGCCACCAAAAAAGCTGTAGAAAAAATAGCCAATTTAATGAAGCCTAAATTTGGTAATGATGAGAATAAAATCAAAACACTTTATTGTTGTGCAGATTGCAAGGCAAAAGTGATGATAAAAGCAATGGGTTTTGCGGGGCAAAATTAGATCTTAATTTTGCCTTCTAATTCTTCTTTATTTGTAAGTTTGCTATCAAATTTAACAACAAGATTTTTAGAGTTTTTATAAATATCTACAACCCCTAAATTTTCACTAAAAGTACTGAAATTTAAAGGTGTTTCTAAAGGTAGATAAAGGTTTTTAAAATCAGCTGGATTTTTTAAGAAAAATAATGCCACAAGCCAAATTAGAGCTAAAATTACTAAAATAATAGCTAAAAGATTTAAGGCATCTAGATGTAAAAATGTCCCTCCGATAATACCACCTATAAAACTTCCACCATATCCAAAAGCATTAAACAACCCTAATGCCGCACCTTTTTCATGAACTTTACAAAATTTTGATGCACAACTTTGCATAATAGGCTCGTGTAAATTAAAACCTATAAAAAAAATCACAACTGCTATGATAAAAAAATCTATAGAATTACTAAAAGTAAAAAAAAGATAAGCAAGTATGAAAAAAACAATTCCTAAGAGTAAAATTTGTTTAGCTAAACCTCTTTTTTCGCCTAAACTTCCAGCAAAGCCCATAGCGATAAAACCTGCTACCATAGAAGCGCTATAAACAATCCAAAGTTTATCAGAAGCAAAGCCTAAATGTTTTACTAGAATGATAGGAATGCTTAAAAATGCTATACTCATAAGCATTTTTTGCATGAAATTAGTAAGATTCATAAGGGCTAAATTTTTTTGTTTAATAAGATGAAAAAAAGGAGTTTTTTCATTTTCATGAGTGATTTTGTTTTCTTTAGGTACAATAGTATAAAGCAAAATTATACATAAAAGAGACAAAGCTGCACTAAGATCAAAAAGGCTAGATAAACCCCATTTTGCACTCATTAAAGGAGAGATCACCATAGAAGCTGCAAAACTAAGTCCTATAAAAGAACCCATTACCGCCATGGCTTTACCACGATTTTCTTCTGTGATAAAATCACTTATCATTGCTGTAGCCACAGCTCCAATAGCTCCTGCACCTTGGAGCATTCTTCCTAAAAGCATGGTGTAAATATTTTCCGCAAAAGAGCAGATTAAAGAGCCTATTATAAAAATAATCAGTCCAATGAGCATGGTTTTTTTACGACCAATTTTATCACTTAAAATCCCAAAAGGCACTTGTAAAATCATTTGAGTTAAGGCATAAACACCAACTAAAAGTCCCACTAAAAATTCATTAGCACCTTCAAGTTTTAAAGCATAAAGACTTAAAACTGGCAAAACTATAAACAGCCCAAAAAATCTTGTTCCAACTATGAAAGATAAGGGTAAGACATAATTTAGCATTATCAATTTCCTATTAAATTTGAAATTTAAATTAGGATAATTTTACTATGAAATGGATTAAGCATTGATTAACATCGTTTTATCATTTGATATTTAAAAGCTACGCACAAGGATAAATTTTATAAAATCATATTTTTGTTTTGATATTATTTTGGAGCTTTTGTTATGAAGATTATCCTAGCTACGAGCAATAAACATAAAGTTTTAGAACTTAAAGAAATTTTAAAAGATTTTGAAATTTATGCTTTTGATGAAGTTTTAATGCCTTTTGAGATTGAAGAAAATGGAAAAACTTTTAAAGAAAACGCCTTGATTAAAGCAAGAGCGGTTTTTAATGCTTTGGATGAAAAGCAAAAAAAAGATTTTATCGCTTTAAGTGATGATAGTGGCATTTGTGTAGATGTTTTAGAAGGAAATCCAGGAATTTATTCTGCTCGATTTAGCGGTAAGGGCGATGATAAAAGTAACCGTGATAAACTTGTCAATGAAATGATAAAAAAAGGTTTTAAACAAAGTAAGGCGCATTATGTTGCTGCTATTGCTATGGTAGGTTTGATGGGGGAATTTAGTACGCATGGAACCATGCATGGAAAAGTAATAGATACAGAAAAAGGTGAAAATGGTTTTGGTTATGATAGCCTTTTTATTCCAAAGGGTTTTGATAAAACCTTAGCCCAACTTAGCGTGGATGAGAAGAATAATATCTCTCATCGTTTTAAAGCTTTAGAGCTTGCAAAAATCATTTTAAAGATTTTAAATAAAGGATAAAAATGAAAAATTTTTTAAAATATATAGCTATTATTGTTTTAATATATGCTCTTTATGTTGGTTTGGAAACTTGGTTTTCTTAGAATAAATAGTGATTAAAAAGCTTGGTAATAAGAACAAACTTCCACTTAAAAGCAAAATCATTACAAAAACGGTTAAAATTCCAAAATAAATCGTTGGAATGAAATTACTACTCATCATAACACTAAAACCTAAAACTATGCTAATTGTGGTATAATAAAGTGCCGAACCTATACTAAGGTGAGAAATTATAATGGCTTCTTCTAGGCTTTTGTTTTTAATTTCTTCCCTAAAACGATAAATATAATGTATAGCATCATCAACGCCTATACCTATAGCAATAGCAGCTATAGTAATACTCATCATATCCAAAGGAATACCTAAAAGCCCCATAAGAGCAAAAACCACACTTAAAGGAATAACATTTACCAATATAGCCGCAACTGAAAATTTTAAATCTCTAAAAACAATGATAAAAAGTATAAAAATAGCTAAAATTACAAATATAAGAGTATCAAATTGCGATGAAAAAAGACTTTGGAGCATATTATTATAAAGTACCATTATACCTGTGATTTGAACTTCTACTCCATCATTTTTTACAAGCTCGTTGAGCTGTTTTTTAAGATCTATTAAAAATTCATTACGTCTTAAATTCGGATCAGAATCAACAATACGCATACTAAATCTTAACTCGTTATTCTCTATACTTACAAAAGGTGAAAGTAAGTCTTGTTTAAATTTAGCAGGTAAATTCTCATTTAAAAACGCAAGAGCAAAATCATCTAACTCTTTTCCATCGTTGATATTTTTCCCTAGGGTTAAAAGACTATTAAGACTTAAAATCGAGCCTACAAATTCTTTATTTTCTAAAAATTCATGAACTTTTTTTGCAATGCGTGTTTTTTTAGAGTCAAACCAATAAGTTTCTTGTGTGGCTAAATTTTCAAATTCGCTTTCAAAACTATCAAGAGTATTGCTTGTATTTTGATCGTTTTTATTATTTGGAAAACGAATGATGACTTCTAAAGGCAAGGTTCCACCTAGATTTTTATCAATAACCAAAAGTCCTTTTTTGATTTCACTGCCATCTTTGAAATAATTGACAAAAGAATTTTCAACTCTGAGTTTTGAAATGCCTATTAAAGCTAAGATTATAGCAAGAACTGAAATTCCATAAATCATGCGACGCTTTTTAGGATCAAGAGCGGTTTTAGCACAAAAGGCTAAAAGATTAAATTTAAACTCTTTTTTATGATAGTTTTTTGGTTTTAAAAGAACTAAGATACTTGCTAAAAATAAATAACTAAAGATAAGAGCTAAACCTATACCTATACTCATCATAATACCAAGTTTTATGATAGGTTCGATATTTGAAAGCATTAAAGAAAAAAATCCTATCATCGTTGTAACAATGGCATAAAGGCTAGGATTTGCTTTGGCTAGTAAGGTTTCAAGCACTATGCGCTCAACTTTAGCTTTGGGATAATTTTGGGTATTTTCGATAAAATGCGTGATCAAATGAACAACTACACTTAAGGTGATAATTAAAACCAAAGCAATGTAATTTGATGAAATAACCGTGATTTGAAAATTTAAAAGTGCAAAAACTCCACTAGCTGCACTTAAGCTTATAAAACAAATAAAAAGAGGTAAAAAAACAAAGCGCCATGAACGGAAAAAATAATAAAGTGCAAGTCCTAGTAAAAATACAAGAGAAACACCATAGAGTACAAGATCAGATTTTATATAAGCTATCATATCATCAGCGATCATGCTTACGCCACCAAGGTAGAGCGTATCTTTATTTTTTTCATAATTTCGAACTATGCTTTTAATAGTATCTAGACTTTGTTTCGTGATAACTTTTTGCTTGTCTTGATGTTTTTTTATAGCAAGACGAATTTGATCTTTTTCTTTTTCATCGGTAGCAAGATCGCGTTTTTCTACAAGATCATTATAAACTGTATCAGGCTTTAAGTAAATAATAAGCCCTGTTACTTTTCCATCTTTTGAGATGATATTATTTTTATAAAAGGGACTATTTAAAATTTCGTTTCGGGCTTTTGTGCGGTTTATATCTTGGCTTTCTATGTTTGGGATATTTTTTAACAGTTCTTTTAAATCCGTATTTTGTGAACTTTGAAGCAAAGGGGCATTGATGATGCTAAAAACGCGCTCTACTAAAGGGGCCTTTTCTAATTCTTTATGAAGTTTTTTTAATTTGGCTAAATTTTCATTTGAAAAAGGTTTTTCATCATAGGGTTTGAAGGCTAAAAGTAAAAAATTATCACTTTTATAATGTTTTGAAATTTCTCTAAAAGTTTTTAAATCTGCATCATCTTCTAAAAGTAAACTTTCAGCACTTGCATCTACGCTAAGCTTAAAAGCAAAAAAGCTTAAAAGCAGGCATATAAACAAGGTTCCAAAAAAAGTACTTTTTGGACGAGAAATAAAAAACTTTAAAAGCTTTGCAAACATTATTCTATGACAATACTCTCAAGTTTTTGAAGTAGGGCATCAAAGCCTTGGTTGGCTAAAATATCTCCAAATTGTGATCTATAAGTTTGTACTATACTCACACCTAAAACATCTACATCATAAACAAGCCAGTTGTTATTATCATTGTAAAATTTGAAAATGATATTTTTTTCTTCCCCATCTACTACCATAGAAGTGGTTAAAAAATAGCGTTTTTCATTTTTTAACTCACCATTTTTGACCTTTAAAACCTGATCTTTATAAAGACTGAGTTTATCGGTAAAACTTTTTTTAAGACTTGCTTCAAAGGCTGTGGTAAATTTTTCTTGTTCTTTTGGATTTAATTTAGAATAATTTTTCGAAAGACTGAGTTTTGCCATGAGTTTATAATCTATTATGCTATCAAAAAGTTTAAAAATTCCATCAGCAGCTTGTTTTTTGTCTTCTTTGCTATCTTGTAAAAGTTTTAAGCTTGCATCAATGTTTTTTTGCATAGTACTAGAAATTTCATCTAGCTGCAAGGCAAAAGCATTAAAAAATAAAGCCAAGATTAAAAATATTTTTTTCATTATTTTCCTTTATTTGCTAAGTTCATTGCGTCTTTGCTCGTAAGCATCACGCAAGAATGGATATAAATTAGGCGTGTTGTGATAAATTTCATCAATTTCATCAAGTCTAAAACTAAGTTCATTACCAAATCCATAAGCACTTATAGCTATACTTGCCCAAGTAGGATCAATGTAAGCAGTAAAACTTGCATACCAAGTTGCAGGTAAAGCAAGAGTATCTCTAAGATTACTAGGGCCGAGTATAGGTAAGACAATATGAAAACCGCTTCCTACACCCCAGTGAGCCAAAACGGTTCCTAAGTCCGCGGGATGTTTTTTAAGACCCATTTTTGATGCCACATCCATAAGTCCACCAAAGCCCATAATGGTATTGGCGGTAAATCTTTTAAATTCTTCTCCCGCTTCTTCAAATTTAAACTGCAAAATATTGCCTACAAAACGCAAAGGAGCAAGTAAATTATCAAAGAAATTTCTTACCCCTAATCTTATAAATTCAGGAGTGATAGTGTTATAGCCCTTAAGAACGGGACGCAAACCATAATCATACAAAGCCACATTAAAACTTGTCATAGCTTTGTTATATCCTGAAAGTGGATCGTTTACTTGATAGTTTTGGTATTCTTGTTCGAAATCATCTAAATTTTGTTCTTTAGCAAAAGCAAAAACAGCAAAAAAAATTAAAATAAAAGATATAAATTTTATTCTCAAGCAAAAACTCCTAAAAATTTTAAAAGTAAAATTATAGCAAATTTTTAATCAAGGTTTATATCCCAGTAAAAATCCACCCATTCAGTAGCTTCTTTTACTTTAAAATCAGGCTCTAAAAGAGCGGTTTTTTTGTAAAAAATGGTTGTAATTTTAAGTTCTATATGAGGAAATTTTTCAAGCAAAACTTTTTTTATTTCTGCTAAACTTTCTCCACTATCTACTATATCATCAATGAGTAGAATTTTTTTGTGCTTGCTTAAATCAGGAATGTTAAAAATTTCAATAGTATCAAGTTTTTTCGTATTATCGTAATGAATTGAGTTTAAAGCAAAAAGTTGACGCGTTTTTAAAGCCACTGCTAAAGAGTGTCCTAAACTCATCCCCCCTCTTGCTATAGCTAAAAGTGCATCAGGGTTAAAATCTTCTTTAATTTCTTTAGCAAGAATTTTTACATCTTCTTTAAATTCTTCATAGGAGTAAAATATCATTATATATCCTTATTTATTGTAGTGCCATAAGTAAAAAATTACCCAAAGATAATAAACTTAAAACTATAATGCCAAGATTGATTTTATCCCATTCGCGTTTAAAAATTCTTACAAGTAAATAAGAAAGAAAACCAAAAGCAAAACCTGTGGTGATGGAGTAAGTAAAAGGCATCATGATGATAGTAAAAAAGCTTGCTACAGCTATAGCACTATCTTTAAAATCTATATTTTTAACTTCCATAAACATTAAAATTCCAACCATTACAAGTACGGGGTATATTGCGTTTGCAGGAATGGCTTTAAAAAGTGGCAGTAAAAAAAGTGTAAAAGCAAAACAAATAGCTACAACTAAAGCTGTAAGCCCAGTTCTTCCTCCGCTTTCAACCCCTGTAGTGCTTTCAACAAAGGCTGTAACTGTAGAAGTGCCTGTCATAGCTCCTAAGGCTGATCCTGTTGCATCTGCCATTAAGGTTTTGCTTAGTTTTTTTTCTCCATTTTTGGGATCATCAAAAATCTTTCCTCTTTCACCCACACCTGTGATAGTTCCTATGCTATCAAAAAGTTGAGTGATAAAAAAAGTAAGAATTATAGGTATCATAGTAATATTTAAGGCGCTTTTGATATCAAGTTGTAAAAAGATGGCTCCTAAACCATTTTCCATGCTAAAATTTGGCCAAGAAAAGATTTGCACAGGAAAACTTGCATTGTCTAAATGGAAAATCCAAGCAATAATAGAGCTTGCTAATACCCCCAAAATAAAAGCTCCGCGAAGTTTTATAGCCCAAAAAAAGATGATTAAAGCTAGAGTAAAAATTCCAAAAAGCACATGAGGGCTTTTGAAATTTCCTATGCTGACTAAGGTATCTTTATTATGCATTATCACACCCATTTGACTTAAGCCTAAAAATGCAATAAAACAACCTATGCCCGCACAAATTGCAAGGCGTAAATCTTTTGGGATATTGCGGATTACCCAAAGGCGAAAATGCGTAAAAGAAAGTATGAGAAAAATAATACTTGAAATAAAAACAGCTCCTAAGGCACTTTGCCAAGCTATGTTTTGACCTAAACAAACCGCAAAGGTAAAATAAGCATTTAAACCCATTCCTACACTCATAGCTACAGGAGTATTGGCAAAAAAAGCATTAAAAGCACTTGCAACTATGGTAATTAAAGCTGTTGCGGTGATTAAAGCTTCTATAGGCATTCCTGTATTTCCTACTATACTAGAATTTACGGGGATAATGTAAACCATAGCTAAAAAAGTAGTAAGTCCTGCTATAACTTCGGTTTTAAAACTCGTATTGTTTTCTTTGAGTTTAAAAAAGCTCATTTTTTCTCCTTAGTAGGTTTTTAGCTCATTGTATAAACTATCGCGTTCTACAGGAATAAGATTTGAAGTTTTTATCATATCGATAAAAGTTTTTAAACTTGTGCCTTTGGCGGACTTTGCACCACCTGCACTTTGTATACTTTCTTTTTCTATAGTGCCGTCTAAATCATTAGCTCCAAATTCTTGTGCTACCATGGCTAAATTTAAAGTCATTGTTGCCCAGTAAGCTTTGATATTTTTGATATTATCAAGCACTAAACGAGAAATGGCAATGGTTTTTAAAATTTCTTCACTATCCATGATTTTATCAGTTTGTATAAAGCTATTATCCCTTTGCCAAACTAGAGGGATAAAAGCATTAAATCCACCGGTTTGATCTTGAAGATCACGCAGTCTTAACATATGATCGATCCTGTGATGTCTTTCTTCTATATGTCCAAAAAGCATGGTAGCATTACTTTGCTTGCTTTTTTCATGCCAAAGTTTATGAATTTTAAGCCAATTTTCACTGCTAACTTTTCCATGACAAATTTTCTTACGCACTTCTTCATCAAAAATTTCAGCTCCACCGCCTGGCATGGAATCAACGCCGTATTCAAGCATTTTTTCTATCACTTCTTCATAACTCATTTTAAAACGACGATGTAAAAAATCAATTTCAGCAGCAGTCATAGCTTTTACATGAAGATTAGGATATTTTTCTTTTATCATTTTAAAAATTTCTAAATACCATTGCCAAGTTGTATCTTTGTTGTGAGCTGAAACGATATGCACTTCTTTGGTTTCTCGTTTTACAGTTTCATCGACGATTTTCATGATTTCTTCATGAGTCATCAAATAAGGATTAGGATTTTTTCGGTGCGCTGAAAAGGCGCAAAATTTACAGGTATCCGCACAAATATTTGTAGGATTTATATGGCGATTGATATTAAAATAGACTTTTTTTCCATGAAGTTTAGTGCGTTTTTTGTGAGCGTATTTGCCTAAGGTAAAAAGATCTAGATCCCAAAGTGCATTGGCTTCTTCTTGGTTTAATCTTTCTTCATTTTCTAGTTTGGTGATTAAATTTTTCATTTTAATTTTACTCTTTTGCTGTTTTTAAATAAAGCATTATAATTTTTGCTTACTGAAAAAGAGTTTATAGAAAAAGCCAAAATAAAAGATATTTTTGTTAAGATTATTATTAAAATATTAAAATTTTAAAGAGAGTAGAAATTTTGTTAAATAAAGAATTAGAAATTTTTAAAAAAAATCTTAGTTCCTATACCCAAAGTTGTAGAAAATTTTTTCTTAAGCAAGGGGCGTTTAGCTTATATCATTCTAAAAATATGGATAATTTCATAAAAAAAGCTTATGATATAGTTCTTAAAGATTATTTTGATGATTTTTCACCTCCAAGTGATAATATCCCTTTTTGTGTTTTAGCAAGCAAAGCATATGCAAATAATAGTCTTTGTTTTAATGAAAGTATTTCTTTGATTTTTGTTTATAAAGATATTAAGGCTTTTCATTTAAAACCTATGATTAAGGCTTTTATCGAAATTTTAAATGATGCGCATTTGCAAATTGATTCGGTTATCTTAGAATTTAATGGACTTTATAATGCTAGCAATGAGCTTAAGACTTCTATAATACAAACTCGTTTCATATGTGGTTCTAGGATTTTATTTAAAGGGATTAAGATAAAATTTGAGAGTATTATAAAAGAAAATAAAAATGATTTTGCCAAGCTTTTGCTAGAAAATTTTAAAGAATTTGACATTCCATTTATAAAGCAAGAATTTAATATCTTAAAAGATTTTGGCGGATTAAATCATTTAAGATCCTTAGAGAGTTTGCTTGTTCTTTTTAAGACTTCTCCAAAAAATTATGCTTTAAATTTTATAGATGAAAAAAATTTAAGCGAGTTGCGTTTAGCTGGAGATTTTTTACTTTCTTTAAAATCAGCGATGAATTTATTAAGTGCTAAAGATGAGGATGAATTTTTACTTATTAATGTTCATGATTTGAGTGAATTAATGTATAAAAAAGCTAAAAAACATTTTGGAGCAAATGAGTTGTTGGTTCAAAAGGCTTTGCAAAGTATGCATACTATAGGTTTTTATACACACTTTTTAGCAAAGCAAATTCAAGATGGATTAAATCATACTCTTAAACAAGAATATAAATTTAAAACTCTTGTGGAAGTTTTAGAATACTTATTAAAACTTGAAGATAAACATGTTATTTTCGATCTTAACTTGGTTTTTGCCCTAAGAAGATTGAAATACGGTAAAAAAGATATAGAAAAAGCTTTAATACTTTTTGAGAAAATTTTTTATAAAAGGCATAGTTTTTGTGTTTTAAAACTTTTGCTTGATAGTGGAATTTTAAAAGATTTATGTAAGCCTTTTTGGACAGTTCGTTTTTTAAGCGATGAAGAAGGAAATTATAGTTTTGATGAGCAAGTTTTTCTTATGTTAAGTGAATTTGAAAAATACGAAGATGAGCTTGAGATACTCCAAAAACTTAAAACCGATGAAAAAATGATTTTAAAGCTTGTGATACTTTTAAGCGCTATAGAAAGTGAAAATGAAATTTCTTTAGCAGGCATATATAGAGCGTATTGCTCTAAATTTGATTTAAAGAATGAAATTTTAGAATGGGGTCTTAAGATATTTAAAAACAATAATGCCTTAAAAGATCTTGTAGAAAAAGAAGATATATACAATCCTATTGTTGTAAGTAGCTTGGTTTCTAAGCTAGAAAATTTAGAAAATTTAGAGCTTTTATATACTTTAACTTGGCTAAAGGCTAAGGCTTTAAATTATAATGCTTTTTATTTTAGAGTTCTTGATAAACTTTTAGAAAATGCAAAACAAGGTTTTGAAGATGAAAATCTACTTGAAGAAAGCGCAAGAAGAGTAAAAAAAGAATTAACACTTAAAAGAAGTAAGATTTTTTTAGAGCAAGATGAAATTTTGCAAGATAAAATCATACATATCAAATCAAATCTTTTTATTATAAAAAATACTTTTGAAGATATTGTTATGATTTCTAAATTAGCCAAAGAAAATGATTTTAAATTTTGGTTTAATAATGAAACAAATCTTAGTTTGCAAATTGTTGCACCACTTCATTTTAATATTGCCATTATTTTAAGTTCTTTAACAAATTTAAATCTTATTTTCATGAATTTTTTTGAACTTTTTGATAATAAAATTTATTTAAGATTTGAATATGATAATATTATCAGTGATGAGCAAAAACTAAAACTTTGCGAGCTTTTAAATTCAAATCTTTCTGGTTTTAATTTGAAAAAAATTAAAAAGCCAATCATTAAAAAAGATGAGTTAAAATTAGACTTAAACTATTCTAAAATGTATGCCAAATTAGGTCTTAATACGAAAGATCAGCAGGGTTTAATGGCGTATTTGATGAATGTTTTTAATGAACTTGAACTTGTTTTATGTGCAGCAAAAATTCAAACCATAAGACAAAGGACGCGTAATATTTTTATTTTTCAAAAGAATGAAAAATTAGAACATAGCGAGCAAAAGTTAGTTAATTTATTAATAAGTGAGTAAAAAAATGTGTGGAATCGTAGGTTATATAGGAAATAATGAAAAAAAACAAATTATACTAAATGGACTTAAAGAATTGGAATATCGTGGCTATGATAGTGCGGGTATGGCAGTGATGCAAGAAGGAGAGCTCAGTTTTTTTAAAGCTGTAGGAAAGCTTGAAAATTTGGCGAATAAATGCACGGATTTTGAAAGTCAAGGTTATGGTTTTGCTATAGGTCATACAAGATGGGCAACTCATGGTAAGCCTACTGAAATCAACGCACATCCTCATTTAGGACAGTATTCTTGTGTGATTCACAATGGTATTATAGAAAATTATAAAGAAATCAAAGATAAACTTGAAAAAGAAGGCGTGAGTTTTTTAAGTCAAACCGATACAGAAGTTATTGTCCAGCTTTTTGAATTATATGCAAGAAATTTGGGAGTTTTTGAAGCTTGGCAAAAAACCATCAAAGAACTTCGCGGTGCTTTTGCTACTTTGTTGGTAACAAAAAAAGATCCCAATCATGTGTATTTTGCAAAAAATGCTGCTCCTTTGATTATCGGTAAAAATGCAAATAAAGAATGGTATTTTTCTTCAGGTGATGCGCCTTTGATAGGAAGTTGTGATGAGGTAATGTATCTTGAAGATTTAAGCTTGGGATACGCGAGTAAAGATGAGCTTGTCGTTTATGAAAATGATATTTTAAAATCACTTTGTTTTTCTAAGCTTTCAGGCGATAAGGCTTATGCAAAAAAAGACGGCTTTCGTTTTTTTATGGAAAAAGAAATTTATGAACAAAGTCGCGTGATGAGTGAAGTTTTAATGGGGCGTATTCAAGGCGATGAAGTCGTTTTTGATGAGCTAAACAATGAAGATTTAAGTCAAGTAGATGAAATCACGCTTTGTGCTTGTGGAACAAGCTATCATGCTGCAATGGCAAGTGCTTATTTGTTTGAAAGAATTGCTAAAGTTAAAGCTAAAGTAGAAATTGCAAGTGAATTTCGCTACCGTGAAGCAATTATAAAAAAGGATTCTTTATTTATCGTTATTTCTCAAAGTGGAGAAACAGCAGACACTTTAGAGGCTTTAAAGATTGCAAAAGAGCAGAGTGCTAAGACTTTTGCAATTTGCAATGTGGATAATTCTAATATAGTGCGTTTAGCACACCTAAGTCTTTTAACTCGTGCAGGTATAGAAAAAGGAGTTGCTTCAACTAAAGCTTTTGCGACTCAAGTTTTAACCCTTTGGATGTTTGCTATTTTTATGGCACAAAAAAGAAATTTAAATGTTTCTGCTGAAATTAAAGCACTTTTGCATACTCCAAATTGCGTGAGTGTAAAACAGGCTTTACATGAAAAAATTCATCGTTTATCCAAGCGTTATTTAGATGGACATGGCTTTTTCTTTATAGGCAGAGATGTGTTTTATCCTTTGGCTTTAGAAGGAGCTTTGAAACTTAAAGAATTATCTTATCTTCACGCTGAGGGTTATCCTGCAGGAGAGATGAAACATGGCCCTATTGCTTTGGCTGATTCTAAGCTTTATACTATAGCTTTAATGCCAAAGCACATGCTTTATGAAAAAACAAAATCAAATGTTGAAGAGCTTATTGCTAGGGATTCTACAGTGCTTAGCATTTCACCTTTAGAATTTGATTTAAGTGATGATTTTATAAAAACCAATGAGCAAGATCATTATATGTGTGAATTTTTTGAAATGATGGTCATTACTCAACTTTTGGCGATGGAAATTTCCATAAGACTTGGCAATGATGTGGATATGCCAAGAAATTTGGCTAAAAGCGTAACGGTAGAATAGAAATGAAAAAATTTTTTTGTTTAACTTTAGTTTGTAAACTTTTTGCTTTAAGCGAATTTGAACTTCATCATATTGATAAAGTACATAAGCTAGGGTATAGTGGAGATACTATTATAATAGGTGTAGCCGATGATGCTTTTAATCAAGATCATATTAGTTTAAAGGATAAGATTTTAAAGTCTACTTATCCTACTGATACAGCTGGGAAACAGCTTATACCTGATTTGAAAAAATCAACACACGGAAGTCATGTAGCAGGTATAGCTGTTGGAGCAAAGATAGGCGATAGCAAACCTTATGGAGTGGCTTATGGGGCAAAATTTTATGGAGCTGGGGTGTTTCCAAATGGCTCTTACACTCAAATTCCTGATATTTATAATTTTTTCAAAGATGTGAGTATTATTAATAATAGCTGGGGTATTAATTTTTATCCTTATTTTAATCTTAAGGCTTCAAATTCTGGATTAGTAGATTGTACTCAAACTAATCAAGGGACAAGCTATAATATCTGTAATACTCCTTTGGAATATGTTATGAAAGCAGATAAGGTTGCTAATGATATGATGAGGCTTAGCAAGGACAAGGGAGTATTAAATGTATTTGCTGCTGGTAATGAAGGAATTCTTAGCCCTGCTTTGCATGCGATTTTACCAAGTTATGATGAATCTTTAAGAGCTTGGTTGGCTGTTGGAGCTTTGGATGCAAATGAGATTACTTTAGAATCAGATGGGACTTTAATAATTAAAAGTCAAGGTTTGGCTGATTTTAGTAATGGTTTTAAGGGAGCTACGAATTTTTCTTTAGTTGCTGCTGGAGTAAATATTAATAATGTTGATTCAAGCACTAATGATAAGTTTACAAAAAAAAGTGGAACTTCTATGGCAGCACCTATGGTAAGTGGAACAGCGGCACTGGTCAAGCAAAATTTCCCTTTTTTGGATGGTAAGCAAATTGCTGATATACTGTTAAGTACAGCAAATAAAAATTATAAGGCTCCAAAATTTACTGTTAAACAAGTAACCGATGGAACAAATCAACCTAAATTTCTTATTGTGTATATTTCGCAAGATCCACCTAGGATAGAAGATGAAATAAAACGGGATTTAAAACAGCTTTACAATGGAATACAAGTTCAAGTTAATGGACAATGGATTGATTATAGTGATTATATTTGGGATAATAGAGATAGTGCGCAGTCACAAAAACTTAATACTTCTACTATTAGTTCTATTAATGGAGTAGTTAGAGTTGAGAAAGAAGAATTATTTGGACAAGGAATTTTAGATGCACAAAAGGCGTTAAAAGGACTGAGTATTTTAGATGCAAACAGACTCAGTGATCAGGATGTATTAAAATATGAGCAAGAACCTAATACAGCTTATTATACTATAAACACTGCAGGTTATGATGCTGAATTTTCTAATGATATTAGTCAAAGAAAATGGGATGAAAATACTCATTTATCAAGTGCTATTAATAAACCTACACATTTAGCTAATCTTAACATAGGATTATCTAAAGAAGGTGAAGGTATTTTGATTATCAGTGGTCAAAATACTTATGAGGGTGCAACTTTAATCAAACAAGGAGAATTAAAGCTTAAAGGAAAAGTTAAAAATAATGCTTATGTAGAACAAAAAGCAATACTAAGCGGTAATGGTATTGTAGGCCAAAATTTAAACAATAAAGGTATAGTTAGACCTGGAAATGAAGATTTAAATGATTTAACCGTGCAAGGAACTTATACTCAAGAAGGAGTTGACTCTAAATTGCAACTTGATTTTGGTAATTATAAAAATTCTAAACTGATTGCAAAAACTTATGATATTAGGAGCGGGAATTTAGAATATATTCCTTTACCTAAATACTATATCTTAAATAAGCCAGTGAAAATTAATTTAGGAGATTTGGAAAAAAGTTTATCATCTTTTAATCATGTTTTGATACAAAATACCTATGCTTTAAATTTTGATTTTGTTTTAAGTGATGATTTAGTGAGTATTAATAAAACCTTAATAAAACCTAATTTAAAGCCAAATGCTTACGAAATTCCTAATACAAGCTTGGGAAATGCTTTAAGACAATTGCGATCTAGGGCAGACTTGAGTCAGACTTATCAGGAATTTTTTGCTTCTTTAGATAATGGAATAGATGTAAAGACTAAATTAAATAGAATAGAAGGTTCAGGGTATTTAAGCACTTTTAGTAATCATAATCAATCTAATTTAATGCAAAATAATATGTTATTTACCCTTCATCCTCTTAATATTAATAATTTTGCACAAAACAATAATATCTTACTTGCTAGTACTTATTTACCTAGAATTTTTAGCAATGAAGAATATTTTTGGCATCTTACTCCAAGTTATAAATACTATAAAGATAAAGATTTTTCAGGTCAAAAAACAGGTGCTAATATCTCTTTAGGAGAAAATTTCTCATCAGGCTTTTTAGCTTATGCTTTATCTCTTTCTAGCGCTAAATTTAATTTTAATAATGGTAGTGATTTGAAGAGTTATAACATGGATTTATTGCTTAATTATAACCATGATTTAGATTTTATAAAAATATTAAGTGGATTAGGTATAGGTGTAGGATTTAATACTCTTAATCGTTTTGTAGTAGAGCAGCCAATTGAAGGCAAATATAAAACATTGCAAACTTCAGCCCAGCTTGGTGTAACTAAAGATATTATTTTAGGTCAAGATTTTATTTTTAATCCTTTAATGTATTTTACACATAGTTTTTTTTATCAAGAAGATTTTAAAGAAAATAAAAGTCCTTTTGCTAAAAATTATGAAAGTTTAAAACATCATAGCATAAATGCAAATTTAGGTTTTAATCTTGCTAAAAATATAGAGCAAGATGATTATCAAGCTTCTTTTTCTACTTTTGTAATTTTTGAAAAAAGAATTTATGGAAGAACTTTAGAAAATAAGGCTAGTTTTGTTGATTTTCCTATTACTTTTATTCAAAAATATAAATTAAAAGATAATATTTTAAGTCAAGGTTTTAATTCAGAATTTTTATATAAAAACAATGTATTTTGGCAGTTTATGTTAATGAATAGATTTTCTCATAATGCCTATGAATTGCATTTAATGAGTTCAGTAGGAAAACGTTTTTGAAAGTATTTATTTTTTTAGCTTATAATAAATAAAATTTTAATCAAAGGAAAAAATTATGGAATACAGAGTTGAACATGATACCATGGGTGAAGTTAAGGTCCCAAATGACAAATATTGGGGAGCTCAAACTGAAAGAAGTTTTGAAAATTTCAAAATCGGTTGCGAGAAAATGCCAAAGGTTTTAATCTATGCTTTTACAAATCTTAAAAAATCTTTAGCTTTGGTCAATAACAAACTTGGCAAACTTGATGATGCTAAGAAAAATGCTATAGTTCAAGCTTGCGATGAGATTATCGCAGGTAAATTTGATGATAATTTTCCACTTGCGATTTGGCAAACAGGTTCAGGCACACAAAGCAATATGAATATGAATGAAGTTATTGCAAATCGTGCCACTGAAATCATGGGCGGGGATTTTCGCAAAGAAAAGCTTGTACATCCAAATGATCATGTTAATATGAGTCAAAGTTCAAATGATACTTTTCCAACAGCTATGAGTATCGTTGCGGTTGAGCAAGTAGAGAAAAAGCTTATCCCTGCGCTTGATGAGCTTATTGCAACTTTTGAAAAAAAAGTAAAAGAATTTGATAGTATTATCAAGATAGGACGCACGCATTTACAAGATGCTACTCCACTTACTCTAGCACAAGAATTTAGTGGATATCTTTCTATGCTTTTGCATTCAAAAGAGCAAATCATCGCTTCTTTACCAACTTTAAGAGAACTTGCCATAGGAGGAACCGCAGTAGGAACAGGGCTTAATGCGCATCCAGAATTAAGCCAAAAAGTAAGTGAAGAGCTAACTCAACTTATAGGTACGAAATTTGTTTCAAGTCCAAATAAATTTCATGCTTTAACAAGTCATGATGCGATCAATTTTACTCATGGAGCTATGAAGGGTTTGGCTGCAAATTTAATGAAAATTGCAAATGATATAAGATGGTTAGCTTCAGGCCCAAGATGCGGTCTTGGTGAGCTTATCATCCCTGAAAATGAGCCAGGAAGTTCGATTATGCCAGGTAAGGTAAATCCTACCCAGTGTGAAGCTGTTACTATGGTTGCTGTACAAGTGATGGGAAATGATGCAGCTATCGGATTTGCAGCAAGTCAAGGAAATTTTGAACTTAATGTGTTTAAGCCTGTGATTATTTATAATTTCTTGCAAAGTCTTGATTTGTTAGCTGATTCTATGCATTCATTCAATATCCATTGTGCTGTAGGCATAGAACCAAATCGTGCAAAAATCGATCATAATCTTCATAATTCTTTAATGCTAGTTACCGCTCTAAACCCATACATAGGTTATGAAAACGCTGCTAAAGTAGCCAAAAATGCCCATAAAAAAGGTATTTCTTTAAAAGAAAGCGCAATGGAGCTTGGTTTGGTTAGCGAAGAAGATTTCAATAAATTTGTTGATCCTACTAAAATGATAGGTCCAAAAGCCTAGAACATAAAACTTGCCTTTTTTAAGGCAAGTTAAATTAAATTCTTATCTTTTAAAATCACATACATTCTTAAAGTTGATACAAAAAAAGTTAAAATTGCAGGACCTAGTATAATACCCCAAAAACCAAAGGTTGAAATTCCTGCTATCATGGCCAAGAAAATTAAAAGTTCGTTGATTTTAGTGGGAGTTTTTACAAGTTTTTTGTTGATCCATTTGATGATTAAAGGTTTGATTAAAGTATCTGCTATAAAAGAAATTACAATTACAGAATAAATAAAAATAACAAGAGCTGAGTTAAGATTGTTTGAGGCAAATTCATAAAGACTTACAGGCACATAAATTAAAGCTCCTCCTATAGCAGGTATGAGAGAACTTACAGCAAAAATTACTCCCATTAAAATTCCATCATAACCATAAAATATTGTGATTAAACCAAAAAGTGCACCTTGAAATATTGCTACAATTACCATAGAGTAAAGCACAACAGCCATAACATTACCCACTTCGCTTAAAACATCATCGAGTTCTTTTTTATCAATAGGAATGATGGATTTAAGATAGATAACAAGTTCTGTTCCATATAGATTTGCAAAGAAATAAAACACACAAATTAAAACCATATCTATAAGAAATTTAGCTCCTGATTTTGTAAAACTTGAAGCATAACTTAGAATTTGTTTAGAAATACTATTTAAATCTATAGAAGCTAAAAATTCTTTAATTTTAGGTTCTAAAAAATTAAAGCTTTCAGGCAAGGTGAATTGATAGTTTTTGACATAATCAAGTGTTTGTGTAACTAAATTAATATCAAAATTCTTTAAAGCTTTGGCAAGTTCTATCATAGCATAAACAAAAGGTGCAAAGAAAAGCAAAACCATACAAGCTGTTGTAAGAATGGAAGCTAAAAATTTATGTCCTTTAGTAAGATTTAAAAATTTTGCATTGATGTTTGAGGTAGCTACCGCCATTAAACTAGCTATGATAATTACAAGTAAAAAACCTTTAAAAAGGTAAAGTAAAAGAAATAAAATAACTAAAATAAAGCTTATAAGAAAGAATTTTCCATTTTGCAAAATTTACTCCTCAAATAAAGTTTTTTCATAGTTTAGTTTTAAAGCACTATAACTTTTTGCACTTGCTATACGCCCTTTTGCAGTGCGTTCTATATAGCCATTAGCTAGTAAATAAGGCTCGATTACATCTTCTATGGTATTTTCATCTTCACTTAAAGCCGCAGCAATACTTGCAAGTCCGATAGGTTTTTGTTTGGCAGCGGTTAAAAGTTCAAGATATCTTAAATCCATCGCATCAAAACCAAGCTCATTAACTCCTAAAGAATTTAAGGCCTCATTAGCTCTTTTTTCTGTGATAATCTCTTCATCATTAACATCGGCAAAATCTCTAACTCTTTTTAAAAGCCTTAGAGCTATTCTAGGAGTTGAACGACTTCTTTTAGCGATCTCAAGTGCGGCTTTTTCTTCGCAAGTTTTATTAAGTTTTAAAGCTGCTTTTTGCAAGATGAGAGCAAGTTCGCTATCTTTGTAAAATTCTAATCTAAATTGCATACCAAAACGATCACGTAAAGGATTGCTAAGCATACCTGCACGCGTTGTAGCCCCTATAAGAGTAAATTTTGGTAAATCGATTTTTATGGTTTGAGCAGCTGGACCACTACCTATGATAATATCAAGGCGGTAATCCTCCATTGCAGGGTAAAGCACTTCTTCGATAGCAGGACTTAAGCGATGAATTTCATCGATAAAAAGTATATCTCCTTCGCTAAGATTGGTTAAAATAGCGGCTAAATCTCCGCTTTTTTCTATCATAGGAGCGGCGGTTGTTTTGATATTTGCACCCATTTCATAGGAGATGATATTAGCTAGTGTTGTTTTTCCAAGTCCTGCAGGACCACTAAAAAGTATATGATCTAAACATTCATTGCGTTTTTTGGCTGCAGCTATAAAGATATTTAAATTTTTTTTAATGCTTTCTTGACCTATATAACCATCAAAATTTGAAGGACGCAATGAAGTTTCATAAGTTTCATCAAAAGAGTATTTTTCTATTTCTACTATTCTATCCATATCTTTGCTTATATTTTGGAAAAATTAAAATAAGATTTTAGCTAAAATTTGCTAGAATTTACATTAAACTTTAATGATTATGGTTTAAAAATGGGAATTTTAACAAAATTAGAATTAGATTATGAAATTGACGATATAGAAAAATTTTTACAATTTTTTAGAACCATGTGCGATAGGTTTGAACCTTTAATCATCAAGCTTGGAAGCGATAGCGTGCGTTATAAAGAAGCTATAAAAGAGCTTGAAACTTTAGCACACAATACCGCTTGGGCAGCAAGACGCTTAAATCTTGAAGAAGTGACTGATTTTTGTGTATTTTGTGAAGAGATGATGGCGCAAGCAAATCGCTTTAACGGGCCTGCTAGTGATGAATTTACGGATTGGATGCTTTTGATGAGTGATCAGTTTGAAAAATATTGTCGTTCATATGAAAATGATGATTCTGTTTTAGCGGTTTTTAATCCTTTAATTGTTAATGTTCCAAATATTATTTCTAAATAAGGGAGCGACTTGGCTTCGACAGGAGTAAGTCTGCTTAGATGGCATGTCGCTTTGGGCAAAGCGTAAAAAGCCCAAATAAAATTAAACGCAAACAACGTTAAATTCGCTCCTGCTTACGCTAAAGCTGCGTAAGTTCAGTTGAGCCTGAAATTTAAGTCATACTATCTAGCTTAATTTTCGGTCATTTTTGATAGTGTAGCCTTGCGTTTGACAAGCGTTGAGGTGAAATAAAGTCTTAGCCTTGCTTTTGAGTTTTGGAAGATGAGCGAAGTAGGGTGAAGTAGTCATCTTTGCTAAGCATGTAGAGGTCTTTGTGGGATTATTTTTGGACAGGGGTTCGATTCCCCTCGCTTCCACCATCACGCTAATTTTAAGTAAATCATAAGTTTATTTCAAATTTTTTAGAATTTTTTATATGAAGTTAAGAACGATTTATTACCCTTAAAACTTTGATATATTAGGTTTTATAATTTTTCATTAAAAATTTATAGTTTTATTTTTAAGCTTATTTTTAGGGGGGGGGTATAATTTTTCCTTCAGTTTAAATTTATTGAAGGAGAAACTTATGAAGAAAAATGCTTCGAGCAAGATATTGCTAAGCTTAGGTGTAGCAACTTTGCTTTATTCAGGTGCTTTTGCACAAGAAATCAATCTTACAGAGTCTTCAGATATAGGAAAATATTTTGAAGAAAATGGTAAGGATATCAATCTTAAAAATCCTGATGATTACAAAGGAAAAGATTTAGGTATCACAATGGGCGTTTAGGATTTACCAAGCGATGGTTATGATAGCGCTGATTATCGATTGAACATTGATATCGGTAAAAACAATACTTTAAGCTTTAAACACAATAATGGCGATCATCCTGCTTATGTAACAAATTTAAACGCTACTGCCAAAGAGGTTAAAACAACAGATATAGTTTTACAAGCTTTTGCACCTTCGGTGATTAATGGAGATTTGACTATGACTGGCTCAGGAAAGGAAGCCATTACCGAGGATGAAAAAAAGGCTCAGGTATAATTCTTTATAATGGAGCAGTTGAAGGAAAAAGTGCTAATGGTAGCTTAACTATAAATGGAAATTTTACCGCCGATAAAACCCTTTTTGCTACTTATGGAAATTTTGTTAAGGTAAATGGAACTGCAAATCTTGCAAATTCAAATTTTGGACTTATCAAACGCTCTTATACAGATTTAGAAGCAAATAATGTAGTAATGGTTCAAGCTAAAGATTTTAACAAAGATATCTTAGAAGAAAAATCAAATAATAACGCGGGTGCATTACTTTTAAAATTCGCAAGTGATTATATCTCAACCGATGTTCAAGGCAAAGATCCTTTGGAAGCAGGAACTATAATAGATATTAGCGATGAAGATAAATACGGCGATGGAGAAAAAGGCTTAGTAGATTATAAACTTAGCGTTCAAAACTGCGGTGGCAATAAATGCTTAGTGATCAATGGAGGTGCTACTGCAGCGGCTAAAGATAAGCTAGTTCAACTTCAAGTAGATATAGATACTATCGATAAATTGCTTGAAAATGAATTTGATTCCGATCAAGATGAAGAATGGGCAAAAGTCAAAGAAGCCCTTGAAAAACAAAAAAACTGAACTTGAATAACTCAAAAAAGAAGCTCAAGAAAACGGCGGAAAAATCGATGATGAAAAATACATTGATTTAGTAAATAAAAATTCAAATTGAAATCTTAGTGCTAATGATAAAGCTTCTATCCTAGCACTTCGTTCTATCACAGAACAATTAGGAAGTATAGGAGCAGATTTAGCAAGTAGAGAAGGTGTAAAACTAGCTTTAGATATCAAAAAAGACACAGACAATACAGGTAAATCTGTATCTAATCTAAATTCAGCTTCTAGTGCAGTAAATACCACTATGAATATTTCTAATGATGTTTCTATAGGTTCTCGTGTAGCAATGCTAAACAATCCTTTTGGAACTTATGCTTTAAAATGAATGGTCTTAAATTTGCTGCTTTAGATAGCGATATGAGACCAAGCTATGTAAATGAATATACCAATAGTGTTTGGGCTAATGCTTTTGGTGGTGCTAACATTATCGATGGAGATAGTGGTGCAATGTATGGTGCTACCGTGGGAGTAGATAAACAAGCTAATGATGATGTTTTATGGGGTGCTTATTTTACTTATGCAAATGCTAAAATCAAAGACAATAATTTAGAACAAAAAAGCGATAACTTCCAATTAGGTATGTATTCTACTATCAATATAGCTCCACAATGGGAACTTAATCTTAAAGCTTATGCTCAAGTTTCTCCAACTAAACAAGACAATGTTCAAATAGATGGTGCATATAACTCAGATTATACAAGCAAATTCTTAGGACTTAGTGTTAATGCAGGTCGTGTGTTTGACTTTAGTGATAATACTTTATTTATTAAACCTTTTGCGGGAGTAAATTATTATTTTAGTTATACTCCATTTCATACAGAAAATGGTGCTATTGCTAAAGATATTGATTCTATGAAAAACAATTCTGTAAGTGTTGAAGTGGGTGCTGAATTTAGAAAATATATGAATGAAAACTCTTATATTTTTGTAACTCCAAAAATAGAACAATTTGTTATCAATAGTGGTGATGATTACACAGCTAACCTAGCTGTAAATAATGCTTTCTTTACTAGTATTGAAGCTAACAACAAGAAAAAAACATACGGACAAATTATCGTAGGGGGTAATGTAGATTTTACAAATCAACTCAGTATGAATCTTGGCTTTGGTGCTAAACAAATACTAGCAGGTAAAGTAGATAATAAAAATGAAACTTACTTAAGTGGTCAAGTAGGACTTAAGTATAAATTTTAATCTTAAAAATCATTTCTAAATCTTTTTATAGTTTAGAAATAATTGTTTATTTCTATGCGAAATCTCCTAGGGCTTTATCTTAAAGCCCTTTTTTATAACAAACAAGTAAATAAGTCTTTAGAGTAAAAAACCCTAAAAACTTTTAGTTTTCTTTGAAAAGTTTGGAAGCTAAGTGCGTTGCACGACTTTGATCTGTATCTTTTTTAAGTGTTTTATAAATTTTACTTACATATTCTTCTAAGGTTTGTTGAGAATCTATGATTTTTTCAGAAGAAGGAATTTTTTCATATTCTCCATTATTTTTAAGCTTATAAGCTAAAACATTATCACTAAGTTGCAAGCGTAAAAATTGAGCTAATTTAGCTTTGCTTCTTTCATCATATATAGGAGTCATAAGTTCTAAACGGCGTTCTAAATTTCTTGGCATCCAATCTGCACTCGATATAAAATAATTTGGCTCACTATGTTTAAAATAAAATACTCTAGCATGTTCTAAGTATTTTCCTATGATGCTTCTAACGCGTATGTTTTTGCTGTATTCTTCATCAGGTTTTAAGCAACAAATTCCGCGTATGATAAGATCGATTTGCACTCCTTCCATACTTGCTTCATAAAGCGCTTGTATGATATCACTATCCACAAGAGAATTCATTTTAGCTACAATCACACCTTCATTTTTCTTGCTTGTTTCAATGCGTATCATTTCTAAAACTTTTTCTTTGATTTGATTTGGGCTCATTGAAAGAGTTTGAAGGCGACGATTTTTACTAAAGCCCGATAAGATGTGGAAAAAGCTTGTCGTATCTCTTGCAAATTCTGCTTTGCTTGTAAAATAACTCACATCAGTATAGATTTTAGCACTGCTTGCATTATAATTTCCTGTGCTTAAATGCATATAAAATTTAAGTTTATCTCCTTGTTTGCGTATGACTTGAGAAACCTTAGCGTGGACTTTAAAACCTGTAATGCCATAAATAACATGAGCTCCGGCATTTTCTAAAGCTTTCGCCCAATGAAGATTATTTTCTTCATCAAAGCGTGCTTTTAATTCTACCATCACAGTTACTTGTTTTCCATCACTTGCAGCATCAATTAAAGCTTGAACTATATTGGAATTTTTTTCCACTCTATAAAGTGTCATTCTTATGGAAATTACTTCAGGATCTTTGCTTGCTTCTTTGATAAATTTATAAACTGGATCAAAACTTTCAAAAGGTTGTATGATGAGTATATCTTCTTTTTCTACAGCATCAAAAATAGATAAATTCTCATCAAAAGGTGGTAAAGTTTTAGGCGTGTAAAGTGGGCTTAAAAGATGCGTAAAGGTTTTATTTCCTGCGATTTGCCAAAGGCTAGGGAGATTGAGTAAAATAGAATATTCATAAACATCTTTATGAAAAATTTTCATGTGAGTATTAAGAAATTCTACGATTTGCTCATCTGCATCTTTTTGAATTTGCAATCTTACAAAAGCTCCTTTTCTGCGAAGTTTTAAGCCTTGTTCTAAAATCATCATAAAATCATCAGCTTCTTCCTCTTCTATTACCATATCTGCATTTCTAGTCACTCTAAATGCTGCTGAAGCCAAGAGTTTATAGCCTGGAAAAATTTCTTCTGCGTGTTGATGGACTATACTTTCTATAGGAACATAAATATTTGCACTTACTTCATAAAAACGAGGTAAAACTCTTGGAATTCTAATCATTCCAAATTTTACAAGTTCAGGATGCGCTTTATCGCAAATTTTAACCGCTAGTGAAAAAGATAAGTTGTTTAAATGCGGAAAAGGGTGAGTAGCATCAACAGCTATTGGAACAATAACAGGAAAAATATTGGAGAAAAAATACTCATCACATTTTTGTTTTAAATTTTCATCTAAATTCTCATAATGTTTTATGAAAAGATTTTCTTTTTCTAATTCACTTGTGATTTCATTAAAATAACGCTCCAAAAGTTCTTTTTCTTGGTGTAAGTATTTGCGTATGGCTTTTAATTGTTGTAACGGGGTCATTTCATCGCTACTGCTTGCATTAACTCCAGCTGAAAAAAGTTGTTTTAAGCCTGCGACGCGTATCATATAAAATTCATCTAAATTAGTGCAATATATAGCTATAAATTTTAATTTTTCTAACAAGGGTAAATTTTTAGAACATTGGTCTAAAACACGAGAATTAAAGCGAAGCCAAGAAAGTTCGCGATTGATAAACATATCAGGACTTGTTTGCATTAATTTTTCCTTTTTTAGTTGTATTTTATCATTTATTTTGAAATTATTGAATAAAAGTTTTAAATTTTTTAGGTTAATTAAGAGTAAATATATCTTTAAAATTATATTAAATTTATCTATGTTAAAATTAAAAAATTTATTTCTGGTAAATTCTGTGACATTGTTGTTTCATTGAAGATTTTAAGAAATGATAATTTTAAGGAGGAAAATTTTGAAGAAAACTTCGAATCTTTTTACTATTTTTCTTGTTTTGCTTTTTGTTTTCTTTGCGGTTGGGTTTTATACTTTTTATAACGCTAAGGGCACATCTTATTTAAGCAATGCAAGTGAATCTTGTAATAACTGCCATATTATGAATGAAGTTTATAACGAATACATGGCAGGACCACACTCTCAAAAAGTCAAAGGCGAACCAAGAGCAACTTGTGTGGATTGTCATTTGCCACATAATTTTGTAGCTAAGTGGATAGCTAAAGCGCAAAGTGGTTTAGGACATGCTTATGCTTTTACTTTTAAACTTGATGAGTTGCCTACAAATTTGAGTGCGACTGAAAAAAGCAGAAAAATGGTGCAAGAAAACTGCATACGCTGTCATGCAGATTTTGCTCAAACAGCTATCAATGCTACAACAAATCCACATGCAGACAAGTCATTAAATTGTGCTTCTTGTCATAAAGATGTTGGACATAAACACGGAATTTAATAAGGAGAAGATGAATGAAAAAAAATATTTTACGCTTAGGTATTGTCGTTTTGGTTTTACTTATAGCGGGAGTTTTATGGCTAAATAATGATATCAATCAAAAAAAAGAAGATGAAGCAAATAAAAATGCCATTGCAGCAAATGCTGATTTTTCTTTGCTTAGTGATGATGATCCAAATTTTGAAAAATGGGGTAAGGTTTTTCCAGAGCAACTAAAAATGTATTTAACGGTTGAAAAAGAAGAACCTAAGGCTACTGAATTTGGTGGTAATTTAGCTTATTCAAAATTAATTCGCTTTCCTCAATTAACCATACTTTGGGCAGGATATCCTTTTAGTCTTGATTTCAATGAAGAAAGAGGGCATTTTTGGGTTCAAGTAGATCAAATGAAAACAGCAAGAAACAACAAAGATTTTCTTAATGCTCACGGCCTTGCTGCTTTTAAAGGCCAGCCCGCAGCTTGTATGAATTGTCATAGTGGATGGACTCCATGGCTTATAAAAAATGTTGCTAAAGGAGATTTTACTGCTTTTAACTCTACAAATTATTGGACTATGATTAAAAATATCCCAGCCGTTGATGGTATAGTGGAAAATTCACCTGAACATGCAGGTCCACATGGTGGTAAAAGAATGGGTGTAACTTGTGCAGATTGTCACAATCCAAATGATATGAGTTTAAGACTTACTCGTCCAGCAGCTATTAATGCTTTAGTTTCTAGAGGATATGAAAAAGATCCAGTGCAAGGCGTAAAAGCTACAAGAGAAGAAATGAGAACTTTAGTTTGCTCTCAATGCCATGTTGAATACTATTTTAAACCAACGGGGGAAAAAGTAAAAGTAATGGGTGAAACTATTGTAGATGATAGTTCTAAAAAATGGTGGAATGGAACTCAGAAAAATTATGATGAGTATGAATTTTGGAGAGATGGTAATAAAGCTAAAGAGATTGAAACCGATGGTATAGTTTTAACTTTTCCTTGGAGTGAGTGGAAAAAAGGGCAACCATTTAGAATTGAAATGTTAGATGATTATTATGATAAAGTTCGTGGAGTATTTGGAGCTGATTTTACTCATAAATTAACAGGGGCGCAAATTATTAAAATTCAACACCCAGAAAGCGAACTTTATAGTGGCGGTGTGCATGCTGCAAATGGGGTAAGTTGCGTGGATTGTCATATGCCTTATGTTAGAGAAGGAGCTAAAAAGGTTACTCAACACAATATCACCTCTCCTTTAAGAGATATTAACTCTGCTTGTAAGTCTTGTCATAAACAAAGCGAAGATTATTTAAAAGCTCAAGTGCTTGACATACAAAATAGCGTTGCACATGATCAAAGAACTGCAGAGTATGCAATTGTTAGTTTGATTATGGATACTAAAAAACTACGCGATGAACTAGGTAATATGGAAAAATTCCAAAGCGATGGAAAAGCTGATGCGAAAAAAATTAGCGAAGAACTAAAAGAAGTTTTAGAACTTCATCGTAAAGCTCAAATGAGAGCAGATTTTGTTAATGCTGAAAACTCAACTGGTTTCCATAATCCTCGCGAAGCTTCAAGAATGTTATTGCAAGCTGTTGATATGGCAAGAATGGGACAAACTAAACTTGTAGAAATCGCCGCAGCAAATGGAATTAAAGATTTTAAAACTTCAAATTTAGGTTTTGAAGATATTCAAAAATTTAATCCAGGAGAGCTTTATTATAAAGTAGATGTTAATAATCATAAAGCTGGAGAGCGTTACTATGCAGATGAAAAAGATGTTAATGGTAATCCTCCAAAAGAACTTTTAGAGCATGATAAAGAGCTCGCTCCTTATAATTATCAAGTGATTGATAAAAAATAATTCTTAAGCCCTATAAATTATGGGGCTTTTTCTTTTTTATTTTAAAAAATATAAACTTTTTATTTAAAATTCACTTTTGCTTCACTTTGTTTTGTCAAAATATCACAAATTTTGATAATCAAAAAGGAGTTAAAATGATCAATAAAAATAAATTGTTTAGACAGGTTCATATCTATCTTAGTTTGTTCTTCTTGCCTTGTGCTTTGCTTTTTGCTTTAACGGGTATAGCGTATATTTTTGGTATTAATCAAGATGTGGGCTTAAAAGTTGAGCAGTATCAATTGTCAAAAGTTATAGAAAGTGGTAAAGAAAGAGAAGCTTTAATAGAGTTTTTAAAAACAAATGGTTTAAAAGTGCCATCTAATACAAATATAATTAAAAGTAAAGATAAAGGTATAACAATAGGTGGAACTCATTATAGTGCTAATATAACTCAAAATTCTACTAATGAATACAGCATTACTCTAAAAACAAGATCTTTGCTTGGAGATATGATTATGCTTCATAAAGATAAGGGTGCTTGGTATTTTTCTGTGCTTAGTGTAGGTTTTGGTATTACTTTATTTATGCTTTATATTTCAGGGCTTATGATTACTTTGTTTGCAAATAAAAAAGATAGAAGTAAACAATTTGCAGTTCTTGGAGTAGGGGTTGTTGTAACTTTGCTTTTGGCTTATCTTGGCCTTTGATTTTTCCTAGCTTTTTAAGCTAGGTATTATTTATTTTTTTGTATAATTACACTTTACTTTATTGGACAGATGGGTGAGCGGCTGAAACCACACCCCTGCTAAGGGTGCAGATCTTAACGGGTCTCGAGGGTTCAAATCCCTCTCTGTCCGCCACTAAAACTTTCTTGAAAATCCCAAGTATTTTATTAAGTATCGAAGCAAGAGACTAGCCCTTGCGAAGTTATATTATTTTACAGCGTTTTTGATTTCTAAAATCATAGTTTTTAAAGACTCTAGTCCATTTCCACTTGCTAAATACCAGTATTCTGGATCAAGATAGATGATTTTTTTGTTTTGTGCTGCTTTGGTTTTAGCGACAAGCACATTATCGAGTATGCCTTGAGCGCGTTCTTTGTTGCCTACGATGACATTTCTATCAACAACAAAAATATAATCAGGATTTTTTTCTAATATAAATTCAGAGTTGATACTTTTTCCGTGTGTGCCTACTTTTATATTCTCATCTACTGCATTAATCCCTAAAACATCGTGAATAATCCCAAAGCGAGATTGAGGACCAAAGGCTGAAATTTTGTTAGAATTTGTAAGAATGATAAGAGCTTTTTTATCTTCATCAACTATACTTTTGGCTTTTTCAATTTCATTTTTAATATCTGAAATTTTTTCTAAAGTTTCTTTTTCTAAACCATAAAGTTTTGCAACGCTTAAGACATTGTTTTCAAAAGAGCTTAAAAAATTTGCATTATCAAGACCTACAAATAAAGTTGGAGCTATTTCTTTTAACTTATCATAAAATTTACTTTGGCGTCCAGAAATGATGATAAGATCAGGTTTTAAAGCATCAATGGCTTCAAAATCAACTTGTTGTACTCCACCTACACTAGGTTTGTTTTTAAATTGTTGTAGGTATTTTGGTAAATTTTTAGCAGGAACGCCAACGACTTTATCATTTAATTTTAAAGCATCAAAAGTATCTAAAATTCCAAGATCTAAGATCACTACCTTAGAAGGATTTTTAGGGATTTTATTTTCTCCTAGACTATCCTTCACTAAAAAACTATCACCCTCATCGCTCATACTAATAGGCAAAACTTTCACCGTAGCAGTGTTGGTTTTTGTTGTAGAACTTGCGTTGTTTTCATTTGAGTTTGAATTACAAGCTGTTAAGATTAGACTTAAAAAAAATGCAAAAAATGCAAAAACTAAAGATTTTTTCATATTTTCTCCTTTTTAAAAATAAATACAAATTTTCTTACCATTAATTTGACTTACGGGTATATCCATATCATAAATTTGTTTTAAATTTTCTTGATTGATGATTTCATCTTTTGAGCCTTGTTTTAAAAGCTTCCCATCTTTTAAGGCTATGATTTCATCAGAATAAATCGAAGCAAAATTAATATCATGTAATACAACAGCTATACTTTTGTTAAAGTCTTTGACTAAATTTTTCATTAGTTGCATGATTTGTACGCTATGCTTCATATCAAGATTGTTCAAAGGTTCATCAAACATTATAAATTCAGTATCCTGAGCGATGATCATGGCTATAAAAACTCTTTGCTTTTGTCCCCCGCTTAATGTATCTAAAAATTCATTTCTTAAGTTGTTAAGTTCCATGTATTCTAAAGCTTCATTGATTTTGATTTTATCGTTTGTATTAAGTCTTCCTTGAGAATGCGGAAAACGCCCAAAAGCGACTAATTCTTCAACTTTTAATCTTAAATTGATATTGTTTTGTTGTTTGAGAATGGAAATTTTTTGTGCTAAGATTTGCTCTTTATAATTTTTTAAATTCATTCCATCGATATAAATTTCTCCACTACTAGGTTTTATCAAACGACTTGCTAGAGCTAAAAGAGTGGATTTTCCAGCGCCATTGGCTCCTATTATAGAAGTGATTTTGCCTTTATGAAAATCAAGGCTAAGATCTGAAATAATGACTTTATTATCATAAAATTTGGTGATATTTTTTAGTTTAATCATAATTTATTACCCTTTAATACAAGATAGATAAAATATATCCCACCTAAGAAATTAATAACCACGCTTATAGTGGCATTATAATCAAAAACTCTAGAGACAAAAAACACCCCTCCAAGTAAAGCCAAAATACTAATAAGTATACAAGCGCTTAGCAAAATACTATGCTTTGCAGTTTTAAATAGTTCATAAGTGATATTTACCACCAAAAGCCCTAAAAAGGTTATAGGACCTACAAGTGCGGTGCTAATAGAAGTTAAAATAGCTATGATAATCATTAATTGTTTTGAAATTTTTTGATAATTTATCCCTAAATTTATCGCTAAATCTTTGCCTAAATTTAAAGGATCTAAAAATTTCATATAGCGAAAAATCCATATAAAACTTAAAAAGCTAATAATATAAGCAAGAATTAAAACATCAAAAGCAATATTATCAAAACTAGCAAACATTCTTCCTTGTATTACCATGAATTCATCAGGGTCGATTAGCACTTCAAAAAAAGAGCTTAAAGTGCTAAAAAGTGTCCCAAAAACTAAGCCTAAAAGCATGATAAGATAAATACTTCTATCACTACTAAATAAAATCTTATAAAGTCCTAGTGAAAAAACCACCATACAAACTAGAGTGATTAAAAAATTGATATCGTTTTTATAAACACTTAAATTAGCTGCACCAAAAGAAAAGATAAGAGCACTTTGAAGTAACATATATAAAGAATCTAATCCTATGATGGCAGGGGTTAGAATTTTGTTATTGCATAAAGTTTGAAAGATTACCGTTGAAACAGCGATACAAATAGCTACTATGATAATAGCTGCAATTTGTAAAAAACGACTTTTTAAGGCATACTCATCAAAGCCATTTAAACCCACAAGTATAAAAATCCCTATCATACCAAGTGTTAAAAAGCTTAAAATCAGCATTTTTTTACGCATAAGCTTTCCTTTTTAGCAAAAGAAAGATAAAGATTAAAGATCCTAAAACACCTGTAGTGATACTTAAAGGCATTTCAAAAGGAAAGATGACAAGTCTTGCAATGATATCGCAAACAAGTAAAAACAAAGCTCCACAAAGTGCTATATAGATAAGATTTTTTCTAAGATTATCACCTAGATAAAGAGCTACTAAATTTGGGATAATTAGCCCTAAAAAAGGGATAATTCCAACGCTTACAATCACTAAGCTAGTGATAATGCTTACAATCATCAAGCCTAAAAATAATATCCCATTATAAGAAATTCCAAGATTTAAAGCTATATCTTCGCCCATGCCAACTATGGTGATTTTGTGAGCTAAAAAATAAGCAAGTATAAAAAGTGGCAAAGAAATGTAAAGTAATTCATAATTTCCCTGCATAACATTTGCCATACTGCCTTGTAGCCAGCCTTGGATATTTTGTATATAATTTAAAGCATAGGCAAAAAAAGTGGTTATAGCACTAATAATGCCTCCAAACATCAAGCCTATCAAAGGTACAAAAATCACATCTTTGAGTTTGATTTTTCTTAAAATTTGGATAAATATAAAAGAACCCAAAAGTGCAAATATAGAAGCAATGATAGCTTGAATGAAAAAAGATGCTCCAGTAAAAAATATTAAAGAAATAAGTATGCCAAATTTAGCACAATCCATAGTTCCTGCCGTAGTTGGAGAAACGAATTTATTTTGCGTGAGTTGTTGCATGATAAGCCCGCATATACTAAGACTCATTCCTGTGAGTAAAATCGCTATAAGTCTAGGAATTCTTGTAAGGGTTATGATTTCTAGTTGAGTGGAGTTAAGATTAAGGATATCTTTTACATTGATACTGATAACTCCTATAAATAAACTTATCATTCCAAAGAATAAAAGTAAAGCTATAAGCACTTTTAAACTCAATATATGCTTAAAAAACAAATCTTTCCTTATAGTAATAATAATTATCAAAAATGAAATTGTAATGAAAATTGTTTTAAGAAATGATAAAACTACAAAGGATATTTTAGTAAGAAATCAAAAATCCAGTGGAAAGTCTTTGTAAGTGTTTGTTATAGTCTATAAGGCTTTCTCCATAGCCATTAAAGTATTGTAAATACCAATAAATTCCGTTATTAAAAATATCATATCCTAGATCAACTTGTATAGCGCCTTTATTATTGTGGAATTTAAGATTATTTCTTAGCATAAGATTGATAAAATAATCATCACCTAAATACGCTAAATTCACATCAAAATTTCCCATATAATGCAAGATGGCAGGATTATCATCATCTTTTTTGTTTTCAGGAATTCTATACCAAAGGCGTGGAACAAATAAAAATTTATTATATAAAATAGCAGTAGATACATAAATTCTATTCCATGAGCGAGATTGTAAATTCTCATCTCCCTTGCCATTGCTTTCATGCAATATACCTACGCGTAGATTGTTAAAAAATTCATAATCTTTAAGATATAAAGGAAGATCTATAAAAAATTCTGGTTGATAGTTGGTTTCTCTAAAAGGAGAAGAATGCTTATAAATTTGCCACCAAGAAGTTTGAGTATAGGCTATATAATATTTTTCATCTAGTCCTAGTAAATTTTCAAAAAGTCTTTTTTTAACACTAAGTTGAAATTTCGCCTCACTCTTATTATTATTTGTTCCTAAAGAATTAAAACTATAAGCAAAAGGTAAAAAATAATTCATCTTATAAGAGCTAATGCCAAGGGGATTAAAACTTTCATTTTCACCAAGATAATTAGCCAAAGCTAAGCGAGAAAAGTCTTGTTTTTCTTCTTTTTTTATAGTGATAGAATTTTGCATTTGTGTTGCTTCGCTTGAGTTATTTTGTTCTTGAGAAATCAAAACAGATGAATTTTTTAAAGCGAGTTTTTTGTAAATTTCCATAGCTTTTTTATAATCGCCTTGTTTTTCATACTCTAAAGCTTGTTGTAAATCACTAGCCCATATAAAAACGCATAAGCTTAAAAATAAAGCAATTTTTCTCATTTTAACTTGCTTTTAAA
The DNA here is from genome assembly GCF_001762735.1 of Campylobacter sp. BCW_6461. NCBI lineage: Bacteria > Pseudomonadati > Campylobacterota > Epsilonproteobacteria > Campylobacterales > Campylobacteraceae > Campylobacter > Campylobacter sp. BCW_6461. Next base: position 8,589 of record NZ_MJXJ01000010.1, on the reverse strand, counting down.
TTTTTCATATTCTTCATAAAAATTAAGATTTAAAAAAGCATCTTCATCTTCAAATTCTACAAATTTGGTTTTAATCTCAGAAAATAAAAGTCCTATTTTTTGTTCATTTTTTTCTAAGAAATTTTTACAAGTTTGAGCTAAAGAGCTGTGATAAAAGCCACATAGGGGATGTTTATGCAAAGGGGTTTTTGCTATGATTATTTTATAGTTTTGTTCTAAAAAAGGAAGCATTTTTAAAAGTTCATTTTCACCTACTTTAGGACTATCTACACTTAAAACAAAAACAAATTCATTTTTAAAATTTGAAAGTATAGAGTAAAGCGCAAGCATAGGAGAGTAAACTTCAAATTCTAAAGAATCTTTTATCAAGCTAAAATGGTTTTCAAATTTGTCTTCTTTCGCGCTCACATAGACATTTTTAAAAATTTTAGAAAATTTATCTACTTGAAATTGAGTTAAATTTTGATTTTTAAGAATCAATTTGCTTTTATCTTGTCCCATACGGCTAGATTTACCACCACATAAAATCACGCAATTTAGCTCATTAAGCTGCACAAATTTCCTTTTTAATGTAATTCTACCACAAAATTCGCCAAAATATTTTATAATTTCTTTTATGAAATACACAGAACTTTTACAATTACAAACTTTTTTTTCTCGGTTTAAAAAAATCGATTTTATCAAGCGTATCAATGACAATATTTTGGAATTAAGCTTTGATAGAGAAAGATTTATTTTTGATCTTACTCGTGCAATGAGTGCGATTTATACAGCTAAATTTAATGCAAAAAATTATAATGCACCTTTTGATTTTATGCTTAAAAAGTATTTTAGCAATGCTTTTATAAAGGAAGTTAAAGTCCTTGAAGGCAATCGTATTTTATGTTTTAGTGTAAAAGCTAATAAGGCTTATAAAAGCTATGAGAGCAAAATTTATTTTGAATTTACGGGTAAAAATACCAATGTTATTCTTACAGATGAAAAAGATTTGATCATAGAGGCTTTAAGACACATTGATAAAAGTTATCGTGTTGTAAAACCTAATGTGATTTTAGAGTCTTTAAAGCCTTATAAAATGGATGAAAATTTTGAGGAAATCAAAGACTTTGCAGATTATTTTTCTCGCAAATTTACAAGCATTTATGAGAGTAAAATCAAACAAATAAAAAATTTAAAACTTGCACAAGTGGATAAAAAAATACAAAATTTACAAGAACTTTTTTCTAGTTTAGATGAAGAAAATTCTTTACTCTTAAAAGCTTTAGAATACAGAAAAAGGGCTGATGTATTGTTTGCAAATTTGAGTGTTTTAAAAGATTATGAAAGGGAATTTAAGCTTGATGATTTTGAAGGCAAAGAGCTTGAATTTAAGCTTGAATTTAATCCTAAGCAAAGCGCTAATTTATATTATAAAAATGCTAAAAAATTAGAACAAAAAGCTAAAAATTTAAACATACAAAGACAAAATTTAAAAGAAAAGTTAGATTTTACCTTGAGTTTGAAAGAATTATTGCTTCAAGCTAAGAGTGAGATAGAGCTTGAAATTTTACTACCTAAAAAAAATAGCAAAAAAAATCAAGATCATAAACAAGAAGATCTTGTGGTAAATTTTTATTTTAACGAGTTTAAAATTTGCGTGGGTAAAAATGAAAAAGGCAATGAATTTTTACTTAAAAATGCTAAAAAAGATGATTTGTGGCTTCATGTAAGGGATATTCCTAGCGCACATACTTTGATTGTATCAAACAAGCAAAAAATCAGCCTCGATGTGATAGAATTTGCTGCAAGGCTTTGTGTAAGCTTTTCTAAGTTAAAGAAAGGTTCGTATTGGGTCGATTATACCTTAAAAAATTTTGTCAAGGTTCAGCAAAAGGCGTTTGTAAATTATACAAATTTTAAAAGTATTAATATCACAAAGGATTAAAATGCCAGTTAGCCCTTTAGGAAATATCAATTATATAAATCAGAATATGGCTTATCCAGCTACACAAGCAAGCAATGAGCTTGCAAAAGAAGGTTTTGCAGCTACGCTAAATATGGCTGAATTTAATGAAAAAGAAAAAACTTTGAACAAGCTTGAGAAAGTCAATGAGACTCATGAAATCAAAGAAGAGATCAAAGAAAAAGCCGAACAAGAAGAAAAAAAGAAAAAACACAATCAAGAAGCTAAAACCAGCGATGATGAGAAAAATGAAGAAGATGAGTCTAAAGATCCAAATTTTAAAGACGCACAAAGCATTCATCGCTTAGATATTAGTATATAAGGAAAAATATGTTTAATACAACTAGAATTATTTCAGCTCTTGTGATGATAGGGGCTATTATTATTATCGCGTTGATTGATCAATTTTTTATCAATTTTATCGTTTTTGCGGTTTTATTGTATCTATCTTTTAGTGAAGCAAAAAAACTTTTTGCTTTAGAAAATATCTCTATTATCCCTTTGGCTATAGCTTTTATTTTGGGAAGTTTGTCGCATAAAGCTTTGCTTTTTGGGATTTTAGCTTTGTTATTAGTCGTTGGATATTTGGTTTATAAAAAGGCTTCTTTAAAACCAGCTCTTATTTATATTTATCCTAGTTTGCCTATTTTAGCACTTTGGCAAGTGTATTTAGATCAGGGTATGTTTGCACTTTTTTGGCTTATCATTATCGTTGCAGCTTGTGATAGTGGGGCGTATTTTATCGGAAAACTTATGGGTAAAACTCCTTTTTCTCCAACAAGCCCAAACAAAACCTTAGAAGGTGTTATAGGTGGCTTGATTTGTGCGAGTGTTATTGGAACTATTTTGGGAGTTTTTGTTTATAGTTTTTGGCTTTCTTTGCTTTGTTCGTTTTTTGTAGCGATTTTTGCAGTGATTGGAGATTTGCTTGAGAGTTATTTTAAAAGAGAAGCAGGTGTAAAAGATAGTGGAGATCTTATCCCTGGTCATGGGGGCATGCTCGATAGGATCGATGCGGTGATCATTGCTGCTTTTGTGATGGTTGCTCTTTTATGATACTTTTTGGAAGTACGGGCAGTATAGGAGTAAATGCTCTTAAACTTGCTGCTTTAAAAAACATTCCCATTTCTGCTTTAGCTTGTGGGGATAACATCGCTCTTTTAAATGAGCAAATCGCAAGGTTTAAACCTAAATTTGTTGCCATAAAAGATTCAAAAAATAAGCATTTAGTTAAACACGATAGAGTTTTTATAGGGCAAGAAGGTTTAGAGCAAATTTTAACAGAATGTCAAGATAAGCTTTTACTCAATGCCATTGTAGGTTTTGCAGGACTTAAAAGCACTTTAAAGGCTAAAGAGCTTGGCAAAAACATAGCTTTAGCTAACAAAGAAAGTCTTGTAGTAGCTGGGAGTTTTTTGAAAGGCGCTAAATTTTTACCCGTTGATAGTGAGCATGCAGCTTTAAAATTTTTACTCGAAGGTAAAAAAAATATAGCAAAACTTTATATCACAGCAAGCGGCGGAGCTTTTTATAAGTATAAAATCAAAGATTTAAATCAAGTCAGTCTCAAAGATGCTTTAAAACATCCTAATTGGAACATGGGAGCAAAGATCACTATAGATAGTGCGACTATGGCAAATAAGCTTTTTGAGATTATAGAGGCTTATCATTTATATGATTTTAAAGAAATTGATGCTTTAATAGAACCAAGATCTTTAGTGCATGCAATGTGTGAATTTAAAAATGGAGCTAGCACGGCGTATTTTTCAAAAGCAGATATGAAACTAGCTATTTCAGATGCTATATTTGAAAAACAAGATACGCCTATTTTAGAGGCTGTTGATTTTAGTAAAATGCCTGCTTTAAAATTTCATCCAATCAGCACAAAAAAATATCCTATTTTTAAGCTTAAAAATACATTTTTAAAAGAGCCAAATTTAGGTGTTATCATCAATGCTGCTAATGAAGTTGGTGTTTATAATTTTTTAGAAAATAAAAGTGGATTTTTAGACATTGCTAAATGCATTTTTAAAGCCCTTGATCATTTTGGAGTACCTAAAATTTCAAGCATAGAAGAAGTTTTTGAGTATGATTTTAAAACAAGAGAGTATTTAAGGAGTTAAAATGAAATTTTTTTTAACAATTTTATTTTTTATAACAAGCATTTTTGCTTTAGAGCTAGACTTTAGCGTAGGAGAAAATGGAAAAAGTCTAGATGATAATAATACAGTTTTAATTTTTGGTGGAATTCAAGGCGATGAGCCTGGTGGATTTCATGCGGCAAGTTTGCTTTTGAGTGATTATAATATCACTAAGGGTAAGATTATAGTGGCTCCAAATTTAGCTTTTGATAGCATTATCAAGCGTTCTCGTGGGAATAATGGGGATTTAAACCGTAAATTTGCAAGCATTAGCCCAAAAGATCCTGATTATAAAACCGTTCAACGCATTAAAGAGCTTATTTTACTTCCTGAAGTTAGTATGGTGATCAATCTTCACGATGGTTGGGGTTTTTATAAACCCACTTATATCGATGCGATGCAAAATCCTAAGCGTTGGGGAAATTCAAGCGTGATTGATACAAGCGAAATCAATGCAAGCAAATACCCTGATCTTGAAAATATCGCCACTCAAACCGTAAATAGTGTCAATTCTTCGCTTGCTGATCCAAAGCATGCTTATCATCTTAAAAACACCAAAACCCAAGAGCTTGGCGATACGGAAATGCTTAAAGCTTTAACTTATTTTGTGATTTCAAATCACAAAGCCGCTTTTGCAAATGAAGCGAGTAAAAATCTGCCTGTAAATTTAAGAGCTTATTATCATCTTTTGGCAATTGAAAATTATTTAAAAACTGCAGGAATTGAATTTAGCAGAGATTTCGAACTCACTCCGCAAGGAGTTGATAAAGCCATAAATAAAGAGCTTGAAGTAAAACTTTTTGATGATAGAATTTTACTTTCTTTAAAAAATCCAAGAAAGCTTATCAACTATGTGCCTTTTCCGGTAAATAAAGAGTTAAATTATAACACAAGCAATGAACTTACGGCTGTTATCGCAGAAGGAAATTCTTTTTATATCCAATATGGCAATCGTTTTCAAACAAGATTATATCCTGAGTATTTAGAATTTAGCGATGCTTTTAATGAAGTAACTTTTCAAGTTGATGGCAATGAAACCACAGTTCCTTTTGGAACCAAGGTAAAAGTAAAAGAGAATTTTCTTATTCCAAAGATAGCTAATGTGCGCGTAAATATCATAGGCTTTGATCACTCAAAAGATGAAAGTGGTATTTTAGTTCATAAAAAAAATATGCAAACACAATACTCTTTAGACATGGCAGGTAAAATTTATAGAGTGGAATTTTATGAGTTAAGAGGTGCAAATTTGCAACAACTTTTAGAGGCAAATATCAATAGCAAGTTGATCAAAAACGCTAAAAATTTGGATTTAAATACTCTTAAAATGGCAAGATCAAAAGATAAATTCTTAGGTTCTATTTTAGTGGAATTTGAATGAAAAATCTTATCCTAGCTATAGAAAGTTCTTGTGATGATAGTTCTATAGCTATCATTGATAAAAATACATTAGAATGTAAATTTCATAAAAAAATTTCCCAAGAATTAGATCATAGTATCTATGGGGGAGTGGTACCTGAACTTGCTGCAAGACTTCATAGCGAGGCTTTACCAAAGATGCTTAAGCAATGCAAAGAGCATTTTAAAAATCTTTGTGCCATAGCTGTGACAAATGAACCTGGACTTAGTGTTTCTTTGCTCAGTGGAATTTCTATGGCAAAAACCTTAGCAAGTGCGCTAAATTTACCCTTAATCCCTATAAATCATCTTAAAGGTCATATTTATAGTCTTTTTTTGGAAGAAAAAATTTCTTTAGATATGGGAATTTTGCTTGTTAGTGGTGGGCATACCATGGTGCTTTATCTTAAAGATGACGCAAGTTTAGAGCTTTTAGCAAGTACAAATGATGATAGCTTTGGAGAAAGTTTTGATAAAGTGGCTAAAATGATGAATTTAGGTTACCCTGGTGGGGTCATCATAGAAAATTTAGCAAAAAATGCCAAACTTAAAAATATCTCTTTTAACACACCTTTAAAGCATTCTAAAGAACTCGCTTTCAGTTTTTCAGGGCTTAAAAATGCAGTGCGTTTGGAAATTTTAAAACATGAAAATTTAAATGAAGACACAAAAGCAGAAATAGCTTATGCCTTTGAAAATACAGCTTGTGATCATATCATGGATAAATTAGAAAAAATTTTTAATCTTTATAAATTTAAAAATTTTGGCGTTGTAGGTGGAGCTAGTGCAAATCTTAACTTGCGTTCGCGTTTGCAAAATTTATGTCAAAAATATAATGCAAATTTAAAACTAGCTCCTTTAAAATTCTGCTCTGATAATGCTTTGATGATAGCAAGAGCCGCAGTTGATGCTTATGAAAAAAAGGAATTTGTAAGTGTAGAAGAAGATATTTTAAGCCCTAAAAATAAAAATTTTTCAAGGATATAGATGAAAAAAGCTTTTACTATATTAGAACTTGTTTTTGTGATCGTTATTTTGGGAATTTTAGCCGCTATTGCTTTGCCAAAAATGAGTTCAAGTAAGGATGAAGCTGAAGTTAGCAAGTCTTTAAACAACCTTAAAACTTTGATCAATGATATAAGCATTTATACTTTAAAAAATGATCATTTAAGCTCTATAAAAACGATGAGTAATGTAAGCGGGGTTGAAAATGTTGATCTTAGTAATTTTAACGGTATAAAAGAAGTAAATTTTCGCGTAGGCGATGATAAAGAATGCTTAAAACTTGTTTTTATAAATAAAGCTGATTTTATACTCATGGGAATTTCAAGCAATGAAGCAAGTAAAAATGCTATCATCAACGCAGCTAATCAAAGCCATGAAGATTTAGAAAATATAGACTTTACAAGCTCTTCTAGTAATAAAGCTTGTGTGATTTTAAGTAAGAATGAAAATTTTAAAAACCTAGCGAGTAAAACTTATCTTTTAATAGGGGGAATGTAATGATAGTGAGTAAAGCTTATGAGATTGACTCTTGTGATGATGTAGAGCTTGGTATAAAAAGAGAATCAAAGCTTGAATTTAAGCTTTGGTATGATGATGAAAAAACACCTGAAGCCTTGGTGTTTGTGGTGCAAGGTATGGGTGATGATATATCATCGATCCAATATGTTGGTGATTATATGGTAAGGCAATTTAATACTGCTGTAGTTGGAGTAAATTATCATTGTATTGGCAATCGTCCTCAAACTGGATCAACTTTTTATTTAGATGATATAGACAAGCTTATTTTAAAAGCAAGTTGTGAAGCTGCGGATATCAAGCTTCCTTATGATGTTGATAAAATTCAAGACTATAAACAAATGAGTGAAATTTTTCATTTTGTAAATAATCAAATGGTTGAAGGCAAGCAAAAAGGTAATTTTACACCAAATTATTTTTTAAATTTACATGTGAGTTTGCAACCTGCAAAAAACGAATATCAAAATTTTGGGATTATGCAAGCTCAAGATCTTTTAAATGTTGCACTTTACCTTAAAAAACATGCTCCTTTTGATACTATGGGGGGGTATACCCGTTATTATGATAGGTAGTTCTCATGGGGGATATTTAGCACATTTGGCAGCTAAGATTGCACCTTGGTTAGTAGATGGAGTGTTGGATAATTCTGCATACGCTAAGTTTTTATGGAGAGTTGTAGGTTTTGGAAAGGAAATAGATTTTATGCAGTATAGCGAATTTGCTACTTTTGATTTTTTTCATCATATTAAAACACATTGTTCGACAAAAACTTTTTGGACAAGTAATTCTTCGTCGCCTCGTTTTTTTTCTCCCGCAAGAAGAAAAATTCGAAATCTTTTAGAGGAAGATCATCTTTTAGAACAATCAAAATGTTTAAAAACTTGCTTTATAAGTTATCATTCATTATATGATGAGTATGTTTCTTTAAAAGAAAAAACTATGCTTTATAAAGAGCTTGAGAAACTTGGTTTTGATGCAACTTTGCATTCTATTACTAAAGAATCTCAAGTTGATGGAAAATTTATTAAAAACTTAAATCACGGCATGGGAATTCCAGTAAAACTTTTGATTAAGAAAGAACTTCCTTTAATGCTAGAAAAAATAAAACAAAATCCAAAAAAAGATTGTAAAGAAAAATACATCTCTTATCCTTGTGAGGATTTGTTGTATAAATTTAGCGAAAAAGATGACAAAATATCACTAAAAATAGATAAATTTTAAGGAAACCCAATGACCATACTAGAAAAAAACATACAAGCTTTATTAAGTGGGGTAAATGAACCCTTAGGAAATAAACTTTTAAATTTCATACAAAATAAAACTTGCTCTCGTTTTAATATAGATGAAAATTTAAATATCTATGATAAAACTCATAATGTTTTTATGTATGAAAATTTAGAAGAAGAAATAAATTTTTTCTATCAAAGTATTTTAGAAAAAACTCATAGATATCCTTTTGCATGTATTTATGGTATAGGCAATGCTTTGCTTATTAAAAATTTATCCAAACACTATAAACATCTTTTTGTATTTGAAAGTGAAATCGAACTTTTTATCCTAGCTTTAAGCACGATAGATTTGAGTGAGGAA